>JBDSEV010000056.1:0-14064 GCA_039919885.1 Chitinophagaceae bacterium
AGCGGGGTCGTCAATACTTTACCCGTAATGGTTGTCCAGCTTTTACCCATATCTGTTGTTTGAACCAGGTAAAGGTTGGTCCGCTTATCAACATTGCCACCGGGATGGTAATTGAAAATACTCACGGTCTTATGCTGCCATGTATTGGACACCTGGTAGTGGCCGCCCATACCGGCCAGTTGCTGGTCGGGTTGCCAGTGTACGCCATCGCTACTGGACGACCAGTACAATTCGCGCCCATTGGTATACTTTGTAAATAAATACAAAAATCCTTTGCCTTTGTACCACCAGGGCTGCGGGTAGGTCATTTCCGCGGTCTTTATTTTTTCAAACCCATCCCCTATTGCAAATGGCGTTTTGCTTTTAAGTAATATACCAGGGCGGCTGGTATTTCTGCCGCTTACAAACACCCAGATAAAGCCGTTCTCATCTATAGACAGCGATGCGTTGTCGTGCGGGTCATCCACCCCTGCTTTGTCGTAGACTATAACGGGCCTGGGTACCTGCTTTGTTTTGTGATCGTAATATGAAAGCATGATTAGCAAATGCCTTTCATTTTCCGCGGTGGTACCGCCGTATACAAAAAATGTTTTATTCGCTTTTGCCGAATAGATGGCAACGGGTACATGACTGGAAGTATAAGTGCCGAGTCCACCGGAGTATTTATCGCCGTAGGCAGAGAATTGTCCAAGCGTAAACCAGATTCCTTTATATCCATCTGCCCGTTTGTCCTGGCCGTATACATTCATCTGCAACCACAGCATTACTAAAAAGAGGCCCAGTAACTTTAAGAAATCTTGCGCGGGCAGGCAAGGGTTGCCGCTGGAAAGGGCAGCATTCAATTGCTGCCGAGCGGTATACTGTTTAATCATGTTTCCAGTCTTGAAGGGCGGCAATTTTCTTTTTGGCTTTGCCTGCGGCTTTTTCCGGCACCAGTCTTACGGTGATAGCCGTAGCTGATTTTGCATCCATGCTTAACTCAAAGCCCACCCTTGTAGTGCCTGGGTTGGGCGCATCATAACTATTGGGTGGCGGATCAGTAGGCCATGTTTTCATGGCGATCGTTCCATGCGTAGCTTCCACCTGCAACAAAAGCTTTTTACCGTCTTTGGTGAGTGTTGCTGTATTTTTTCCGGTAATGGTTACACTGGCCGGGGTTAGCAATGTCCACCGCACGGTAGTGGCCGTATCAAGCGCTTGTATCTCATCGCGTACCACCACGTATTGCTGATCAACAATGGCAATACCACGTTCAGCTTTTGCAACAGCCCCTTTATACACTTCTGTGAGATCGGTACTGGCGCTCATAAAATCCTTTGCTGAATTGTATCCGGTAATCGGCGCATAGCCGACTACGCGCTGGTGCTGGTCATTTATAGTTAGGGTATTATGTGCCTGGTTGATATAACGAAATACTGTCCACCGCTGCGCATCCTGCGTTCTTCCAAAAATCTGCAGTCCCTTCGATTCCAGTGATTCGTATTCCTGCATGCCAAAATCCATCGCCCACCTTACTCCTTCCGCTTCCATTACAAATGACCCAATGTCCATGTGCGCATGGTTTACGGAAACCGATCCGCCCTTCATTCCTACGAATACTGCGTTGCTGTCGGTCCATGACGTACGCATGAGCGCTACCGGGCTTTTCCCTTTGCCAACCCACATGGTTGCGGCAGGGGCTACTACCTGGTTGATGCTCACTTTTCCTCCCCACAACATTACAGCAGGCAATAATCTGTCGTTGGTGTATCGTTTAGAATTCTCGTTGAGTAAGCGCTTGCGTTCCACCCATAACAAAGATGGATCTGCATTTTTTTGTGCGAACCAGAACATCGCAGGCTGCAAACCACCGCCGCTGCCCGCATCCGAATAATTAAACGGCTGGCCGGACGGCCCCGTCATGTTTTCAAGGTAAGCCGGCGTCTTTAAAAAACCAGGCTTATCACTCAATCCGAAATTTTGTCCAAAAGCTTTATCGAGCAGGCTGATGAGCATTACATTAAAACTGGTGCCGTAACCCCAATAGCCATATCCTTCCGGGTAGGCGCCATCGGGCGCATAATCCTTCATCGAAGACGGTACATTGTTAATGGAACGGTTGAGGATCTGTTTGGACAGTTCCGGCTGCTCTTCATAAACAGCCAATGCGCCATAAGCCATGCCTGCATGGCATACCTGGTTCCAGTTGTGTTCTGCATTGAGCCAGTTGCTGTTTGCTTTTGCATCAAGCGAAGGTTCTAGGCCTTTTTTAATAATAGCCTCTTTGATAATGGTTCTCGAAGCCGGTGAGAGTTCTTTGTACAACCAATCGTAACCTATTGACATTGCCATCGTCATTTCTGCAACATCCAGAAAATGAGAAGGATTCCAGTCGCTGAACGCAGCAATAGCCAGCATTTCCTTTTCTGCACGCTGAAGATACTTTGCATCGGAGGTCATGCGGTACGCATATGATAAAAAAAACAACCGGCGCAATGCCTCCCTGGACTTATCCAATAGGCGGCGGCCTATTTTTATTCGCTCTACCGGAGGAAGTGTTAGCAGGTTATCAGACGCTGTTAAGATGGCCTGCTGGAGGCCCATCCAGATTTTATCGCTGCTTATCATTTTTTTAATAGGCGCTTCCTCCCCTGCCAACAATAAAATACGTGGATGCGCAGGCAGATTGGCTGCATCACCAATGTAATCCGTTTGGGCTAATCCTATACAATGGGTAAGCAGCAGCAGCGCAGCGGTAAGAAGTGTTTTACATTTCATATAGACAATATTACGTTCAAAAGAATTTTTTATGCGAGTCCATTACCCCCCGGCAGACCGGTTAACAAGGATGTGAGTGCAAGAAATAAGCACGATTGCACGGCAATTCGAAAAAGAAAATTACTGTTTCTCTGCCAGACTCTATTCCAACTACCGGTTTTAGTTGACCGATTTTTACTCAAACGTTTCAGTAAATAAATTTTTGTTTTCTGAAACCGATTCCAGTTTTTTTACCCAAGTTTGAACTGTTCTATTTGCCTACCGGTTAAAACCGATTGTTTATGCCAAAATTGCCGTTTAATGAGGTTATCGCCTTTTCCGATCTCCAGCATATTTCCCGCACGCGTTGTCTTTACAAGCTTTTACATGGAACCGATTTCAGTTCATTTACTACTAAAACCATTTTCCATTAGCGGCCTGTTATGACCGAAGTATACTTTGCATTTTCAACCACATAATGAAAAAAAAGCCAGCCCGTAAAAATTCCATTCATGACATCGCAAGGATATTGCGCTTGTCGCCCGCCACTATCTCGCGGGTACTAAACAATCATCCGCACGTGCATGCGGCCACCCGCAGCAAGGTGATGGCAATGGTGGAAGAAGTAGGCTATAAACGGAATGCTATGGCGTCTGGCCTGCGCACCAATAAAACCAACACGGTAGGGTTAATTGTGCCCCGGATCTCCATGTTTGTACACGCGGAAATTATTACTACCATTCAAAATGAATTGCACGCACACGGTTACAACCTCATCATTTGCCAATCGAACGATTCCATTGAACTGGAAAAAAAACTCACCAATACCTTATATGCCTCGCGTGTAGACGCAGTTATTGCGGCTTGCACGCTTTTTACAACCGACTTCAGTCATTTTGATACGCTCACCGAAAACGATATACCGGTCATTTTTTACGACCGCGTACCGGTGACTCCGTACCCTGCGAGTATTATAAAAGGGGATGATTTCCGCGGCGGCTACCTGGGGGGTGCACATTTGCTGGAACTGGGCTGTCGCAGGATCGCTTATATATCAGGGCCATTGAATTGCAGCATTTACATTGACCGGTTTGCAGGTTTTGAGAAAGCCATGCGCCAATACAATACGCCGATCCTGAACAATCTTACTTTCTATCATGAACTGAGCGCGGCAAACGCCCGGAAGGCCATGACCAGGTTGTTCGCGCGTAAGCCTTACCCGGATGCAATTTTTGCGGCCAACGACGTCAGCGCCCTGGAAGCACTTCATTTTGCAAAAGAAATCAACGTGCAGGTGCCAGTCGAACTTAAAATTGTTGGTTATTCAAATGACCCGCGCTCCGCAATTGTTACCCCGTCTTTAACCACCATCGAACAATTTCCCGCTAATATCGGAAGGGTAATTGTAACGGAACTGATGAAAATACTAAAGAAAGATACGGGTGCGAATAATACCGCTGCTACAACGGGATTTGCACAGATAACCACCGCGGTTGGCTTAATCAGGAGAATGTCTACCTGATTGGTTCGCCGATTAATTATTGCTGACACAGCATCATGCTCCAACATTATACAACAGACAAAATAATATGAAAACAATCGTTCAGTGCATCGCCTGTGTTTTTTTAGTGCTGTCAGCAAGCGGCCAGGCTACTAAAAAAAACATGAAGAAATTAATTGAAGCGGATCTGAAGTTTGCAGCAGCCCAATACAAGGTACTGATGCAGCAAACGCCCGCCACGCTAATGCCGCGGAGTTACAATGCAGCCAAAAAAGAATTGGTAACAAGTAATACCAAATGGTGGTGCAGCGGCTTCTATCCAGGTACCCTGTGGTTGATTTATGCAGGTACCAAAGACACGGTTATAAAAAAAGAAGCCGAAAAACGACTCGCCTTGCTGGAACCCGAAAAAAATTTTGCGCCCAACCACGATGTAGGTTTTAAAATGTTTTGCAGTTTCGGCACCGCGTATGATATTACAAAAGACCCTGCTTACAAAGCAGTTATATTTACGGCCGCCAAAACACTTAGCACCCGCTACCGGCCGGCCATCGCTGCTATCCAGTCGTGGGATTCAAATAAAAATTTTAGTTGCCCGGTTATTATCGACAACATGATGAACCTTGAGTTACTGGAATGGGTGACCCGGCAGGGAGGCGACAAAAAATTTGCAGAGATTGCGGTTAACCACGCCAATACAACGCTTAAAAATCATTACCGGCCAGATTATAGTTCTTACCACGTTGTAGATTATGATTTGGCGTCCGGCACTGTATCGCGGAAAAAAACGCACCAGGGTTTTTCGGACGAGTCTGCCTGGGCGCGCGGGCAGGCATGGGGGCTGTATGGCTTTGTAGTGATGTACCGTTTCACAAAGGATACCAATTATTTATCACTGGCCAGGCATATCGCTGCTTTTATGCTTGATCATCCCAATATGCCCGCTGATAAAATTCCATACTGGGATTTTAATGCGCCTGATATACCCAATGCACGGCGCGATCCATCCGCTGCATCCGTAATGGCATCCGCTTTACTGGAGCTGGCACAGTACACAAAAGGAAAAGAAAAAAATCGTTATGTAACTGTTGCAGGCAACGTGATCGCTACCCTGTCTTCTCCGGCATACCGCGCGCCCCTTGGCACAAATGGTGGCTTTTTGCTTGAACACAGTGTTGGGCACCTGCCTGGTAATTCGGAAGTGGATGTGCCACTAACCTACGCAGATTATTATTTTGTGGAAGCGCTCATGCGGTACAAAAAATGGTGCCTGTAAATGAATTGAGTGCTTGTGTTCATTGCGCGCGATTGCGTAATAGCAGTGTGCAGGCGCAATGGATTAATGCGGCGAATTTATTTTGCGGTAGATGCACGTACTATCAGCGTTGACTTAATCACGATGTTATCATCTTTGAGGTGAAAGGCTTTTTTATCCAACGCTTTAAAAAGGACCGATGCGGCTTCTCTGCCAATCTCAAAAGCAGGCTGGGTAATGGTTGTCAGGGACGGGGCAAGGAAAGACGCCGCCCTGAGGTTGGAAAAGCATATCACTTTTACATCCCGGGGTATCAACAAATCTAAAGCACGGCAAGCATCATATACACCCAGCGCATATTGCTCCACTGCTGCAAAAACACCATCTGGTTGTTGTTCCTTCAGCAGACGCATGATGGTTTCGTAATCCTGTTGCTCGTTGTTGCTGCATTCCACAATAAGCGATTCATTAATGGGAATGTGATGATCTGCCAGCGCCTGCAAATAGCCGTTCTTCCGTTTATCACCGATGGATATATTGCGCGACATCGCCAGGTGCGCAGGCTTTTTACAACCCTGCTCAATAAGGTGCTTGGTACCCAGGTAACTGCTTTCATAATCATCCGTGGTTACTTTAACGGTATCAAACGGCTCACATACACGGTCAAAAAAAACAATGGGCAGGCCGTTCTTCTCAAGCTGGTGCAGGTGCGTATAATCAGTAGTGGTGCTGGATACAGAGATGAGTACGCCGTCTACCCTGCCACCGTGCAAATATTTGGTGAGTGCTACTTCTTTTTGAACATCTTCATGCGTCAGGTAAATCAGTACATGGTAATTTTTTTCCTGTGCAATTGATTCAATGCCGTTGATGGCCAACGCAAAATAATTATTCGCTATTTCGGGTACAATGACGGCAATGGTTTTGCTTTTGTGTTTCCGCAAACTGCTGGCATAAGGATTGGGCTGGTAATTCAGTTCAGTAGCCAGCGCAATTACTTTTTCCTTCGTTTCTTTACTAATATCGTGGCTGTCGCGCAGCGCTTTTGACACAGCCGATATGGAAAGGTTAAGCAGCTGGGCAAGTTTCTTGATATTCACTGATTCCATTCTGCAATTATAAGGGATTGACGATTACTTAGCGATATCTTTTCCTTAATATTCAGTAAGCATTGCCACGTGCATTATTTTATTGATCGAATGCAGCTTTCGCGACATTTAGTTGTCGTGCGCCGCTACAATCAAAGAATTAATTATCAGGAGGAAAATACAGGGTTTTTCAAAAAAGATTGTTTGCAATTTCTACCAATGGACGTCGCAGTATTTTTGATGAAGAATCGATAAGCTTCACCATGGCTTATGCTGGATTTATTTATTGTGAAGAACGTTGCAGGCGGAGGAAAAGTTGGCTGGAAAGTAGTTCTTCAAAATTTAAGCAATCCATCGCCGGCGATAAACCTATTTTACCGCCTACCACTTTTGCATAATTGCCAGTGGTTGGAGCACGAAAAATCACCAACCCCAATTGTAAAATATTGTTGAATTATTTTACAGAAACATAGCCTTTGTTTTATTGCCGGCGCTGCCTTGCAGGGTAACCATCTGGCCTTGCAATTTTTCTTGCATTACCTGTAAATCGACCGATACCAGCCGATTACCAATTTTACTGCAGGCAACTTGATTTTCTTTATCTTCCGGCAATAATCAATGTTTACGCATGAGAAACTTCTGCTGCAGCATTTGCCGGTTACTGCCCGGCTTGCTGTTTACCTTAACCGCTTTTTGCCAAACGGGAATACCGGCACCCGGCAATGCTGCCGATGCAAGCGCGCTGCTGTTGCACATGGATAAATTGTCTGAGCAAATAGATGCCAAAGTAATTGAGTGGCGCCGCGATATTCACCAGCATCCAGAACTGGGCAACAGGGAATTCCGCACCGCCGGCAAAGTAGCGGCGCACCTGCGGTCGCTGGGCATTGAGGTTAAGAGAGGCGTAGGAAAAACGGGTGTTGTGGGTCTGCTAAAGGGTGGCCACCCCGGTCCAGTGGTTGCATTGCGTGCAGATATGGATGCGCTTCCCATTACAGAATTGAATGATCTTCCTTTCAAATCCATCGTTACAACAGACTATTTAGGAAAAACTACCGGCGTAATGCATGCCTGCGGTCATGATACACATGTGGCCATGCTGATGGGCGTTGCAGAGATCCTTGCTGCTGTAAAAGCAGATTTAAAAGGAACGGTAAAATTTATTTTTCAACCTTGTGAAGAAGGACCGCCTACCGGGGAAGAAGGAGGGGCGAAGTTAATGGTGAAAGAAGGCGTTCTTGACAATCCGAAAGTGGATGTTATTTTTGGTCAGCATATTTCTTCCGGTAACCCCACGGGCGTTTTTACGTATCGCCCCGGCAGTGTAAGTGCAGAAAATGATATTTTTCGTATTACCATTAAAGGCAAACAATCGCATGGCGCTTCTCCGTGGTCGGGCGTTGACCCGATCGTAACCGGTGCCCAAATTGTGATGGCATTACAAACCATCGTAAGTAGAAACATGCCGCTTACTAACAATGCAGCCGTTGTAACCGTGGGCGCTTTTCATGCAGGCAACAGGGAAAATATTATTCCGGAGGAAGCCGTATTAATTGGTACCATACGTACACTTGACACCAGCATGCGCAATACCATTTACCGCCGCGTTAATGAAATTGTTTCCAATATTGCCGCTAGTGCCGGTGCCACCGCACAGGTGGTCATCAGTATGGAAGATGCCATGCTCAGCAATAATGAAACACTTACGGCGGAGATGGTGCCAACGCTTGAGGCTATTGCGGGTAAAAAGAATACGCAATTGGTGCCCGCCGGCATGGGCGCAGAAGATTTTGCTTACTTCGCACAAAAAGTACCGGGCTTCTTTTTTAGTACCGGCGCTGCTCCAAAAACCAGCCAGGGAGACCAGGTTGGGCACCATACGCCCGGTTTTATGCTGGATGAAGGTGGCATGAACACGGGGGTAAAAGCGCTTTGCCACCTAACGGTAAACTATATGGAACATCATTCTATAAAAAAATAAACAGGTTAACCAATGGATTTTTCTAAGCAAAAAAAGAGTACGGCAGCAGTATGGGCGGGCGAAACCGATCGTTTTGTAAATGGCGCTGTTACTACGCCAATTGTAAACAGTGTGGCGTTTGCATACCACGACCTGGAGGAGTGGCACAACGTTTCTTTGGGTAAAGCAGCTGGTTATATATACAGCCGCAATACCAACCCTACAGTGCATGTGCTGGAAGAAAAAATCCGGATACTGGAAGGTGCGGAAGCTGCCACATCGTTTGCCACCGGCATGGGTGCCATCAGCAACACATTGTTTGCATTGCTGGGTCCCGGTAAAAAAGTTGTTTCAATAAAAGATACCTATGGCGGTACCAGCAAACTGTTTCTTGAATTTCTCCCCTCCTACAATGTGCAGGTGGAGCTTTGCGAGACATTGGACCACGACGCGCTGGAAGCGGCCATTGCGCGCGGTTGCGATCTTGTCTATCTCGAAACGCCGACCAACCCTACCCTAAAAGTTGTTGATATAAAAAGACTGGCTGCCGCTGCCAAAAAAGTGGGTGCAGTAGTGGTAGTGGATAACACGTTTGCAACACCTATTAACCAGAACCCGCTTGCACTCGGTGCCGACCTGGTATTACACAGCGCTACCAAATTTTTAGGTGGTCACTCCGATGCGATGGGTGGATTGTTGTGCGGCAGCAAAGAATTGGTTCAAAAAGTTTACCAGTTCAGGGAAATCAATGGTGCCAGCCTGCAGGCCGACCCGGCATACATGATAGCCCGTGGCATGAAAACCCTGGAACTTCGAATAGAAAGGCAAAATGCGTCTGCAATGAAAATTGCACAATACCTGAAAGGGCATAACAAAGTAAGCGATGTATTTTATCCTGGGTTGGAAACACATACCAGTCATGCCATCGCAAAATCGCAAATGTCGGGCTTCGGGGGCATTATGAGTTTCTCCCTCGATGGTGGCTATGAGTTTGTAAAGAAATTCCTGCAAAAACTGCAATTGGTGCACCTGGCGGCCAGCCTCGGATCAGTAAGTACACTGGCCGGACCGCCGCGGACGACCAGCCATGTGGAGCTGTCAGAAGAACAAAGAAAGCACTTAGGCATACCTGAGAGTCTTGTCCGTTATTCCGTGGGCATTGAAAACGTAGAAGACCTGATGGCAGATTTGGACCAGGCGCTGGCGGTGCTCTGATAATAACCATGCTGCAGCAGAAATTGAGTAAACATTCAATAACCTGGAAACAAATTGCTGGCTGCAATACCGTACAAACTGAAGGGAGATTATTTTTACTTAATTACCACGTAGTAAAAAGTGATTGCTGGTGCCTCGCCGACGGCTAGTGCTTTCTGTACCCAATTTGCTATCTTTACGGCCATGAGGCGGACCTGTTATATAGTTATTTTGCTCGTGCTTGCCATGACCCTGCGGGCCAGTGAACAAACTTTATTTTTACAGCTCACGGCCTGCGGCTCCACATTGCCACAGACTTTTCATGCTGTCTTTTCCCCGCAAAATGATCTGGTGAAAAAAACTATCGCAAGCGACCCCATAGCCATGCCTGTTTTTTCCAGCAACCAGCAGGTTTTGAAAACTGTGGTCACGCCAGGTCAACAGCATTGCATTTTTTTTGTAAAATTATCGCAAGAGGTATTGCCTTTGCCAGCACGGGCTGCACCGGGGAATAACCAGCTTTTGCACAATTATTCCTTCCATAGCTTCTGGTAATAGTTGCCTGTATGCGGTTACGGGTGCTGATCAAACTACGTAACAACACCGTTACCGGGTACAAATATTTTACGTTAGTTATTTATCCTGCCAATCGTACGCTGTCGTACTAAATTTTTTCTATGTCAATTAATGCCGGAAATATTTTATTGATAGGATCATTGTTGTTACTACTGAGTGTTATTGCCGGAAAAACGACCAACCGGCTGGGAGTACCAACGCTTATATTTTTCCTGGTGATTGGGGTACTGGCTGGCTCTGAAGGAATTGGCAATATTCATTTCGATAATGCCGCCATCGCACAACTGATAGGGGTAACAGCGTTAAATTTTATATTGTTTTCAGGAGGCCTGGACACCAACTGGCAAAGTATCAAACCTGTTTTAGGAAAAGGAATTGCCCTGTCAACCCTTGGTGTGTTTTTTACGGCACTCTCGGTGGGTGTATTTGTTCATTATGCTTTTGGTTTTTCCCTGGTGGAAGGATTGTTGCTTGGTGCAATTGTTTCGGCCACCGATGCAGCGGCCGTATTTTCTATTTTACGAAATAAGGGCATTGCGTTGAAAGGATCCTTGCGTCCAATGCTGGAACTGGAAAGCGGCAGCAACGATCCCATGGCCTATTTTCTTACGGTTACCTTAACCGGCATAATTGCTTCCAACAATATGAGTGTTGCAGACCTGCTAATTTCATTTCTGAAAGAATTCATTATCGGAGGTGCTATTGGCTACCTCATGGGTAAAGGCAGTGTTTGGCTGATTAACAACATTAAATTGGAAACTGACGGATTGTATCCTGTACTTACCCTAGGATTGGCCATATTCACTTATTCTGTTACGCATGCCATTGGTGGAAACGGTTTCCTGGCAATCTATATATGTGCGGTTATAATGGGCAACAGCAATATGGTGCACAAAAGAAGCCTGATAAAATTCTACGACGGCCAGGCTTGGCTGATGCAAATCATTTTATTCCTGACTTTGGGGCTGCTTGTGTTTCCATCACGCGTGTTACCCCTGATTGGTACCGGCCTGCTAATTTCTGCGTTTCTGATATTTGTTGCAAGGCCTATCGGCGTTTTTACAGCACTCTCGTTTTTTAAGGTGAACGCCCGCAGTAAATTTTTCTTATCGTGGGTAGGCTTGCGCGGCGGTGTTCCCATCGTATTTGCAACTTATCCCCTGCTGGCAGGCATACCGAAATCGGACCTTATTTTTAACCTCGTTTTTTTTATATCGGTCACCTCCGTTTTGCTGCAGGGCACTACGCTTTCCTATGTTGCCAGGCTGCTGCATGTTACTTTGCCACCCGCTATAAAAAAGAGGAGCGGACTTGATTTTGAACTATCAGACAATATCAAAGCTGAAATGAAAGAGATACAGCTTACCCATCATTCGGCGGCCGCCGGAAAAAGGATTGTAGACCTCGCGATTGCGCCCACCATCACCATACTCTCCGTTAAACGCGCAGGTACGTACATAGCCCCCAATGGTTCAACAAAATTGCAGGCAGAAGATGTGCTGTATGTGCTGGCCGAGGACGCCGAATCGGTAGCACGGCTGCAGCAATCACTGGCGACCGGTTAAAAGTTTTCCCCATCTGATTAACATGCAGGTAACAGGAGGGCTCGATATATTCGTTGGGCCCGCTGATAAACGCTATCAGCCGGAAAGGACGCTTGAACCGGATAAAGCTAAAAACGGAAATAAATAATTTTTTTTGCTTTAATGCGTTATCTTATCAGCCCGTAGGAAAACTGTATTTTATTCTGTACACTGTGAACTGTTAATCGCATGAGCAACATCCGGCCTTTGGCAAAACGATTCTTCCTCCCAGCGTTCATCATGCTTTTCTTGTCCGTCACGGTAGCAGCCCAGATTATTCCCTTACCACATGCATATGCGCACAACGACTACTGGCACAAACGCCCCTTATTTGACGCCATGGCAAATGGTTTTACCCATTTTGAAGCCGATGTTTATTTAAGGCATTCCAAACTGGTGGTAGCGCACAAGCTGGCATTTTTTAAAAAGAAACACACCATAGAAAAATTATACCTCCGGCCCTTCCTGAATCATTTGTCTAACGGTCAAGGGCAGCCGCAGACGCCGCTTGACACCGTTGTACTGATGATTGATATTAAATCGAATGGTAAAAAAACATATGCAGCGCTAAGAAAAACGCTCAATAAATACAAATCCATCCTGTCTACCTGCGAAAAAGGTAAGGTTACCATACGCAATCTTACCCTGGTACTCACCGGGCACCGGCCCTTAAAGTTGCTGAAGAAGGAAGATTCCAGGTTTGTGTTTGTGGATGCAGATTTGAAAAACATCAACAAACCGGAAGACTGCCCGGAGATGTTTAGCACGGCCAGCTGTAAATACTCCAGGCTGATGAAATGGAAAGGCGAAGGTGCGATACCGGAACGGGAAAGAGAAAACCTATTACAGCTCGTTAATAAAGCGCATCTCTCCGGCACGAAAGTGCGGCTTTGGGGCGCACCCGAAAAAGAAGTGGTGTGGAATTTTCTACGGGGCTGCGGCGTAGACCTTATCAACACCGATAAATTACTGGCCCTGAAAGAATTTTTCATCAGGGATGCAGAAAATGCGCAACTGGCCGGTAAGTTTGGCAAATAAAACAAAATGGCCATAGCAGCCGGTGCAGTGGCTCCAACAACAATCGCTGCTTACTTCGTTTTCTTCATGGCAAGGCCGTTCGCTCATCTTATACACCCAAACCCATATTGCGTCTGCGTTCCCTTGGTTTATAAACAAATGTGGAAACTAGCTGAATAAAATAAGTTAGAAAATTTGGTACAAAGGGTATAATCCCTATTTTTGCACTCCGAAAAATAAAGGGATGATTCCGTAGCTCAGTTGGTAGAGCAATACACTTTTAATGTATGGGTCCTGGGTCCGAGTCCCAGCGGGATCACTAAACCGCTCTCTAAAAAGAGCGGTTTTTTTTATGCCTTACACCTACATTTTATTTTCCACTAAGCTCAATAAGTACTACATAGGCGCTTGTACAGATATCAATCGACGGCTGTATGAGCACAATATTGGTCATTCCAAATTCACCAGCCAGGGAATTCCCTGGACACTTGAGTATAAGGAGCTGTATGACACTTTAATAGAAGCAAAAAGGAGGGAATTGTACATCAAGCGAATGAAAAGCAGGAAATATATTGAACGCTTGATAAACCCAGGGCCTGACTTCACTTAAATAATTGACTTATTCCGTGGCTCAATTGGTAGTGCATCCCGATTTTTTATCGGGAGGGTCCTGGGTCCGAGTCCCAGCGGGATCACTAAACCGCTCTCTAAAAAGAGCGGTTTTTTTTATGCCTTATACCTACATTTTATTTTCCACTAAGCTCAATAAGTACTACATAGGCGCTTGTACAGATATCGATCGACGGCTGTATGAGCACAATATTGGTCATTCCAAATTCACCAGCCAGGGAGTTCCCTGGACACTTGAGTATAAGGAGCTGTATGACACTTTAATAGAAGCAAAAAGGAGGGAATTGTACATCAAGCGAATGAAAAGCAGGAAATATATTGAACGCTTGATAAACCCAGGGGCTGACTTCACTTAAACAATTGACTTATTCCGTGGCTCAGTTGGCAGTGCATCCCGATTTCTTATCGGGAGGGTCCTGGGTCCGAGTCCCAGCGGGATCACTAAACCGCTCTCTAAAAAGAGCGGTTTTTTTTATGCCTTATACCTACATTTTATTTTCCACTAAGCTCAATAAGCACTACAT
>JBDSEV010000034.1:0-19682 GCA_039919885.1 Chitinophagaceae bacterium
AACAGCGAAGGACAAAAAGGAGTTGAATGAAAAAGCGGCCCCGGTAAATGGTGACAATGCTGCAGCTCCCGTTAAAGCCACCGGTAAAACCAGATCAGCCGGCGCTAGAAGGATAGCGGTAAGCAAAAGTGTGGTGGGCAGTTTTAAGAAAAAAGCGGCTCCAAAAAAAGATGCATCCGTAAAAAAAGCAGGGCCGGTTTCAAAAAAAGCAGGCAAAGGATTTGCACCCTGGAATAAAAATAAGTTTAAGAAAAAGCCCCCGGAGGAATAGTTATGGTTGGTGTTCGATCAGTCATGCGAGTCAGGCCAACGTTTTTATCATCCATATATCACATCCAAAATGGCCGGTGTTGCCCATTGGTCCTTTCAAATAGGTAAAGCCAAATTTTTCATAGACGCTAACGGCTTTACCCAGTTCCGGCATCGTTTCCAGGTACACTTTTTTATAGCCTGCCAACGCTGCCCGCTCAAGGCATTGGTGGATAAGCAAACGACCCAGGCCTTTGCTCCTTGCCGCCGGATGCAGGTACATTTTAACGAGTTCACACACACCTTCCGGCAGCCCTGCCGACGGAAAAATGCCCGCTCCCCCCAATAATTCATTCGCCTTTTCTGCTACAAAGTAAAAGCTGCCGGCTTGTTGAAAAAGCTGGAACAACGCATCCGTAGTAGGATCAAAAAAAGCGGTACCGGGTTTATTGGCACCAAATTCTGCAAGGGAATTTTTTATGATAGTTGCAAGCGCCCTGTCATCTGATGGCTGAATTAACCGTATCGTAATGTGCGCTGGAGTTTCCATGCAGCAAAAATAAGAAGGGTGCTATTGAAAGCAATGTATTAGCTAAGAACGGCCACGATGGCGTAAAAAATTGTATAGGAAACGGCCAGGATAAAGAAGAAGACTTTGGTGGAATGTTTCATAAAGACTAAGTGCTTGTATTTATAGGATATTTAAACAAAAACGCAGGACCTGGAAAATTATTTTACGCATTAAAACAATTAAAGTGCCAAATACAAGGCGCGGGGGGTTGTAAGCAGTATATAGTTGCGGCAGTGCGTACATCCACTTACCGCAACTATTGTTTATTACCCGCATGGAGGTGCTTTTGAAGGGAGGCTACAAGTAACGTTCTTTTATAATCTCGATATGATGCTGTACATGGCCCGCGATAACATAGCCAAGTGCCAATGCATTGATGGGATAGTTGCTGGCGGTGCCGGCAAACATTAATTCTTCCTTGCCGAGGGTTGCGAACAACATTTCTGTGCCGGCCCGAACGGTTTTAAATTCGGTTACCAGTTCGCCCCATTTCCGGTCTATTCTATTGGCGGCCAACGCCCAGCTGTTTTCGTCAAAGCCAGGCATAGGAGTAGCATCCATTCTGGCTGTTCGCAACACACGATAGGCAAATACGCGCTCAGCGTCAATCATGTGCTGGAGCAATTCTTTGATCGTCCATTTGCCTGTTGCATAGGCATGTTTTCTTTTCTTACGCGGAATCTGTTTCAGCAATTTGTTAAACGCCTTTGTATTGGTGCGAATGGCGGCCAGTACATCTTTATCTCCCGCTTTAGCGATGTAAATAAGAAAAGGACCGGCTGCGATAATATCTTTTTTGGTAGCCATTTTCTACAAATTTAAGCAGAAAATTAAAAAAGTAGTCACGCGTGGTATAACTGCATTAACTTTAGGCTGCAGTCCCTCCCGTGAATATTCTTCTCCATTGGCTGGTTACCGAAAAGTAGCATTCACCCCATTTTAAACCTTACATATTTTTTTATGAAAGAGCAAAAAACGCTTCTTTGCGCAGCCATTGGCGCCTGCCTGTTATTCTTTTCTGCCTGTTTTAAACCGCCCAAAGACTTTGACCCGCGCGATGGCAACAATGTATACACCGGTTGCAGGGTTAAAAGTATTGACGGCCTTCCTTTTGCCTACAACCAAAACAATGACCCGGTGAGCTTAGTCCGCAATGGACAAGCAGGCACAGGTAATCCCAGCTTTTATTTTAAGTACGATAAAAAGGGCAGGCTGGTGGAATACATTTCTCTATTCAGTGAAACGGACTATGGGTTCCGGCACCGCTACGGTTATAACGGTAACCAGAATCGGATTACAACGGACACGATGTATTTCATGGGAGGTACTGAATTTCCCGACCTCTGGGCATCCAGAAGCATTTATTACCCAACCTACGATAACCTCAACCGGGTAGTGAAAGATTCTGTTGTAACCACCGGCTATCCCGGCACCAACACTGGCTATACCATTGCAAGCTATCCCTACAACGAAGAGGGCAACCTGGCCAACGGTTACAGCTTTGATAATAAAATGAACCCGCACCGTACCAACAAGGTCTGGATGTTTATTGACAGGAATTACAGTGTGAATAACCCAGTTGCGGCCGTGCGTTACAACACAGTGGGTTTGCCACTTAGCTATGCCAACAAAAGCGCGGCAACCCTTGTGTTTAACTTCAATACTTATGTAGGGGCTACCAACATAGACTACGACTGTAAATAATTTATTTTCTTACACCTTTCACCTTTTTATTATGAACAAGCAAACACTGCATGTACCCGCTTTAATAACAGGTATATGTTTTTTTCTCTTTTCTTCCTGTTATAAACCACCCAAAGACTTCGATGCCCGCGATGCAGAGAATGTGTACAACGGCTGCCGGATAAACCAGATTTCTACCGCAGGTGTGTATTCCTCTTTTACAAGGAAGTTTTCTTATAATGGTTATAACGATCCGGTAAGCGTTACTGGTCCGTTAGGGCTGGTAAATGGGGGAACTGGCAATCCTGATCTTGTTTTTAAGTATGACAACAAAAACCGGCTGATTGAGTTTGCGGGACTTTATGCAAATGGTGGTTATGAATACCTGCATCATTATAAGTACGAGCAAAACAGGATAATAATTGATACGGTATCTTATTTTGGCACCTACGGGGGGGCGCTGCCTCCGGATGTTGCGTACAGTTATTTACGGTATGATAATTTAAACCGGGTAGTGCAAGACTCATTTGTATCAACCCGCGGACACTCAGCGCCGCTGGTAATAAATTATGGGTATGATGGCGCCGGTAATCGGGTAAACGGAGGCGTCTATGATAGTAAATTAAATCCGCATCGCACCAACAGGATATGGATGTTTATCGATCGGGATTACAGCGTAAATAATCCGTTTTTTTTTACTGCCGGCACATACAACAATTCAGGTCTTCCTTTGCATGTTGATCTCAATGCAAGTTTTCTTTGGAGTTATTATAATGGTCCTACTGATATCAGCTACGATTGTAAGTAAATGATGATTTTCTTACTTTTAGATTAGAATAAAAAAAGCCCTCCGTTAAAAGAGGGCTTTTTCATTGTATTACAACATACAGGCATTATACTTTCTTGTCTTTCTTTAAGACAGACCTGGGTAATTTATTGGGCGACTTAACCGGGGTAGTTAACGAGGCAGCCACTTTAACGGCTTCGTATACATTCACCAGGCCGCCCGATTTGCAGAGTTCGCTCATGTCTACCATTTCGTCGGTACCTGGCTTTTTAACTTTGACACCCGGCGCTTTGGCTGATTTTTCGATACAATACTTTAGCTGCTGCGCTGTTAAGTTTGGATAATAAGACAATAGAAAAGCCGCAGTGCCTGCAACAATAGGGGAGGAAAAACTTGTTCCCTGTGAATTGCCATAGGTATTGCCACCTGGGTTAGTGGAATAAATTTTTACACCCGGCGCAAATACATCTACATTCTTCTTACCATAGTTGGAGAATGAAGCAACCAGTCCACCTTCCTGCGGATTTGATGGGTCGCCGCTGGCACCAACGGTGATGTAGTTTGTGGCAGTGGTTTTATCGGCCCTCAGCCGCGGGTTAGGATAATTATCTGCCGTATCAATATTAGCTGCACTGTTACCGGCAGCCTGTACCAGCAATACACCTTTGCCTTCCGCATATTTTACCGCATCATCCACCCATTTCTTCTCCGGTGAAAAGCTTTTGCCAAAACTCATGTTGATGACGCTGGCGCCATTGTCTGCCGCATAACGGATAGCAAGGGCAATATCTTTATCATGTTCGTCACCATCCGGTACCGCGCGTATCATCATTATTCTTACATTGTCTGCCACACCGTTTACGCCAATTTTATTTTCGCGGTTGGCCCCAATGATGCCAGAACAGAATGTGCCGTGAAAGGGCGTGCTGGCCATCACATCTCGGTTGCCGTAGTTTTTATCGTTGATGTCTGTTTCGTCGTCTTTCACAACGGCAGCACGGTAATTTTCTGGTGCCTTGTCGGCCTGGTCCCGTTTGCGTTCCTGGCTGGTTACATAAGCCGTAAAACCTTCTGCCAGTTCCGTGTTGCTGGTAGTCAGCTCACTTTTAGTTGCCTTATATAAATACAGGAAACTGCTTCTTGCCTTTGATTCTTCCGTTGTCTTGGGAATGAATGCCTGCAGCTCCGTTCCGGTAAATTCTTTTTTACCCAGCACTACCTGCAATACGCTATCGCTTTTTAGTGTGGCATCGAGTGCTTTTCTCAGAAAAACAATATCTACCTGTTCCGCATCTTCTTCACCACCCTCTACATTTATCCGCGCTTTTTGCCACATTTTATACTGTTCTTTTTCATCATTGTTCAGGGTAGCGGTATCAATTTTTTTACCACTGTAAAGGCTTTTAAAACGGTAATACACCCTGGCTCCCTCATAGGAATCTTCTTTCACATTGCTGCCATCTTTGCCGCCAATAAAATTCCATCCATACACATCATCTATGTAGCCATTGTTGTCGTCATCTATTCCGTTGCCGGGTATTTCTTTGGGGTTATTCCACAAAATACCTTTCAGATCTTCATGCAGGGTATCTACCCCGGAATCTATCACGGCCACAACGACCGTCTTGCTTTTCAATTTTTTGGCGCGAACAAATTCGTATGCTTTATCAAGGCTGATTCCATAATAACCATCTTTATCCTTGTCCATCAGGTGCCAGCCTTTTGGAATACTCTTATAACTGGTACCCTGCGCAAACGAAGAAGTGGTGGTCAATAGAATAAATGCTGCCAGGCATAATCTCATCATTGCTTTCATTCAAAATTTATTAAAGGAGGTGAACAAAAAAGATAATTGGTAAAAATATATAAACAAACCGCAATCCCTTTACCACTAAAACATGAATGGCTATAACAGGTTGTTAATGATCGCCCGATTTAAGTTTTATTTATGACGTGAGACATTCAAAATGATGTCTCCAAAGATCACAATTCGCCGTACACAGCATACCACACCTTAACGGGCATGCATTAAACGGGCACCAAAACTCCCAATGCTTGTTCGGTTACAAGTGAAAAGGTTTATTTATTATTCAGTTTCAATTCTACACGCCTGTTTTTACTGCGACCTGCCGCTGTAGAATTATCCGCTACCGGGCTTGCCTGACCATATCCATTGATAGTAATGCGTTCCGGCTCAACGCCATTTTTTACCAGGAAATCCCGTACCGCCGTAGCTCTTTTGGCTGACACCGCCAGGTTTGCTGCAGCTGTACCGGTGTTGTCCGTATATCCATCAACCGATAACAGGAGTTCAGGGTTTGTTTTCAAAAGTCCTGCCACGGTTTCCAATGGCTTGAATGATTTTGTGAGTAACTGCGCGCTGTTGGTCGAAAAGAAAATATTTTCTGCGGCGAAATTTACCTGCTCTTTAATTGCTTCCTGGATAACCGGGCAGCCATCGTTTGCTGCGCTACCGGCCTGGTCAGGGCATTTATCTGACTGGTCCGCCACCCCATCATGGTCCCTGTCTGGTACCGGGCAACCATTGTATGCTGCCACGCCCGCTACAGTGGGGCATTTATCTGCTTCGTCGTTTATGCCGTCGTTGTCCGTATCCGGCACCGGGCAGCCATTGTATTTGACCAACCCACTAACGGAGGGGCATTTATCTGCTTCGTCGTTTACGCCATCGCCGTCCGTATCCGGAACGGGGCACCCTTCGTACCGGGCAATGCCAGCGGAATCCGGACATTTATCACGGTTGTCTGCAATACCATCACCATCCTTGTCCGGACAGCCACCAGTAATAGCCGGACCTGCCAGCAAGGGGCACGCATCTTTTGCATCTACCACGCCGTCGTTGTCTTTGTCTTTTACAACGATGGGTTCTTTTACCTCGCCCAGCCAGATGCCCAGCGAAGCACCGAATATTTTGTGTTTAAAGCTGCCTTCATAAGCTGCGTAATAGAGGTTATCCAAACCCTGGGCGTAGAAGCCGGTGAGGGTAACATTGCCGAACTCAAAACCGGCTCTTGCATTCACACCATATCCAAAAGTGCGGTAACTATCGTCTTTTTTTCCTACTTCCAGGTCTTCTGTCTTTGATACCCGGGTTATTTTGCTGTCCGCAATGCTGGTAAATTCATCATTCTGATTGGTTACTTTTTTGCCATTGAAAAATAAGGACATATAAGGCCCGGCGCTGATGATAAAGTTGCTGCCTTTCTTGCGTGACAGCGGCAGCTTATAGGCAAAATTCAATGGAATGTCAAAGTATTGTATGCTTAACTGCCGGGTAGTATTGAATGAGTAGAAACTGTCTGCTACCGTAGTTTCAAGAATTTTTGTGAAATTTCTTCCTTTTTGTGAATACAGGATTGCCGGCTCAAAAAAAATACGCCTGGTTACAGGAATCTCCGCCGCCAGGCCCACATGAATGCCGGATTTACTTTTATAATATTTACCTGTGGTAGAATCCCAATCGGGAAGACTATTGGTTTCTGTAATGTTGGTTGACTGCAGTCCGCCCAAGAGGCCAATCTTCACCTGGGCAAAGGACGCGGAAGCAGTAAAAAGCAAAACAAGCAAAAAGCAGTTTTTTGCCATAGGATATTTATTTATAGCGCTTTAATGATATCCGATCAACGATTTTTAAGCATTTTTATTTTACTATTTGGATGTAATAAGCTCAGTTGGCTCATATATCAAACTTAATTCCCTGGGCCAGCGGCAATTTATCCGTAAAATTGATGGTATTGGTTTGCCTGCGCATATATACCTTCCATGCATCGCTGCCGCTTTCACGCCCGCCGCCGGTTTCTTTTTCTCCGCCAAAGGCGCCACCTATTTCAGCGCCACTGGTGCCGATATTTACATTGGCAATGCCGCAATCGCTGCCGTTTTGAGAAAGAAAGGTCTCGGCTTCGCGAAGGTTTACGGTCATAATTGCCGAAGACAGTCCCTGCGGTACCCCGTTTTGCAACGCAATAGCTTCTGCAATATCGCGGTATTTCATCAGGTATAAAATGGGCGCAAAGGTTTCATGCTGCACAATGGCGTCACTGTTTTTCCCTTCTGCTATACAGGGCTGCACGTAGCAGCCACTTTCGTAGCCTGCGCCTTCCAGCACTTTACCTGCTACCACAAAATGACCGCCTGCTGCCTTGCATGCGGCGATGGCGGTTGTGTACATTTTTACGGCGTCCTTATCAATCAGCGGGCCTACATGATTTTGCTCATTCAGCGGATCGCCAATCTTCAGCTGCCGGTAAGCTTTTACCAGTTTCTCTTTGAAAACATCGTATACAGCTTCGTGTATGATGAGGCGGCGGGTGGAAGTACAGCGCTGACCAGCGGTGCCTACTGCCCCAAACACAGCACCGATCAATGCCATATCAAGGTCGGCATCTTTAGAAATAATGATCGCGTTGTTGCCGCCCAGTTCCAAAAGGCTTCTGCCCAGGCGGCCACCTACTGCCGCACCAACTGCTTTGCCCATGCGGGTAGAACCGGTTGCAGACAGAAGGGGAATCCGGGTATCAGCGCTCATCCATTCGCCGGCGTCGCGGTTGCCGGTCAGCAGGCAGCTTACGCCCTCCGGCACCTGGTTAGCAGCAAATACTTTAGCAGCAATGTGCTGGCAGGCAATGCCGCAGAGTGGTGTTTTTTCGCTGGGTTTCCAGATGCAGACATCGCCGCATACCCAGGCCAGCATGCTGTTCCAGCTCCACACGGCCACCGGGAAGTTGAAAGCGGATATAATGCCAACGATACCGAGTGGGTGGTACTGTTCATACATGCGGTGGCCAGGTCGCTCACTGTGCATGGTTAAACCGTGTAACTGACGCGAAAGCCCAACCGCAAAATCACAGATATCTATCATTTCCTGTACCTCGCCATAACCTTCCTGCAAACTTTTTCCCATTTCATAAGAAACGAGCTTACCCAGGTTTTCTTTTTGATGGCGCAGCTCCGCACCGATTTGCCGCACAATTTCGCCGCGTTTGGGCGCCGGCCACTGGCGCCATTCAGCAAATGCTTCCTGGGCTTTTGAAACCACGGTATCATACGTGTTCTTGTCAGCGGCCGTTACCGATGCAATAAGCTGGCCGTCTACCGGCGAATAGGAATGTATTTGTTCACCGGAGCTTTTTAGCCAGGTTGAACCTGTTGAGACGCCCTCGTTTTCCGGATTAATTCCCAGGGCCGCTAATATATCGCTAATCATTAGGTGTTGTTTGAGCGTGCAAGATAGAAAAACCTGGGTTGCCCTCCCTGCTTAATTGCTGGCCGGCAGGTTGCTGCCTGCCCGTGAATCTGCAGTGAACCACCCGCTGTCCACTGCCATTTTCAACTTATATTTAATGCCGCTGTCCGGTGCTGGCGGTGTTCCGTATCCGGCTGTTCAGCGGCACATGCTTTTTGATGTGGCGTGGTACACGTAAATGAAAATTATCGGTTATACACCGCCGGTAGTAATTTGGGTAGCCTGGCAAAATTGGGTTCGCCACCAGGCGGTAGGAACGTATTCAAAAGCGCATTATGAACATTATATGTATTGGTGAAGCATTGATAGACATGATTTGTACTGATAAGGGCAGCCCGCTATCCGAGGGACAACATTTTTTAAAAAAGCCTGGCGGTGCGCCCACCAATGTAGCGGCCGCCATTGCAGCATTGGGTGGCAGGGTAGCGCTCGCAGCAAAAGTTGGCAATGATCCGTTTGGCAAACATTTGGTGGATGTGATGGAAGCATTTGGCGTCTCTACCAGGTGGGTATTAAAAGACAATGATCATTTTACCAGCTTTGCTTTTGTATCACTGATGGAAAACGGCGAGCGGGATTTTGTTTTTAACCGTGGCGCAGACGGCCAGCTGAGCGCGGAGGATATAGCGGCAATTGACCTGGACGACGTGGGCATTATTCATTTTGGATCGGCGACTGCTTTTCTGCCGGGCCCGCTGCAGACTGCTTACCAGGAATTACTGCGGAAGGCGCTCACCCGAAACATTTTTATCAGTTTTGATCCCAATTACCGGCACCTGTTGTTCGCCGGTAACAAGCAGGCCTTTATTGATCAGTCATGGCACTTCCTCCAATATTGTCATTTTTTTAAAGTAAGTGATGAGGAAGCAATGCTTATTACCGGTTGCAGTAACCTGGCAGACGCGGCGGCGGAATTGCTTGCAAAAACCAAGGCAGTTTTTACGATTACCCTTGGCGCGGACGGGACCCTCCTCGGTTTTCAGCAACAGACTTCAGTAGTGCCAAGCATTCAGGTGCAGCCGGTGGATACAACCGGCGCGGGCGATGCGTTTGTGGGAGCGGTGTTGTACCAGCTCAGCGACAAAACGCTTACTGCCATCAATGGGTTGTCGCTGCAGGAATGGCAACATGTAGTGGCCAATGGCAACAGAGCGGGTGCCCGAACCTGTGAATACCTGGGTGCAATGGAAGCGTTTAAACACCTGAACAACCAGATTTTTAGCTAAACCTGTTTATTGCAGGTTACGGAAGTCAAGCAGTGTTAATTCAAAATGTATTCAATTTCTTTCAGTAAAAATCTTTGTGGCATATATCGTTTTAACCGAAGGCAATTATCGCGATAAAGTATTTATTTTAGTCCCCTGTTGAGCCTGTTATGAAAATTTATTAATAACTATGCAGGGAGGGTTATAAAGAATAATATGCAATGATCAACAAAGAAATGCAACCAACTGGCACCAGCGATGCAACTCCGCAATATGCAGTACCAGCCAATCTGGACGCGTACATCAAAAATAATTCGATAGTCGCGCGATCGCCCGGGCGCATCAACCTGATTGGGGAGCACACGGATTACAACAACGGATTTGTTTTACCGGCGGCCATCGACAAGGCAGCTTATATTGTTATTACGCCCCGCAATGACCATGAAATTCGCCTCCATGCCGTTGATTTAAATGAGGACTACAACACCCATGCTGACAGCCTTGCAAAAGCCGCGGATATGTCCTGGCCCAACTATATCCTGGGTGTGGTAGAGCAGTTTCAGCTGGCAGGTATTACCGTGAATGGTTTTGATGCGGCACTCACGGGGGATATTCCCATTGGTGCGGGTCTTTCCTCTTCTGCTGCGGTGGAATGTGCGGTGGCACTGGCCCTGAATGAATTATACGGTGCCGGCTTCGATAAGTTTACAATGGTAAAAATGTCGCAGAAAGCGGAGAACGATTTTGTAGGGGTACAGTGTGGCATTATGGACCAGTTTGCAAGTATGTTTGGCAAACACAACCATGTTATGAAGCTGGATTGCCGTTCACTGGAATTTGAATACGTGCCTTTTAATATGGAAGGCATTAAGATATTATTGCTGGATACCAATGTGAAACATTCGCTGGGCGATACAGCGTACAATGTGCGGCGCAAGCAGTGCGAAACAGGTGTTGCATGGATACAGCGGCATGTGCCTGCAGTAAAAAGCCTGCGGGATGTAACAATGGAAATGCTGGACAAATATGTGTTGAACGACGATGCGTTGATCTACCAGCGTTGTAAATATGTAATTGAAGAAAACACGCGCCTGCTGGCAGCCTGCGAAGACCTGGCGCAGGCCAACATGGCCGGCTTTGGTGCACGTATGTACCAGTCGCACGATGGATTAAGCAACCTATATGAAGTAAGTTGCCCCGAACTTGATTTTCTTGTGGCGCATGTACGTAACAATCCTGCGGTATTGGGTGCGCGCATGATGGGTGGCGGTTTTGGCGGCTGTACCATTAACCTCGTAAAAGAAGCAGCCATCGGGGAGGTAGTAGCCGAAGCAACCATTGCATACAAAAAAGGGATGAATAAAATGCTCACGGCGCACGTGGCGCAAATTGAAACGGGCAGTACCCTGCTGCGCTGACGGCATTCCGTGCAGGCCATTCAAATTTTCTGGAGGCGCCAGGCACGGCGTGTTAGTGTATTTGCGGTGTGGCTGCATATTCCAGATCTATCTATGCAGCTGCGGCATTGTTTTTTGTTTTGAACGTTGGCGGAATCAGACGCCATGCATGGCGGCTCTACTGATCGATTTGGCCGCATCAAAAAATTTTCTGAAAAACAACAACTGGTAGTCAATGCTGTTTTTCCAGTAAACCGCATTGTGAATACCCGGCCTTTCTGCATAATCATGTTCAATACGCAATTTGAGCAACTTCTGGTGGAGGGCCCGGTTGGGAATAATCAGGAAATCATAGATGCCGCAATCGATGGTCAGTTTCAATTCGCGGTTTTTCAGACTGTCCACCACATTAATAACGGAATTGTTTTTCAGGTTCTCCGCAAATACAGTGCTATCGCCAAAAAGCTGGTTAAAATTCATTCCTCTGGGAAAAAAACTGAGGTCAACCAGTCCGCTCATGGAACCGGCCGCACCAAAAATCTCCCTGTGGCGGATGGCCAGGTAGAGGGCGCCATGCCCACCCATGCTCAGGCCGCTAATGGCACGTTGAGATCGAATAGGCCGTGTTTTGTATACACTGTCAATATGCTGCACCAGTTCAATAGCCGTAAATGTTTCATACCGCACGGCGGAATCTTCCGGACTATCGACATACCAACTCCCATAGCCGCCATCCGGACAAACAATAATAAGCTGCATTTCGTCTGCCTTATTTTTTAATTGTGGAGCCACCAGCAGCCAGCGTTTGTAGTTACCTGCATAACCATGCAACAAATACAGAACAGGATATTTTTTTGAGGTCTTTTTATAACCATTCGGCGTAATTACCACGCAGGGGATGTCTTTGTGCATAGCGCTGCTATAAACATTGATGGTATCTGCGTTGCCCGCCCGCAACATTATACAAAAAAAACAAAAACAAATAGAAGCGAACAGTGATTTCAGCAAATGATTCATTGTATAAAAATAAAGCTTGTGTGATGCAATGGTTACTAAACTAATAAACATGCCAGAAAGTTTTGCAGGTTAATTACATGCATATACGCTATCCGGCCGAATTCGCCTGCCGGCTATTCAACACGCCTGTTTACCGTTAATGCCATATTTATTCCATTTAAGTTTTAAGTCCTGTCAAATTTTGCTATGTCAGCACGCAGTATTATTTTTGATATCAAATTAATATCATTTTAAATAAAATGTAAAATGGAAAAAGAATTGAAACCAATGTCTGGCTACCTGGCACTGCTATTTGCCATTGCCTGTGTTATCGCCGCTTTTGTTTGTTTTGTGCTTGCCACAGGGGGTGTTTTGTCAAAATCGGGTATTATATTACTGGAAGTTATTTTTTGGCCGCTGGCAGTTTATTTGTTTAAAGGTATCATGGTGGTAAACCCCAACGATGCCCGTGTCTGTACTTTTTTTGGAAAGTATGTAGGCACGGTTAAAGCGAATGGATTGATGTGGGTAAACCCATTTTACTCCAGTTCCCGTATCACGCTGCGCTCGCAGAATCTCAACGGTCAGCAACTAAAGGTTAATGACAAAATGGGTAATCCCATTGAAATTGCCGCAGTAATTGTTTGGCAGGTAAAGGATACTTATAAGGCTTCTTTTGAGGTAGCCGACTTTCAGCAATACGTGGGCATACAAAGTGAAGCTGCGGTACGGCACCTGGCCACTACCTGCCCTTATGATCAAATGGAAGACCAAAGCGCAGAAATAACGTTGCGGGATGGTGGTGAAAAAGTAAATGAAATGCTGGAGCTGGAACTGACGGAGCGACTCGCACCTGCAGGCATCCTTATCAAGGAAGCCCGGATCAGTCACCTGGCGTACGCGCCTGAAATTGCCGGTGCCATGTTGCAGCGCCAGCAGGCCACCGCCATTGTTGCTGCACGCTTTAAAATTGTTGAGGGCGCAGTAGGGATGGTTGAACTTGCCCTGGAAATGTTGAGCAAAAAGAATATTGTAAACCTGGACGAGGAAAAAAAGGCTGCCATGGTTAGCAACCTGATGGTAGTATTGTGTGGTGAGAAAGCAGCTACGCCGGTATTGAATACGGGTACGCTTTACCAGTAGTATTTAAAATCCTGTGTACGGTCGGACTTGCTGTCTGATTGTACAATTAAAGCCGTTGCGGATGGCAGATAAAAAAAATTTTGTATTACGAATAGATGAAGATGTATACAAGCTGCTGGAGAAGTGGGCGTCGGATGATTTCCGAAGCGTAAACGGTCAGATAGAATGGATCATTCACCAGCAACTGAAAGAAACCGGCCGTTTAAAAACGACAAAGGATAGTAATGCGGTCAAGACAAAGAAATAACTAGACTGTTGCTGCTATCAGCACCATCCCCGTTTTGCAAAAGCGAAAGGTTTGGCTGACGGTCCCGTCAGAACGATTCGCCTAAATGCGCAGCGATAGAGTCAATGGTTTCAAAAAAAATTAAAATTGAATAAATAAAAAAGCGTTTCAAAATATGAAACGCTTTTTTATGCTATCGGTAATCAATTTCCGGAATGATTCAACCGTTACTTCAATTTTTTCTGGAGATTCTGATCGATTGCATCCAGGAATTCTTCGGTATACAGGTAATGGTCGCCATGTTTTACCTTGTTGCCATGGATACAAACTGCCAGATCCTTGGTCATTTTTCCTTCTTCCACGGTTTCCACACAAACTGCCTCCAGCGCATTGGCGAAGTCAATTAATGGTTGGTTACTGTCGAGTTTACCACGGAAAGCCAGTCCCCTGGTCCATGCAAATATGGAAGCAATGGGGTTGGTGGAAGTAGGCATGCCCGCCTGGTGATCCCGGTAATGACGGGTTACGGTACCATGAGCCGCTTCCGCCTCCATGGTCTTGCCGTCTGGCGTAATCAATACCGACGTCATTAACCCCAGACTGCCAAAACCCTGTGCCACTGTATCACTTTGCACATCGCCGTCGTAGTTTTTGCAGGCCCAAACAAAATTGCCATTCCATTTCAATGCACTGGCTACCATGTCATCTATTAAACGGTGCTCATAAACGATGCCCGCGGTATCGAAAGCTGTTTTAAATTCTTTCTCAAAAATATCCTGGAAAATGTCTTTAAAACGCCCATCGTATTTTTTGAGAATAGTATTCTTTGTAGAAAGATACAGTGGCCATTTTTTACTGAGCGCCATATTGAAACAGCTGCGGGCAAAACCCATGATGCTTTCGTCGGTATTGTACATGCTCATGGCTACACCATCACCTTTAAAATTGAACACCTCGAATACCTGGGGCTCGCCGCCGCCCTCGGGCGTAAACGTCATGGTTAGCTTTCCTTTTCCTTTTATGACGGTGTCCGTTGCCCGGTACTGGTCGCCGAAGGCATGACGGCCAACGATGATGGGTGCTGTCCAGTTGGTTACCAGGCGGGGGATGTTGTTAATAACAATGGGTTCGCGGAAGACCGTACCATCAAGTATGTTGCGGATAGTGCCATTGGGACTCTTCCACATTTGTTTCAGGCTGAATTCTTTTACCCTCGCCTCATCCGGTGTAATGGTTGCGCATTTAATGCCCACGCCAAATTCCCTGATGGCATTGGCTGCTTCAACGGTAACCTTGTCATCCGTTTTATCGCGGTACTCCATACCCAGGTCGTAATATTTGATATCAAGATCCAGGTAGGGAAGTATTAATTTGTCTTTGATAAATTTCCAGATAATCCTGGTCATTTCATCGCCATCCAGTTCAACCACCGGGTTGGCTACTTTAATCTTTTGCGCCATGGTTAAGTATTTGTTTTAAGTGAGTGGCAAACCTACATAATTTGATGGATTTTTCAAGAATTCACGGCAGAGATTGATTTGTGGTGTAGTGCAGGTAATAAAGTTAAGTGCTGGTTGCGCATTCGTATTACAAAGGAAAAAGCAAGACGGTAACGGGACTGCAGTGTTTGGCTAATTTAATGCGCTTTCTCTTGCTGCTGTGGTATTTTTTTTTAACTTTAGCTACCTTGGACTAATACTTTCTGAGCAATCATTAGCAATGCAAAATTTGTATGAATATATCAGGCAGTTTGCAGACGTAACGCCGGCGGAGTTTGAGCAGATAGCCACACAACTGGAAACTGTTCATTGTGATAAAAAACATATCCTGACCCAAAAAGGACAGGTAGAAAAATACCTGTATATTATCAGTTCAGGGCTGGTTAGAAAATTTTTTTACAAGAACAAAGACGAGATTATCACCCAAATAGCAAAGGAAAAAGACCTCGTTTGCTCTTCTGTTTCTTTCCTTTCTCAAAGACCGTCTGAATATGTAGTAGAAACGCTGGAGCCTTGCACTTTACTGGCCCTGAGCTATGAAAACCTGCAGAAAATGTACAGCTGGGGTAATCACATGAACCGGCTGGGCAGGCTGATTATTTTAGACTGGTTGTTGCAGAAAGAAATATGGGAGCATGACAGGTTAAGGCATGAACCGCGGGAACGGTTTATCAGGTTCATGAATAATAACAGCGACCTGGTGCAGCGTGTTCAGCAAAAATACCTCGCTTCTTACCTGAACATGAAGCCGGAAACGTTCAGCCGGTATAAACATTTATTGCGGGGATAACGTATAAACACAGTTTACTTAGTAATGAACGAGCAGATTTTATACAAACAATACCTGGAAACGGTACATGCTTATTTCAGGCGTTTCATTGATCTGAGCACAGCAGAGTTTGAGCTTATTGTACCGTATTTTGAAATTAGGAAATTTGATAAGAAAACAAAAGTGCTGAAAGTGGGGGAGACGGACGGGTATTTTAATATCATTCTCAAAGGCATGGCAAGAAAATACTTGCTGGTAAATAAGAAAGAAGTAACCATCCAGTTGTCTACTGAGGGGCACATGATACATTCTGAAATTTCCTTTAACCTCCAAAAGCCATCCGATTGTATTATTGAAGCCATAGAACCGGTTACTTTCCTTTCTATGAGCTATGCCCATTTACAGCTGATGTATGAAAAGTTTCCCAAAACCGAACAACTGGGCCGGATGATAATTACTGAAATGTTTATCAAAAAAGACCTCCGCGATTTCGCACAACTCAATAAAACTACGCGCGAACGTTTCCTGGATTACATGCGCAATCACCCCGATATGTTGCAAAGAGTTCCCCAAAAATACCTGGCTTCTTACCTCAATATAAAGCCGGAAACATTCAGTCGTTTAAAACACCTGCTGCGGCCAAAAAGGGTGAAGGCGGACTAATCGCTTGCAGCCGCACGCAGACAAACTGGGTAGTGTAAATGCAAGGAACCGTCAGCAATGTGCCGGGTTTTTTTCAACCGTTTTTTGTATTTCTCTTCCTACTCAGTGCCCACTGATGTTGCTGCCGTACAAGGGAGTGACACAACGATGCCCAATAGCATTACAACAGCCGGTACAAAAAAATCCCTCTTGTTTTTAAACAAGAGGGATGGTGTGATTTTTTGCCAGGGCTGAATTAATTTATCACAAATTATTTATATAGTAATTCGTAATACTCATTGGCCATACGATTGCTTTCAAACTGGATGCGCACATCCCGCATGCCATTTTTTACTACTTGTCGCCAGGTATCAAAATTGTCGTAATACAGCGGCAATATCTCATTTTCCAGGATTTCATAAAGCTTATTAAGATCATATTCATCCTGTTGCTGCACATGCATATTCGCGTAGTCTGCTTTCGGCACCACAAACCCGTTATTTCCATGGTTTACAAATTCGGGTATCCAGCCGTCATCGGTAGATAAGTTAACGGCTCCGTTCATAGCGGCCGTCATGCCACTGGTACCGGACGCTTCCCGCGGCACGCGCGGATTGTTTAGCCAGCAGTCGGCCGCCTGTTTCATTCTTTTGGAAAGTGCCAGTTCATAGCCCACCACCACTGCCACGTTTTTATAGGCCTTGCTTAAATGCACCAGGTGATTGAAGTCGTTGATTGCGGGATAGTCCATCGGGTAGGGTTTGCCTCCCCAGATAATCTGCACCGGGTAGCGGGTGTTGCTGGTTAACCGGTTGAACCTTTCTATGTCGCGGGTAATCAATTCTGCCCGTTTGTAGCCTGCAAAGCGTCGTGCCCATACGATAGTAAACACGTTGGGATCAAATATTTTCCCGGTCTGGTCAGCTACTATTTCGAAAGCTCTTTTTTTCAGGTATTTTTTGCGGTCATCAAACCAAACATCGTCCTGCTTTTCCATTTTATCGTACAATTGCTTGTCTGCCCAATACCGGTAATTCTGTGCATTGGTAATGGATATGATGGGGCAAACACCTTCATACTTGCTCCACAAAGCTCTTGATACATGGCCATGCAACTCGGAAACACCATTTGCAAGTTTTGCAAAACGCAGTGCCACCAGGGAATGATTGAACTGGTCGTCTGTAATGCCGGTAAGCTTCCTGGTTTCCTCAAGCGTGAGTCCGCAGAAATAGCTCATCTTATGACAAAGGTAAATGTCGTGTTTTTCGTTGCCCGCCTCTTCAGGCGTATGCGTAGTAAATACAAGTCGCTTTTTTACTTCGCTGATGTTTTTATTAAATTTTTGATAGAGGTAAAAGGATGCACTGATGGCGTGCGCTTCATTCAAATGATATAAATCCGGGTTGAAGCCAATTTCGTCCATCAGTTTTGCGCCGCCTACACCCAACAGGATAAACTGGGCTACTTTGGTGGCTACATTGGCATCGTATAAACGGTGCGTAATGGTCTGGGATACATAATCGTTTTCCGGGAGGTCGGTACTAAGCAGGAAGATGGGTGCACTTTTAAATGTTTCGGGGTTTAAGTAAAATACTTTTACCCACACCGCATGTTCGTGAATATTTACCTGGAATTTGATACCGGTGTCTTCCAGGAAACTGGCATTTTTTTCCATCCAGGTAACTTGTAATGTCTGGTCCTGGTTGCGTGCCTGGTCGTAGTAACCATATTTCCACAATATGCCGATGCCAACCAGGTTTTGTTTTAATTCATATGCACTGCGCATGTGGCTGCCTGATAGAAAACCGAGGCCACCGCTGTAAATTTTCAAGGGCTGGTGTACTGCGAACTCCATGGAGAAGTAAGCAATTTTTTTTGCATAGCGTTCATCGGGCGTGTAGGGTACGTTAAAATTTTTAAAACTCATAATCAATCATATTCATGAAGAAATTGTAAGGCGGCAAATTAACGGTAAAAAAATAAAATAGTTGTGTTGTCTTTAATTTACTGATTATCAGTTAAACCGTGCGGAGCTGCTGTAAATACTGCGTGGCTATTTTTTAATTTTTTTGACTGGTTTAACGGTTTTTGGGGGTGGCTTTCTGGTGAAGCCTCCTTCAAAAAAACATTGAATGTCGCGGTGAGAGCCGCAACCATCTTCTTTTATAGTCACTTTATTACCGGAAAAAACGAAGCTCAGTTCGCACTGGTCGCCTGCTTTCCGGTACAATGCTTTTCCAGGTGCAGTTATTTTAGCAACACCTTTCAGCTCACCCTTACAATCTTTGTTGCTTTCAAAATGCACAAAGAACAACAGCTCGTTGGGTTTTTTGCTATCGCGTATTGAAACCAGGTTGAACTTGTTTCTTAAATAGTCTCCTGACAGCTTATTTTTCCGGGGAAGTGTGTCAATTGGATTGAAGAGTTCGCGCTTTGTTTCCGCTTCATTTGATTCGGTAAGTATTAAAACAAAAGAGGTAGTGCTGGCGATGTATGCATATACCGCTTTTTTGTACATCAGCCTTCCATCCGAAGTTTTATACTGACGGTTGGTGGTGATGGTATAGCGCGAATCCATAATAGCGGTTTGCTGCGTTGCACCGTTATCGTCGGGTACCATTAATGGCATGCCGGTAATAAATTTTTTGTCTTTATCGAACACCAGCACAAAGGCGGCCTTCTGGCTATGGGTAACTGCTTTGACGAGAAGATAGGTCTCTTTGTCTTTTTCAATTATTTTACCAAGGGGATAAAGTTTCGGTTGTGCGCTTTTGCTGAACACAGCGTGCAGCAAGCTGTCCGGTACCAACTCCGTAAAAGTTTTGTAGCTAATCGCAACAGTATCTGTTTTTTGCTTTTCAAAAGTTGAGTCGGCCACTTTAAAGGGCGTTTTCACCGTTTCGAAAAATTCAATGAAATCTGCTGTTGTTACCCCTTCATCATCGGTAACCAGTTTTTTTTTGCCCTTGCAGGCCAGCAGTAGTATGGGCAATAAAGCGATGAGCATCCATTTTTTCATAAATAACGGGTGTTACCGGGCTAAAATAGGCATTTTAAGCACGAATTGCATGAATAATCCGGATTTTTCGTGACACGCCGCGCCATCGCTTTTGGGACAAATCCTGTTTACCCGCCATATAGATAACGGCTTACCCGGCCCGCCAAATTGTGTTGCCCGATGTATTGTTTAATCGGCATTGTGCTCCGAAAAACCAGCTTTTTAACGAATTATTGTCAGCGGCCCCATTG
>JBDSEV010000053.1:0-43259 GCA_039919885.1 Chitinophagaceae bacterium
GCAAAAAAATTGTTTGAATGGGGTGTTAAAGAAGTGGTGATAACCCTGGGTAGTAAGGGTTCCGTTATTTATACTGATGGTGTGTTTTATGATATCCCGGTATTTGTTCCGCAAGTTGTTGCTGATACAACCGGCTGCGGTGATACTTATATGGCAGGCTATTTATCGCAACGCATTCTTGGTAAAGATCCCCAGCAGGCGGGCGAATTTGCCTCTGCTATGGCAGCACTTAAAATAGAATCCTACGGACCTTTTACGGGCACACCGGAAGACGTGTTCCATTTTATCGCAGGTAAAGCTGACCAGGCTATGGCTGATGAAAAAAAAAGTTTTAAATAGCGATAGTTCATTTTAGCGGAAACTGTGATTGCGGACCTTACCTGCGCTAATCTTTTATAAAGGCAAAGCTCCTGTTCTTATACACAGGTTTCATTACCTCGTCCTGTAACTTTTTAAACGTTTCAAATGGTCCTCTGGTAGCAAACAGGTTGATGAGCCATGCAGGCACTTTACCACCGGGATCAACCTGCAATTCGTGTTCAATTTTTACACCGCCCTGCGCAAGCGGTGTAATTGTCCAGTTTGAATGCGATTGCTGTATGCGTACAATGTCTTTATATTCCGGCAGGTAGCCGGGCTTGTTTTCACCGGCCACCGTGACCACTTTTGTTTTTTCATTCTGTACCACAGCAATACCAACAATAAAATCGCGGTTGCTTGCCGGCCACGGTATCTCCACTTCCGAATAATAAATCAGCTCATTTGGCGCCAACTTTTTAAGTAATTTAATTTTTTTTGTAGCATACACCCAGTCGAGGCTGCTGTTCACATCCAGTAACACCGCGGTAAGCGTGCTCAGCGAGGTATTAATGGTGCACACGGTCTTTACCGCCTTCAGTGGAGAATCGCCTGTTTTCTTCGTATATACCTTGATGCCATCCTTATCCACTTTCAATTCCCAGTTGGTCTGGGCAACAACTGAGCCGCCAACACCAAATAATATCCAGCAAGTTAAAAAAAGCCTGTTCCAATTCATATCCACCAGTAACAGCTGTTTAGGTTTTTTGTTTAAGATCATCGTTTGCAAACGGGTAAAACAGCATCTTGAAAAGCTGCGCGCTAAAAAGATGCATGGCCTTATCGACCAAAAACGCAGTATTTACCTCGTTTAAATTGGCTAGAGTATATACAACATGGTTAAACCAGTTCCCTGCGGGCTGACGGGATACAGGCCCAGGCGTTCATTCCTGATTATTTTATGCTTATGCAAAGCAGGCGTAAGCAGGCCGGACAACGTACCTACGGCCGCCCCAAGAATAATATCGGACGGAAAATGTTCACCCGCACCTGCCCTCAGGTACCCGGTACCCACTGTGGCAGCACCCGCCAGGCTATAGTACAGCCATTTAAATTTCGATTGCGGGTGGTATTCGGCAATTAAACTGGCCATAAAAAAAGTTGATGTGGCCACCAACGCCACATGACCGGCAAAAAAAGACATTTTGTGCTCAGACAAAATCCGCTTTTCCATGGGCGTACCGGAATTGTACACCATCGGGCGCAATCGATTGCTGTAACCGGCCGCGGAACTATACAGCACCCCGGTAATGGTCATGGCTTCGGCATATAAAAAAGTAAGTTTAAGAAATCCTTTCTCATTTTTTTATCGAACACAAAAAAGATCAACGGCGACGGCATCGCTGCAAAAAATGGGAGGTAAATGGCATTGTCTTTTTTTTCTGAATAAGCACGAACTCCCCAGCGGCCGAACCAGTTAACATCTTTCTTGTTGAGGCCCAACACATAAGCCGGATCAGAATTGGTCTTTTTAGATATCCTGGAAAAATTGTAGAGGTTAAATGCTGCGGCCACTGCCAACATCGGAATTTCGACACTTGCCTTTACCGCATAATGATCAATACCACGTGAATTGGCTGACTGGTTTGACAGCGAATCACCCGGCAGGATCTGGCTGAAGCTTGCCCCACCAAAAAGTGAAGCGCCAGTAATCAGGAGCAATTTTTTAATCATGGCTGAACACAGTAAAAATAATGCCGGGAAATGAAATGAAGCAGGCTGCCGCCAAAGCTTTTTAATCGCTGCAGGCCGCTTTCCGAAAACTATATTTTTTCAGAGGATCAATACCCGGGTTAGTCGTTTGAATAACGTTATAAACAACCCTGTCTATTTCCGAAGCTTGTTAGCGAATGGGAGCCTGGTTGTATAATCTGCTAACATTCAACTCAATAGCATCAGTTTAATAAAAAGAAGGCTGGTAACCCATCAGCGGCAGATTAAAAACATAGGCCCGGTAAAATTGGCGCCAGGTTTAATTTTCTTATGCCGGGATCATTTAGTTTCGATCGATACGTCAGCGGCTGTATAAAATATTGTCCCGCCGTTAATTACTTGCTGCCAGATCCTGTTACCTTCGTTTGAACCACCCTTTTTCGGTACAGCAAGTGATGTTTGCGTACCATCCTTTTAACGATTTAAAAAAAGCTTGTATGAAAAAAATATTTGTAGCAATGCTGGCGATGGTACAGCTATTGGTAGTAGCGCACGCACAGACAACAACTGATAATTCCATAATGGTTACCACGGCCAACGGCAAATTGGAAGGCGTTAACGAATCGGGCGTCCGCAGTTTTAAGGGAATTCCTTTTGCGGCGCCACCGGTGGGCGACCTCCGTTGGAAAGCGCCATTGCCGCCTAAAAACTGGACGGGCGTGAGGCAAGCAACTAAATTCGGGCCTCGTGCAATGCAATTGCCGTTGTTTGGCGATATGAATTTCCGTTCTGATGGAATGAGCGAGGATTGCCTATACTTAAATGTATGGACGCCGGCCCGGTCTGCAAGTACAGATCGCCTGCCGGTACTGGTTTATTTTTACGGCGGCGGCTTTGTTGCAGGCGATGGGTCAGAACCGAGGTACGATGGGCTGGCTCTTGCGCGCCGTGGCATTGTAACCGTAACTGTCAATTACCGGCTTACGGTATTCGGTTTCTTAGCCCATCCATTGCTTAGCGCAGAATCGCCCTACCACGGTTCTGGCAATTATGGCCTTATGGACCAAACCGCTGCGTTAAAATGGGTACAGCAAAACATTGCCGCTTTTGGTGGCGATCCAAAACGGGTAACCATCGCCGGGGAGTCGGCAGGATCTTTTGCAGTAAGTGCTCAAATGGCTTCTCCCCTGTCCAAAAATCTAATTGCAGGTGCTATCGGTGAAAGTGGGTCTTTGCTGGGCATGAATTCAACCATGCCGCTGGCAACCGCTGAACAAACCGGTCTGAAATTCAGTGACAGCCTCAGTGCAAAGTCGCTGGCGGCATTACGGGCAATGCCTGCAGAACAGGTATTGAAAGCCACCGCAAAACCCGGCTTCGGACGTTTCCCGGTAACGGTTGACGGATACTTTTTCCCTACTTCCCCTGCAAGCATCTATTCAGCGGGTCAACAGGCACATGTTCCATTACTCGCGGGCTGGAATTCGATGGAAGGCAATGGAGCCTCCATTACCGGCAATGAATCTACCAAAGCGAGTTTTACCAGCGCGGTGCAGAAATTATACGGCGATGGGTCGGCCGATATCTTAAAAGTGTACCAACCCGCAGCAGATCAGGATGTGCGGGTGGTAGCAAATGAGCTTGCCAGCGATCGGTTCATTGGCTTTGGAACCTGGAAGTGGACCGACCTGCACAGCCAGACGGGTAAAAGCGCCGTCTACCGTTATTACTACCAGCACCCAAGACCTGCAATGCGTGCCGAAATGGGCAATGCAACAACAGGCCTGGCAGGCGGCGTAATTAAAAACAGCGATTCAACCGTCAAAAAAGCTCCGCCGGCAACCGGCGCAGTTCACTCAGCAGAAATTGAGTACGCGCTCGGCAACTTGCCAGGCAACCGGGTGTTCGACTGGCAGCCGGAAGATTATTTTGTTTCATCCATTATGGAAAACTTCTTCGCTAACTTTATTAAAACTGGCAATCCCAATGGAATGGGCGTACCCAACTGGCCGGCTGTTAAAAACAATACCGCAGCAGAAGTGATGTACATCGGTTTACAAACGGGGGCTGCAACAGAAAAAACACGGGATAGGTACTTGTTGCTCGACAAAATGAGCCGCGCAAAATAGTTGTTTCCGGCAAAGGCACTTTTTTCAATTGTGCTGCCGGATCTAAAAACAAGGCGTTTTGCAATATCAATAATTTAAACGCATGAGTATTGGCCTGGATAATTTTATTCACTTTGTCTTTATCGGCATTATTGCGTTATTTCCAGTAATCAACCCGATTGGCTCTGCGTTTATAGTAAGCCCGTATTTCAACGGGTTAAATAGAAAAGAACAACGATTCGCGGTTAAGAAAATAGCGTTTTATACATTTCTGCTATGTACCATCACCCTTTTTACCGGGCGGTGGATATTGGAATTGTTTGGTATTACCGTGCCCATTATTCAGCTGGCAGGTGGCATCATGATTTGCAAACTGGGTTGGGAATCTTTGTCGGCGAAGAACGATCACGAAACCATTAAAGAAAGAAAGCCCGAAGCCGTTGCTGATCAGGTACTGGAAAATTTAGACGATAAAATATTTTATCCAATTACATTTCCTGTTACGGCCGGGGCAGGTACCATATCCGTTATCCTTACACTCAGTGCGCAAACAACTACCATTAATTTATCAGAATATTTTATTAACACAGGCGCCATCATAACGGCAATTATTGCAATGAGCATCCTGGTATTTATTTGTTACTTAAATGCCAATAAACTGGTACATTTCCTGGGCCCGAGAAATGAGCAAATCATAAGCCGCATAATGGCATTCCTGATATTTTGTGTAGGCCTGCAAATAGCAGTGAGTGGAATTACCCATTTAATAAAAGCCTACAGATAAAACCAGTTAAGGCATGATTGAGCAACCCGTTAGCAACTATACCCCGGCGGTTAAATTATTGAACACCAACAATGATGATTGCACTTTTCAATATGGAAAATTGCCCGATAATACCATTTTTGAAGCCAGTAGTTGCTGGCTGCAAAAACGAACAAAAGAATTTGAAAACACGCTGCACCCGGCGCCGCGCGTGCAATACGTGGTGACTTTAAAAGGAAAACTGAAATTTACGGTGACTGATGGAAGAAGTTTTGTTATTGAGCCCGGCATTATTATCGTAGCTGCAGATACAAAAGGCGTCGGACACAGCTGGAAGATGATAGACGGGGAAGCATGGGAAAGACTTTATATTCCGGTACCTGACGGTAACGAAAAATACTTTATTCCGGACCTGCCAGGAAAATGATTTTTTCTACCACACGCGGCAAACGCTATAAGAGGTGCATCGAGCATGCGACTGTTCGCGGGCAGCAGCAATTTTTACAACAAGCCCTGCAGCCGGCGTGATAAACATGGCATAATAAATGTAAATTCTTTACTATTCCACGTTATTCATACTTTCTCGCCATGCCTGAACTACCAGATATAGAAGTTTTTACCAGGAATCTTAATAAAATTTTTGCCGGCAGAAAGCTGGTAAAAATAAAAATAGTCAACGGCCAGAAATTAAAAGACAGCGCTGCCGCTTATAGAAAAGCGCTCACCGGGAGAACACTCAAAAAGATTTACCGGTCGGGTAAAGAAATGCGGTTTCAATTTGAAGGGGGCATCCTGATGGGCCTTCACCTCATGCTTACGGGCGATATGATCGTATTCGATAAAAAAAATGAGCACCGCGCAACCATTGCGGAATTCTATTTTGATGAGGGGCCTGCGCTGGCGCTGACCGACCGGATGAGAAATGCAAACATTAAACTCGACCCTATTGACAAAGCAGGGCCCGATGCCATTTCTCCCGCACTCAATTTTAAATACCTGCAAACAGCATTGAAAAGAAAGACAACCATAAAAAAATTATTAATCAACCAGGATGTTATCAGGGGAATCGGCAATAGTTATTCGGATGAAATACTTTGGGAAGCCCGGATTTCGCCCTATTCCATTGCCAGTGCTATTCCGGATAACAAAATAAAAGAGCTGGTTATTATTATAAAAAAAATACTTAAAAAAGAAATTGGCCAGATTTACAAAAATTACAAGGGCAAGGTGAACGGCGAAGTAAAATCATTTTTAAAAATTCATACAAAAGAACATACCAAAAGCCCTACCGGTTCGGCAATTATTATTGATCAGAAAGGAATGATGAAAACCTATTATACCAAAGAACAAGTGCTCTACAAATAGGTGCACTTGATTACTGCTTCTATAAATAAGGGTTATTGTTTTATTTTATTTTTACCGTTTAATTGATTGCGCATATGGAAAACCAAGCAGGAACATCCTGGCAAAGCCGTCTACATGAAATCATCTATGAATCTGATACTACGGCCGGCAAAGTGTTTGATGTATCCTTGTTGGTCCTCATTATTACGAGCATTATTGTGGTGATGCTGGACAGCATCAATCGCTGGAACCTTCTTTATGGTCACTTGTTTCTAATAATGGAATGGGCGTTTACAGCGCTGTTTACAATAGAATATATTTTAAGGTTGATCTGCATTAAGAAACCATGGCGTTATATTTTCAGTTTCCTGGGAATAATTGATCTGCTGGCGATTGTACCCTCCTACCTCAGCTTTTTCTTTGCCGGCGCACAATCACTGTTGGTGTTGAGAGCGCTTCGGCTGTTGCGCATATTCCGCATATTTAAATTGTCGCACTATTTGTCAGAAATGCAATTCCTGGGGGTGGCGCTAAGAGGAAGCCTTCGGAAAATCAGCATTTTTATGCTGGTTGTTCTGAACCTGGTTATCATCATGGGATCTATCATGTACCTGGTAGAAAAAAATCAAAATGGCTTCGACAGTATTCCGGACAGCATCTACTGGGCAATAGTAACCATTACGACTGTTGGCTATGGGGATATTTCACCCACTTCGCCTATGGGAAAATTCATTGCAAGTGTGATTATGTTAATGGGCTATGCCATTATTGCTGTGCCTACCGGCATTCTTACCACAGAGATGGCTTCCGTTATGAGAAAAAAACAGGTACGTTCAGAAGCATGCCCCGCCTGCGGACGGGAAGGCCACGATGTTGATGCGAAGTATTGCAAATATTGCGCGGCAACATTATAGGTACCGGATTCATATTTGCCGGTATTGATTTCGTTTTCAGCAGTTGGCGCAAGGTTGCAACTTCAAGGCATTCATTCATATTACCCGTTATTATATTTATCACGCACAATGATAACTAATATTTTTAGTTTAATATTGCTAATAAATATAGCAATCATGCCCGCCGCGCTCAACAGCATCGAATTCATTGGAAATGTACACGCTGGTTTTCCGTCTCCGGAAACCGGACATAAGGAAACACCTTTCGATCTCAACCAATACCTGCAAACTTCGGCTGACAGCGTTTGCCTTGCAAGGGTAAAAGGTGATTCAATGATCAATGCGCAAATTCCCGCCGATTCAATTATAATAATTGACAAGTCTGCCCAACCGCGCAATAACAGCATTGTAGTGGCGAGCCTCGCTGGCGAAAAAGTCATCAAGCATATTGTAAAAACACATGCAGGATTATTCCTGGCATCCAACCATCCGCAGCACAAACCTATCCTTGTACTTCCGGAAATGGATTTTGCTATATGCGGCGTGGTAACGCATGTAATTGTAAAGTTGATTAAATAATATTTCCGTCTTGACGGACAGCAGCACAGCTTTTTTACTAATAGCGGCCGTCAAAAACAATTGTATAAAAATCTATCTTTATCCTGCCTCTTTTACAGACTAAATGAACCCAACTACATGTACTTATTTCAATCAAAAAAATCGATACAACCTGACCATGGTATGACTGTTATTGCCCATTTTTGTGCAACAGTTTTTTTTATTGTTGCGTTTGATTCCATTGTACAGGCCCAGGCAGATGATATATTCAGAAAGGAAACCTATCGGCAGACCATGTCGCAAAGATGGGAGCTTGATTCCGCGGACCGCCGCAAGACTTTCGTTATCACACCCTACAAACCTATTTATATTACGGCGGGCCGTTGGTCTAGTAGCCCCAATACGCAACCGAAAAGTGGCAACCCTGCCTACAGCCTCCCTTTCCCGGTGGCGTACAACAATTACGAAGCAAAATTTCAGCTGAGCCTGAAGACAAAAGTATTGCAGCGTATATTTTGGGGACGCGGCGATGTTTGGGTTGCCTACACGCAGAAAGCCCATTGGCAGGTTTATAATGTAAAATTGTCGCGCCCGTTTCGTGAGCTCAATTACGAGCCAGAAATAATACTGAATTTTGCGACCAATTTTTCGTTGCTGGGTTTTAAAACAAGGGTGGTCGGCGTGGCCCTCACCCATCAATCGAACGGAAGAATACTTCCGCTATCGCGTAGCTGGAACCGGGTCATTTTTCACGCAGGCTTCGAAAGAAAAAACTGGCAGGTATATGTTCGTCCGTGGGTAAGGCTGCCCGATAAAGAGGATGAAAATCCTGACATTACCGACTACATTGGCGCCGGAGACGTAACCGTAGTGCGGGCTTTTGGACGCCACCAGGTATCGGTTGTGGGCACCCATTCCTTGCGCTTCACCAATACCTGGGGAAGGGGCAGCATCCAGGGCAATTGGGTGTTTCCGATCTCGGGCAATTTTAAGGGCTTACTGCAGGTGTCTGAAGGTTACGGGGAAACATTGGTTGATTATAACCACCGCCAGACCACCATTGGGGTGAGTGTTTCATTGGTAGAATGGTAATGTAAAACCGGTCCATAATGATTAACTAACTGCCGGTAATTGTCCTTAAACAAAAAAACATATCCTGCCATTTGTCGTAAAAATTCTTCCGCCAGGGCGGTGTAATTTTTGATTCGCTTTCGAACCAGAAAATCAAATCTTTTTATCAACAAATAGCCAAAAATCGCCAAAACCCGCTGCCATTACCGCGCTCCAATGTTTTCAACAATTGGTGCATAAATCCTTCACAATAATTTAATATTGATTAGTAATGTTGTGCTGTGAACATGGTTGCCGCAATACATTCTTTATTGTGGAATTAAAAGGGAATCCGGCGAAAATCCGGAACTATCCCCGTAGCTGTAAATCCTATGACGCCTTCACGGTGTCATCACCTTTCTGAAAATCCAGGCCACTGTGGCGCCGCTGGCGGCACGGGAAGGCTTCAGAAAGCGGGAAAGTCAGAATACCTGCCGTGATCACAAAAAACAAGTTAAGCGCTTTCGGGTGAAAGGCAGTGAACTGGCTACATACAGGAATCCGATTCCTGCTGTAATTAGCACCGCGTCTCCCACCCGGAAAGTGACATTCATTCAAATAAATTTGGCACACCATGCAGGCTGAAAACGAAGTGTTATTGAGAGAAAATAAAGACCGTTTTGTTATTCTTCCAATCAAATACCCGAAAGTATGGGAACAATATAAAAAGCATGAAGCCAGTTTCTGGACAGCTGAAGAAATTGATCTCGGCAGCGACATGAAAGACTGGAATGCATTAAACGACGGCGAGCGCCATTTCATTTCACATGTATTGGCTTTTTTTGCGGCCAGCGACGGAATCGTAAATGAAAACCTGGCGGTTAATTTCATGAGCGAGGTGCAGTTGCCCGAAGCACGGTGTTTTTATGGTTTCCAGATTATGATGGAAAACATTCATTCAGAAACATACGCATTGCTGATAGACACTTACATTAAAGATCCCGCAGAAAAACACCGCCTGTTCCATGCCATTGATACCGTGCCTGCAGTAAAGAAAAAAGCAGAATGGGCGCTGCGCTGGATCGACAACGGCAATTTTGCCGAACGGCTGGTGGCATTTGCGGCAGTGGAAGGTATTTTTTTCAGCGGGAGTTTCTGCTCCATCTTCTGGTTAAAGAAAAGAGGCTTGATGCCGGGGCTCACCTTCAGCAATGAACTGATCAGTCGCGATGAAGGCCTGCATTGTGAATTCGCCTGCCTGCTTTACAGTATGCTTAATGAAAAGTTACCGGAAGCGGAAGTAACCAGTATTATCCGTGATGCTGTTGAGATAGAAAAAGAATTTATTACAGAAGCACTTCCGGTAGCACTGATAGGAATGAATGCGAAACTCATGCAGCAATACATAGAATTTGTAGCTGACCGCTGGCTGGACGAATTGGGCTGTCCCAAAATATACAACGCCAGCAATCCCTTTGATTTTATGGAAATGATTTCATTGGAAGGCAAAACCAACTTCTTTGAAAAGAGGGTGGGCGATTACCAAAAATCCGGTGTGCTTTCCGGGAAAGAATCACAGGCTTTTTCTGTGGATGAAGACTTTTAAAAATGAATTTGGGCGAAATAGAAGTTTACCACACTGGTAAAAAAGATATTTCGCTGACTGAAAAAAGATTCGCCTTTTACTGTTCAAAGCAGTTTTATAATCTTTATGATTGTAAAAATCCATTCCTCCCGTATCCCTTTGAAATAAGCCTGATTGCGCTGTGGTAAAGTGCACAGAATACAAAGACCCATCATTAAATTCAAAATATATGTTCGTAATTAAAAGAAACGGCAACCGCGAAAGCGTCAAATTCGATAAGATAACCGCCCGCATAGAAAAACTTTGTTATGGCCTGGAGCGCCGTTTTGTGAATTCCATCGACGTAGCAAAAAAAGTAATCGAAGGCTTATACGACGGTGTTACCACTACAGAGCTGGATAACCTGGCGGCAGAAACAGCAGCATCACTCACTGTTAAGCACCCCGATTATGCATCACTTGCCAGTCGCATTGCCGTTAGTAACCTGCATAAAAATACTATCAAGAGTTTTTCTCATACAATGAAATTATTGTTTGAATGTACGGACAGCAAAACAGGTAAGTACCTGCCGCTGCTGGCCGATGATGTATGGAAGATCATCGAGGAGAATGCAGAATTGCTGGATTCAACCATCATCTACGACCGGGATTATGGCTTTGATTATTTCGGCTTTAAAACGCTGGAAAAATCTTATCTCCTTAAATTGGATGGTAAAGTAGTGGAGCGTCCGCAGCACATGTACATGCGCGTAGCCATCGGTATTCATAAAGAAGATATTGAGAATGCTATCAAGACTTACCACCTGATGAGTGAACGCTGGTTTACACATGCCACGCCAACGCTTTTTAATGCGGGCACACCTAAACCACAGATGAGCAGTTGCTTCCTGCTTACCATGAAAGACGACAGCATCGACGGCATTTACGATACATTGAAACAGACCGCCAAAATATCTCAAAGCGCGGGCGGAATTGGTCTCGCCATTCATGGTATCCGCGCAACCGGCAGTTACATCGGCGGCACCAATGGTACCAGCAATGGCATCATACCCATGCTGAAAGTGTTTAATGATACGGCCCGCTATGTAGACCAGGGCGGTGGCAAACGCAAAGGAGCTTTTGCCATTTACCTTGAGCCATGGCATGCAGATGTGTTTGCATTTTTAGACCTCCGTAAAAACCACGGTAAAGAAGAAATGCGGGCAAGGGATCTTTTTTATGCATTGTGGATACCCGATCTTTTTATGCAGCGCGTAGAAGCCAATGCTGAATGGAGTTTGTTTTGCCCCAACGAAGCACCGGGCCTCCACGAATGCTGGGGTGCAGAATTCGAGGCATTGTATGCCAAATACGAAGCAGCCGGCAAAGCAAGAAAAACAATCAAAGCGCAGGATCTCTGGTTTGCTATCCTGGATGCACAGATAGAAACCGGCACGCCTTACCTGCTCTACAAGGATGCCGCCAATGGAAAAAGTAACCAACAAAACCTGGGCACTATTAAAAGCTCCAACCTTTGTACGGAGATTATGGAGTACACGTCGCCGGAAGAAGTTGCGGTTTGCAACCTGGCTTCGCTTGCCCTTCCAAGATTTGTTATTGACCAGGCGTTTGACCACCAGAAATTATATGAGGTAACCTACCAGGCAACCCTTAACCTCAATAAAATAATTGACAACAATTATTATCCTATTGAAGAAGCCAGGTATTCCAATTTAAAACACCGTCCCATTGGAATTGGTGTGCAGGGACTGGCAGATGTATTTATTTTACTGCGCCTGCCGTTTGAAAGTGATCAGGCAAAGGAACTTAATAAGGAAATTTTTGAAACGATCTATTTCGCCGCCATGACTGCCAGCAAAGATTTGGCAGAAAAAGACGGCTACTACGAAAGCTATCCAGGTTCACCTGTTTCCAAAGCAATTTTTCAGTTTGATATGTGGAATACGGAACCGAGCCTTCGCTGGGACTGGTACACGTTAAAAGCAGCCGTACTAAAACACGGCGTAAGAAATTCTTTACTGCTGGCGCCAATGCCCACTGCTTCCACCTCTCAGATACTGGGTAACAATGAATGTTTTGAACCATACACGTCCAATATTTATGTGCGCCGTGTATTGAGCGGAGAATTTGTGGTGGTGAACAAACACCTGCTGAAAGACCTGGTGGCCCTGAATTTATGGAATGATGAAATGAAGAATAATATCATCCAGCACAATGGCTCGGTGCAGCAGATTGAAAGTATTCCTGCCACCATAAAGGATATTTATAAAACTGTTTGGGAAATCAAACAGCGGGCAATTATAGACATGGCTGCAGACAGGGGTGCCTATATCTGCCAGTCGCAGTCACTCAATCTTTTTATTGACTCACCCAATACATCCAAACTCACCTCTATGCATTTTTACGCATGGAAAAAAGGATTGAAAACTGGCATGTATTACCTGCGTACCAAAGCAGCATCGCAGGCAGTGCAGTTCACTGTTGAAAAACAGGGTGGCAAAGCAAAGGAACCATTAAATGATGCAAGTGAAGTAACCGTTGAAATGGTTGACGAAAGCCAACTGAATGGCGGTACCTGCACCATGGAAGAAGGTTGCGTTACCTGTAGTTCATAATATCTTTAATTCCCGGATATATAAATCAGCAGCTGGCCTGCTGATTTTTTTTTCTCCGCCACAGCTGTGTTGAACATTAATCTGCGAAGCGATGCAGACCGTTAAACACCCGCGCCGGCAAGCCGGGAATAAACGCCGCTACACTCCGTCTTTTAGGTATTCGTTTTTAAAAAATAAAGGTATTATTTTAGTCCTTTCACCTAAACGCCCGGCATGACAAACAAAACCGAAGTGATAAAGCAATTCTTCCATTTGCTGCAATGGTTTACCACCAGTGAACAGGAATACAAGGCCCTCCTGCATACCGGCATTGAACAGATACAATATCCCAACCTGATGATACCTGCTACACGAAAACGAACATTTACCAACCTGATTGAAGGGGCAGAAGCGGGCAAAAAGATGCTTGCCTACCAGCATTTTGCACCCGTGCATTTCTTTGAAACGGGCGATGCGGTGATTGCAGAATATACCTGGACCGGTGAATTGAAAGTAAAAGTGGGCCGCCTTAAACAGGGGCAAGTTTTAAAAGCGCATATCTGCACCATCTTTGAATTCAGGGACGGCAAAATCTACCGCCAGCGTAATTATGATTGTTACGAACCGGTAATTGTTGCGGGCCGCAAGTAAGTTCATAAAAAAACCTGCCGGTTAAGACAGGTTTAATTAATTTATAAAAAAATCTTATGCTTTTTTTAGTTTGATGATACGCAGCCCATTCATCACAATCATTACCAGGTAAGTAGGGTCAAACTCAAACCATTTCTTCGCAAAATTGGGGCTGTTGCGGTATTTGTGGTGGTTGTTTTGAAATAGTTCTCCCATCAGCAATAAACCCCAGGGTTCTGTATTCCTCGACTGATCTCCATTATTAAAATTAGCGTAACCGTATTTATGTCCACACCAGTTCACAATTGCACCCTGGATAGGCCCCATTAAAAAATGAATGGGCAATAATAAATACCACCACGCACTGGGGGCAAAATAAACATAAAAGGCAGTGTAGGCAACCCCAAATAAAATGCGGGTAATCATACTGTCCCCAATTTTATCAAGCTTTGGCCATACCGGCAGGTATTCTTCTGTAAACTGTGGCTCAGGCATTGCTTTGCCGGTTAAAAAATTCTGGTAGATTTCTTTCGTATGGATCATCATATGCCAGACATCTTTAAAAAAGTGGGGCGAATGCGGATCCTTTTCGGTGTCGCTATACACGTGGTGCATGCGGTGCAGCACAGCGTAGGCACGCGGATTTAGAAAAGAAGATCCCTGGGTAAACCAGGTAAGAAAATAAAATAACCGCTCTCTTTTTTTTCCTGTTGTGTACATCTGGTGGGATGCGTAACGGTGCAGAAAAAAAGTGTGAAAAAAGAGGGATAAAAACCAATGTGAAAAAAAGAAAATTAGAATTGCGATCATTTAATTGCTCATTTTTCGTATGAGACTGCAAAGGTAATGCAAGTAAACATGAAAATGAAATGCCGGCCCGCGCTGCAGGCTGATAGCGCTGAAATGTGCATAATATTTAACACTGTTTCAGCAGAAAGGGCGGGAATAAGGGTTTTTTATGCATTAATATTACCCAGTTATCGTCCAATTTTTTCCGCGGTTTGGCTATCTTTTTTTAATTTGGGTTACTTGTATCTGCGCACCCGCTATCACTAAAATAAAAATATGCATTTCCGTTTTGTATTATTCCTTACCTGTATTGCTGCTTCCCAAACAAATGCCCAGCAGGTCGCCGTAAAAAAGCCAATTGCAGTGATTGCGTATTACGCAGGTCGCACCAGCATGATTGACAGTTTTGAAGTGGAAAAACTGACCCACCTTATTTTTTGTTTTTGTCACCTTAAAGGCAACCGATTGTCGGTAGGCAATGCGCGTGACAGCGCAACCATCCATAGCATGGTAGCGCTGAAGGGCCGCAACCCGCAGCTAAAAATCATCTTATCACTTGGGGGCTGGGGCGGCTGTAAAACCTGCTCCCCGGTTTTTAATACAGCAAAAGGGCGTCGCCAGTTTGCGCGATCTGTCAGGGAAACCAATACTTATTTTGGTACAGACGGTATCGATCTCGACTGGGAATACCCATCCGTTGAAGGCTACCCCGGCCATGCCTTTGGCCCGGGCGATAAACCAGCATTTACCAAGCTGATAAAACAACTCAGGAAGAAATTGGGCAAAGAAAACGAGATCAGCTTTGCGGCAGGTGGGTTTTCAGCTTTCATCGACTCAGCGGTTGAATGGAAAAAAATAATGAATAAAATAGACCGGGTAAACCTGATGAGCTACGACCTGGTATCGGGCTTCAGTAAAGTCAGCGGTCATCATACACCGTTATATTCAACGCCGCTCCAAAAACAATCGGCAGACAATGCTATTCAAATGATGCTGGCGGCGGGTGTACCGGCGGATAAAATTGTAATAGGCGCCGCATTTTACGGACGCCTCTTCGAGGTAACAGATACCACCAACAACGGGCTCTACCTCCCCGGCAGATTTTCGCATGGTTTTCCTTACAAGCACATCAACGATACCCTTAGCCTTGCAAACGGATTTGTGCAATACTGGGATAGTATCGCCCACGCTCCATATGCTTTTAACATCCAGCGAAGGCTGCTGGCAACCTACGATGACAGTGCATCCATAGCCGAAAAAACAAAATATGTGCTGAAGCACCACCTCAACGGAATTATGTTCTGGCAACTGGCAGATGACGCATTCTCCGGTGGCCTTTTGCATGCTATTGACAAAATAAAACAGGACGACTAAGCACAAACGAAAAATTTCTCCTTGTGCCATACAAACTTTACTTGCTTTGATGCTAATTTAGCCGCATGCAAACAGCTACTCCCGGGCGAAAGCTGCTTAAAAGGATAAGGTTTCTGCTTATCTTTTTCATGGTGGCAATATTGGTAAGTGGAATTACCGCTTTCCCGCTGGAAACAGAATTGCATTGGCTGCTGCAGTATCAGCAATACATGCCGGCGCCACTGGGCGCGTTTATCGCTTCGGTTTATAATGCCCTTCATTATACCAACCTGCATTATCCCATGCTGGCCTACGGGTACGACTGGCTGGCTTTTGCGCATATTGTGATTGCCCTGTTTTTTATAGGACCGTTGCGCGATCCAATAAAAAATATTTGGGTGATAGAATGGGGCATGCTGGCCTGTGTGGCCGTTATTCCGCTGGCGTTTATTGCGGGGGCGGTGAGGGGCATCCCGTTTTATTGGAAATGCATCGACTGTTCATTTGGTATATTTGGATTAATACCGCTTTACTTTTTAAGACGTTGGATTAAGGAGTTGCAAGCAATGAAAGCGCCGGCCACATCAACCTAAAAAGGCAAAAAGCCATCACCCGGAAAACACCCGGTAAAGGATCCGTGTTAAAAAAACAGACATGCTTACACTATGATAAGTTATAATCCCAAAGATTGGTTTGTGTTTCTTTTCCGGCTGCACAAAGCCGATACAATACGAAAGCTGATGCCCCTTTTGATAGGAGTGGCCTTATATGCCGGCCTGGTGGCTTTTGTAGAGGTAGAATGGTGGCACCTGCCCGAAACCAGCCATATCAAAAACGTACCCATCATGCACGGGCTGCTGGGATTTGTAATTTCCATGCTGCTTGTTTTTCGTACCAATACCGCGTACGACCGTTGGTGGGAAGGAAGAAAACTGTGGGGGTCACTGGTCAACAGCAGCCGTAACCTCGCCATTAAACTTTCGGTGATGCTGCCGCCGGAGGATGCAATCAACCGCAATTTTTTCAGAAAAATAATACCCGCCTATGCGTATGCTTTAAAAAAACACCTGGGGCACGAAACTACGCGGATTTCACTATTCGACAATGATGATAAACTGGAACTGCTAATCAACAAAGATAAACACGTACCCAACCAGGTTGCAGTACTGATCTTTAAACATATCCAGCAATTATACGCAGAAGGAAAAATTAATGGTGACCAACTGATTGTCCTGAACGCAGAACTCATCTCCTTTACTGATATCTGCGGCGGTTGCGAACGTATCAAAAACACCCCCATCCCCTATTCTTACAGCGCGTTTATTAAGAAATTTATTTTCTTTTACGTGATGACGCTTCCTTTCGGCTATGCCTTCTCGCTGGGCTACCTGATTGTGCCCGTAGTTACTTTTGTATTTTATGTATTGGCCAGTCTTGAAATTATCGCCGAAGAAATTGAAGACCCTTTTGGTGGTGACGAGAATGATTTGCCAATTGACAAAATAGCCGCCAATATCCATAAACATATAGATGAAATACTTGCGTGAATAACTTCCTGTTTCGCAGTTGTTATAACACCTACCCTATTACGATATCCGCTTTAATACCGGCACCATCATCAAAGCATTGGCATCCCTGTAATCAACCAGTTGCTGACTGCCAGGACTGTTAAACCGATATTGTTTACGGGTAACGTTTCCCGTTACCGTAAGCGCGGACTGACCGGTATATACAAAACCGATACCGGGGCCTGCTTTTTGCGTTGGAATCGGACTTTGCGAATGCGTCGCCAAATGATTCAATTCATTTCTTTTATTTCCGCAGTTACACATAACTGTTAGATTTAGTGGGTGTTTATCTTTCCGCAGTATTACTCATCTTCTTTATAATCGGGCACCAGGGATTGCTCCTGAACGCTGTCGTTTTTTTGCGTGGCCTGTTCAAGCAGGCAGGCAGCCCCTGAAACTGCAGCCCAGTACAAAAATTTTTCTTCGTAACTGACACCCAGTGCAGCTCCGAATGGCAGTGCCACCCAAACGCTGCTGCAATAGAAACAATCAAGCATACTTCCCCAAAAACCGGTTCCCGCTTTTTTCCTGATAAGATAAATGATATCAAAAGGACCGTCTTCTTTGCTGAATAAATGCGTTATCCGCCATGCCGCCAGCATGCACAAAACAAAGTTGAGAATGTTCATTTTATAGATTGATACATATTTTATAATTCCCCGGGCAAGCGGTGATTCTACAAGCCCCTTACGGTTTCTCCTTCATCGTTTATTCTGCAGGGCGACTACCGCCAAAGCAATTGGGCGGGCTCTTGCAAACCCGCCCCTGCTATATTATGATGATACCTGGCTTGTATTACTGACCTGGGTTACGGAGGCAGAATCCCTGGATATCATTGTTGTAAAGCCCGATGGAATGTGAGCTTACGATTGTCCGGTCGTGTGCATCAATGCGTACATTGTAGCCACATTTTGGAACGCCCGCGGTGTGAATAACAAAGGTTCCTGATTTCCCCGCGTTGGGCAGGCCGGCACTATAGCTGAGGCCATTGTTGCCCGTACCGTCTACATCTACCACTGCGCCATTGTTGGGGGTAACAGCAATACTGAAAGCTCCCGCATGCGCGTCCAGCATGGTGTAGGTTCCGGTGATGTCTGTACCAGTCGTAAAGTCTGCGCAATCGCCACCGATGGAAGGGTCAATGTGCAATTGTACGTCGGGCGCGAGTGCATCTACGAATATGGTAACTGCACCATTGGGGTCATTGTAGATATTGTTGAAAATATCCGTTGCCTGGATGCGGATCACATGCTCGCCCGCTGCAATAGCTGAATACCTGCCCAGCAGACCACCAACAATATTGGTAATACCCGTCTGCAGGTAAGTTATCCAGCCGTCAGCGCCCGGATTAAAGGTATGGTCAACAAATGTACCCAACGTATCAGTGGTAATGATCTGGGTATCTGTTAACGGCAATTCAATGCCTCCTGGTTTTGTAACCAGGAACCGGTATTTCATTGAGGGTAAAGCAAAAAAGATATTTCCTATCAGTTCCATGGTACCGTAGAAGGGACTGTCCTGCGCTCCAATCAGCGAGCCCGCAAGTGAGGTGGTCGCCAGTCCGGTGCCGTTGTCTATATCGTCTACCACCATGCCGCCTACTTTTTCCAGGATGACCGTACTGTTGCCTGGTATTACACCGCCCGGCAGTGATTTAATTTCTACGGTGCATTCTTCCCAGTCTCCGTAAGCCGCCACGTAATTAGGATTGTTTGCGGGGGGCGCAACGTTCCAGGACAGGATGGCCTTTACTTTTGCTTTTCCTGCGGTACACCACGCTTTCTGGTGCGGCTGCAAGTTTACTGGCAAGGCAACATTATACCATAACCCATCTCGTGGTATGCTGCTGATATCATGTACACCCACGGAAGATAAACCCATGTACTGGTAACCGGCACCAAAATCCATATAAAATGCTACGTATTCTTTGCTACCAGCGGTACACAGGTTGCCTGAATACCCATTGGGTTTTTTCACCACAACGCTCGCATGAATGCTGTTTAGTTCACGGTTGAGCGCCACGCATTTTACTTCTTCGTAGTCCGTGTTAAACTGCAGCAGTTTTAATTTAGCAAGAATATCTTCCCAGTTAAAACTTTCAGCAGCTATCTTGCCCGCGAACGAAGAAACGGCACTGAAATTTGATAGGTCACTGATATGTTTCAAGACTATCCTGGTGTCTTCCACCTCGTTTTTGTACAGTTTTTTAAAATACTGGGGATTAAAAGCGGTTGCCGGCTCCGGTGGAAGTTCAGGTAAAACAATCTGCAACTTATCAATATTTTCAATCAGTTGTTTTTTTACAATCTCATCCAGAACGATGCCTTTTTTAATCAGGCACCAAAGGCTTTTCCGCGGCGCTACCTGTATATTTGTTTCCATGGTATTACCCCAGACCGGCATCCAGCCGGGCGTATTGGCAGGTGGCGCAGCATTCCAGCTTAAAATTGCTTTAACCCTCGGCAAAACAGCATCATCATCACAACAGGTCATTTTTTTTGGATCGATCTTTAGCTGCACATTGTAACAGAGGTTTTCCTGCAAAGACAAATCGTGCACATTGGCACTAGCCAGTCCTTCATCAATCCACACGCCGTTGCGCAGGTAGTCCACGTAAAAGCGAACATATTCGAAACTTCCATTTGTACAGGGACCGCCCGAATAACCGCCGCCCTGCTTGACACTGACAGCTGCATTTAATACGCGTGTCGATGGATTATAACTGACACATTTCAATTCTTCATAAAAAACATTTCCTGCAATAAGCGCAACAGGTTTTAGTTTACTTTCTTTCAGGTTGCCAAAATAATTTTCATTCGACAACTGCAATACTTTGAAGGTGGAACGCAGGCTGATGTGTTCCAATTCGTTTTTAGGTTCATTTTTTGACATGGTGACAAGGTTTGATAGTTATAAAAAAAGTTATAGCACGCCATTTTCGCAAACGAAAGGATGGGCAGCAGTGATCCGGGCCAGTGCGCGTTTACAAAATTTGGATGATTTTTAGAAGCAGTGCTTGCGGTAAGTTTTTTTTACACCGGCGCAGGAAGTTACAGCCGGCAAAAATTGCTGGCAAAAAGCAAAACGTTGTAATTATTATTTCTTGAAAGTAACCCTAAGCGCTTCCTGCACCTCTTTTTGCAGCTTTGCTACATGTATGCCATTCATTTCTGCCACCAGCCTTACTTCCTTTGCAAACTGGTTGTTTAACGGAGCGGCCGATAGTTTAAGATCCGGCACATGCTCCTTGAATGTATACAGGTTCAATTTTAGTTTGGGCAGATCTTTAATAGTGATCCGGTCCGCGGCTATCTTAACATTAAAATCGAAACTTGGCAGAATCGTAATATGATGTCCTTCCTGCGATGCGTCTGCGCCCGGCCTGGCAAAACTACGCTGCTCTCCAAAATCGGGTAAAGAACCAATTGCAATCCGTGATTCTTTAACAAATGCTTCATAAGTAATACCAGTCTGTACCAGGTTCTCATGCGCAAGAAATTCGCCGGCAACATGCCGTGAACCCTGCACCGTCACCTGCCCGTTTTGTACCCGCATCCGCAACACAACATAACCCGTTCCCGGCTTCTTGCGCGACGACCTTTCTGCCTGGTCCTGGTAACCGGATTCCGGAATCGGCAAATTGGTTTTTTTGTTTTCTTTGGGATCAAAAGGTGCCATCTGCAAGCCCTGCGTTACCGCAGCACGGTTTGCCTTCATGTCGGTCTCTTTTATAACGGGCATATACCCCTTGCCTGCAGGAGGATTCTTTAATACACCTGCCAGTTTTTGATTGATAACCGGCATAGCAGGAAGTTTATCGTTGTCAATTACGGGTTTGGCATCTGCGTCCATTGGTCTGGAAAAAATGCCTTTAATATTTTTTCTTTTCATAAAATTATTTTTACCAGTTTCTACCATGACGGTAATTGTGGATCCATTTATAATACAGTTTCTGCAAAGACAACACGGGTGTTGCTTTAATCATACCGAACCAATCTCTATTGTAAACATAAAGATCGCGTTTTCCGGGCGCACCTTCAAAATTGCACACAGTGAAATTATCCAGCTTACCCAGGTTCCATTCGCCTACCCAGTCTTCCTTCCAGTTGCTGCTGATGCCCCTGCCGTCTGATACCATCGTACCCAGGTATTCCCTGGACCAGTCGAGGCAATTGTACACAAACAAATCCTGCTTGCCATCGCCATTTATGTCGCACACAAAATGACGATCATTTTTGCGCATTTGCCAGCCGGGCGCATTACCATCGTACCGTTTTACATAATTTAAGGAGCTGCCGTCACTCGCCACCATCAGCAGGTATGCCATCGACCAGTTGCTGCCGTTAAACACATACAAATCATCTTTTCCATCGCCGTTGAAATCCGCAACAAAAAACTGGTCGCCTTTCGTCATTTGCCATCCGGGCAAAGTGTTTGCATACAACTGAATATACGTGTAGGCGTTGCCGGTAGACCGGAACATGCCAAGGTAAGGGATTGCCCAGTCTGTGCCATTGAATACATACAAATCATCTTTTCCGTCGCCGTTAAAATCGCCGACAAATAAATGGTCATTGGGCTTCATCGTCCAGCCCCCCAAAACTTTATCGTAGCGTTTTACCACGCTGAAGCCATTTCCAGCCGACTGCAACATACCCACGTAGGGCATACTCCAGTTGGTTCCATTAAAAACCACCAGGTCTTTTTTGCCATCCCCATTGAAATCAGCAATATAAAATTTATCATTTTTCTGGAACTGCCACCCAGGCATGGCATCATCATAGCGGGCAATTAGCTTCAACCCGTTGTTGCCATCATCCGCCAGCAAACCCAAATATTCCATTGACCAGTCCACGCTGTTGTAGATGGCTACCTCGTCTTTTCCATCGCCGTTGAAATCGCCTATGTAAAACTGGTCGTTGGGCTTGAAATTCCATGAACCCGGTACTTTTTCTACCGCGCTGAAAACAACTTCCAGTTGCGTGCCATTGGATCGGTAAAGCATGATGGAGTTATCATTATGTACCAGCAAATCACTTTTGCCGTCGCCATTAAAATCACCGGCATACGATTTCAGAAAATTTCGGCCGGTATAAGCATGCATTTTTGTTTTAAGTTCTGTATAGCATACCGGGCAAAATTCGGGCGTATTGCCCCTCATCCGGCAGTTGATAACGGGACGGTAAATGCCTTCCTTGTAAGTACCACCTCCCTCAAATAAACCCACATCCTGGCTGTCGCTCCAGGTAGCGGGTCGGGTGCCTTCGGTATAACCTGCACAATTTCCTTTACCCGTAGGGATGGGCGTAGAAGGATTTACAAATTTCTTCCATTTCAGCGTGCTCCTGTTTGTGTTCGTGGTTAAATCAACTTTTCCTGATTCGCCCCCGGTATATACTTTACTTGTGCAATATTCATCTGCAAGTCCGCCGGTGCCATGGCCAAATTCGTGCGACAATACCTGCCACGTAACGCCGAGCGGAACGGTTTGGAAACCACCACCGCCACAACCACCATAGTTGGGATTGTTGAGCAGTACCACCACAAGATCATTGTCCGGCACCCATTTAAAAAGGGCTTCGTCTATCAGCGCACCTGTGGCAGCAGTGCCTTCCAGCCAGCAATGCGCCCACGACCCACTGTAAATGTATTTAAGCGCCGTATCGCGGAGCGTGGTGCTGATAATGGTATCATCGCTGCCGTCGTCAGGCGTGCCGTGCTCATCATATTCACGCGTGCTTACACCAGATGCAGCAGAAATAAGATTGATGCGGAAAATATTGAACGCCTGTTTGTCTTCGTAAAAATAATCGTGGCCAAAAACGCCGTCCACCAATAAATTTTTTACCGCCTCGTTGTATTTGTCCTGATCGGCAGCTGCAAATCCATCGCCAATCACAACGAGGTTGTGTTTGGTACCTGGGGGCCCTGCGTACTGGATTTGCGTTACCCCGTCAGCAATGTCTTCTGCTCTTACAATGAGTTCATAGGTAATTTTGCTGAGAGGTCCGGTAAACCAGGCTATTTTTATGACGCCATTACCGGTCGCATTCTCTGCCGGGCGCACGGAAATGTTTGCGGACGCCGCGCCGGAACTACTCAATATATTAAGTACCACACTCCTCAGCAGTTTGCCTGCGGGAATGGAAATATTAAAAGTATCAACACCCGATGCCGGAACAAAAATAGAAGTGCTCTGTGCACGCGGGTCTGTTTAAGTAGTTGTACAAATGCCATAGTGATAAGTTTAAGTATGGTATATTTTTAATGCGTGGCGAAGACTTCAGCCGACTAAAAAGATTTTGACAATCCGCTATCAGCAGGTGATTGACATTATCAACATCAATCTGAGTATTCCCAAATGGATAAGCAGGAAATTTTTTTGCTACCGTTCAGACCAGGCTTACAGAATCGTAAGCATTAACCAGGGAAATACCAATCAGCAGAGAAAATTAATAGTTGCAAGTTATAATTGCAGGCAACCAATAACAATACCCTAAAGTGGTAATTTTTTTAGAGGGGGAATATAAATACCCTGACGGCTCATTCAACGTTTACCAACGGCAACGGCTTATCGAAGTAGTAAATTACAGCACCGGCCAGCAGGATGCCAATACCTATAAAACTTTCTACCGGCCTGTCTTTTATGGTGAACACCAGCACCCAGGTATTGAAAAGCAGGAACAGCACCTGCAACAGCGGTTTAAAAGGACTTAAGAACGAACCCGGTTTTTTATCGCGAATAAAAAGGCTGGTGGCCACGGTTAACGAAGCCATTAGTTGCAATACAAAGCCGGCATACAATAATATCTTTTCAAACGACCCGGTAAGGGCGAGTACGATGCTGATAAAAACATGCAGCCACAATGACGCGACCGGTATGTTATGCGCATTTACTTTTGCAAGTGGCTGCCACAATGTATATTCTTTTGCCATTGCCTGGGTTACCCTGGGACCGACCCACAAATAAGAGCTGATGGTAGCCACCAGTTGTATCGCAATGAAAACACTCACCCACTTGCCTCCGGCGCTCCCCAGTAAATTATTAAATGCAATAAAGGCAACTTCTTCTTTCCCTTCCATGGCATGTACCGGTGCATGCTTCAGCAAAACAAACTGGAAAAGAAGATAGCATGCAGCAACAAACAGTGTACTGATGATCAATGCGCGCGGAAGGTTTATTGCAGGGTTATCAATTTCATCTACGATATACGCGGCCGCATTCCAGCCGATATAAGCAAAACCAACATATATCATTGAAACGGCAAAACCCGGTGTAGTAATTTCCTGCCGCCAGCTGCTGCTGTAATTAAAAGCGTTGCTGGTTGTTCCTGGTAAAAAAAAACCGATGCCAATAAGCGCAAGGATAAAAACCACCTTAACCAGCGTAGATATATTCTGCAGGCGGCTACTGTGTTTTATGGTGAAGCTGTGCATCAGCCCGATTAATACAATTACGGCGATGGCCAGCCATACATTATTTTGCAAACCAAAAGGAGCAAGATAACGGGTAAAAGCCATGGCAGCGAGCGCTACCGGCGCAGAAAAACCAACCGTTAACCCTGCCCAGGCAGAAAGATACCCCAGCATGGGATGAAAAATCCTGGATAAATAAATGTAATCACCGCCAGACTCTTTGAAATGCGTTCCAAGTTCAGCGTAAGCGAAAGCACCAAACAATGCAAGCACCCCACCACCGAGCCACAGAACAAGAATGGTCCATGTATTTTCCACAACGGCTAATTGAAAACCAAGACTGGTAAAAACGCCGGTGCCAATCATGTTGGCGACTACAATGGCACAAGCAGTATAAACAGAAATTTTCTTTTTCAAGTATGGGTTACATTGATGACGACGGGTTACCTTAAAAATAAGGTATGTTTTTAATTGACGGCAAATTTATTAGCACGTGCTTTCGGACTGGTTCCTTTCTACAATTACGTTGTTATAATGGTGCATAAAGTGACCATGGCCCTTTATTGTTTTAACCGGCTACGCAGCTGAATCTGTAACTTGCAAAAAAAATAGCGATGATCCAAAAAGTATTTGGCAAAGCCCCCGCTGGCGATCGGCTGAAAAAAATGCAACAATCGCCTCATTACACAAAGGGCGCTTTTCAAAATATCCATTTTACGCCGGTAATGGCACCGGACACTTCCATCTGGAAAACGTTTAAATCTTACTTAAATAAACCACGAGACGCGCGCCCCCCGGGCCCACTTCCATTTGAAAAAACAGATTTACGGTTCCTGGAAAATGACGTACCAGTGGTTGTTTGGTTTGGCCATTCTTCTTACCTCATCCGCATCAACGGCCTCAACATACTGGTAGACCCCGTATTCAGCAACCATGCTTCTCCTTTTTCTTTTATGATAAAAGCATACCCGGGTGCGGATGCGTTTTCTGCAGCGGATATGCCACCTATTGACCTGCTGGTACAAACGCATGATCATTATGACCACCTGGATTATGAGTCAGTCAGCGCTTTACAAACAAAAGTTAAAAAAGTGATCACGACGCTGGGTACAGGTTCCCATTTTGAATACTGGGGATACGATCCGGCCATCATTACAGAGCTGCCCTGGTGGGATACCACCAGTGTGGCAACAGGCATCCAGCTAACGGCTACGCCTGCACGCCATTTCTCCGGCAGAGGAATTGCCCGTGGAAAAACACAATGGGGCGGCTTTGTGCTGAAAACTGCGGAGTATGCAATTTATATAGGCGGTGATTCAGGATACGATACCCATTTTAAGGAGATCGGCAACAAATTTGGCCCTTTTGATTTAGCAATACTGGAATGCGGCCAATACAACGCACACTGGCCATACATTCATATGATGCCGGAACAGACCGCGCAAGCTGCGGTAGATTTGCAGGCGAAAAGATTGCTGCCCGTACACTGGGCAAAATTTACGCTGGCATTGCACGCGTGGAATGATCCGATAAAACGCGTGGTAAAAAAAGCCGCCGAATTGCAGCTTCCCATTACGACACCAAAAATTGGTGAGCCTGTACTGCTGGGGAAATTTTACCCGGAAGCGCAATGGTGGAATTTCTAAAAAAGTGAAAACGCGCTACGGAACGGAATTAGAAAGTGTTAGGGCAGGCCAGTGGAACCCTACTCATAAGCAGGTAGCGCCGCCAGTTCTTGTATGTCTGTGCCGTTTCTGTGGTACCCATAGCAATAATGCCCGTTGGTGATGAGCAAATAAGGAACCGGTACCGCAATATTATAGTTCAATACCTGGTTCAGGATTTTTTTATTCATCTGAACCTCCTTCGACTTACATTCCACCATCAGCCAGGGCTTTGCAGCACCATTATAGACCAGTATATCAAATCGCTTTTTTACATCGCCCAGTTGAATTTTTCGTTCAAGGGCAATATAAGAAGCCGGATATTTACAGACCTGGATCATATACTGCACAAAGTTTTGCCTTACCCATTCTTCCGGGGTAAGACTCACCCATTGTCGCCTGGTATCGTCCCAAATTTCCTCTTTCTTTATTTGCAGCTCTCGTATTTTGTATTGATGGGGCGGATAATTTATTAATATCATAATGGATGTAATCTTTCTGCAATGGCAATTTAGTATCTTAGCTGATTGCAAACTACAAAACGGCATTTTTTAATGCGAAATAAACCAGGTAACCGGTAGCCCGTTGTATGGAAGCATTACAGTTGTTAGCATATTTTTTGGCCCGGTAAAAAACACAGCATATGAAATCTAAGGAAGAAATTGTGCAAAATTGGCTGCCCAGGTACACGGGACAAAAATTAGACGGGTTTGGCGACTATATCCTGCTTACCAATTTCAGTAATTATGTAACCTTGTTTGCAGAATGGCACGGTGTGGAAGTAGTAGGCCGCGATCGGCCGATGCAATGCGCTACTGCAGGCGAAATCAGCATCATTAATTTTGGAATGGGTAGTCCCACCGCGGCTACCGTAATGGATCTGCTGTCTGCCGTTAAGCCAAAGGCCGTGCTGTTCCTGGGCAAGTGCGGCGGCCTGAAAAAGAGAAATAAAATTGGAGACCTGATACTTCCAATCGCTGCCATCCGCGGGGAAGGTACTTCCAACGATTACTTTCCCCCGGAAGTGCCGGCATTGCCGGCTTTCGCCCTTCAGAAAGCTATTTCCACTACTATTAGAGATTACCAGGTAGATTACTGGACGGGCACGGTATACACCACGAACCGGCGCGTTTGGGAACACGACGAAGTATTTAAAGAATACCTGCAAAAAATAAGGGCATATGCCATTGATATGGAAACTGCCACCATTTTCTCGGTTGGCTTTTTCAATAAAATTCCTACCGGTGCATTGCTGCTGGTAAGCGATTCGCCCATGGTGCCGGAAGGCGTAAAAACGGAAGAGAGCGATAAAAAAGTAACCGGCAATTTTGTGGAGAATCATATCCGCATTGGCATCGACTCCCTGAAACAACTGATCAATGATGGTATGACGGTGAGGCACCTCCGCTTTTAAAATAATTCTGTATTAAAGTTTGCTACCATTACTGCAAATACAAAACTTACAGGTTGCATTTGAAACCGAGCAGGGCAATCATACTGCCCTGCATGATATTTCACTTGCTGTAGCGCGACGCGAAATTGTGGCGGTTGTGGGAGAATCCGGTTCAGGGAAATCCGTAACCGCACTCGCTGTTTTGCAACTCCTCCCAGCAAACACCGTACGCTATACCAATGGAGGCATCTTTTTCAGTGAAGATGGCTTGCAGCAGACCAACCTTTTGCTGGAAAGCGGGGATCGCCTGCGTGCCATCCGCGGCAACAAAATTGCCATGATCTTCCAGGAGCCAATGACTTCACTCAACCCGGTGTTTACCTGCGGCCACCAGGTAATGGAAGCGATTTGCGGCCACCATAAAATTTCCAAAGCAGCGGCAAAAAAGCAAACCCTTGATCTTTTTGAAAAAGTTCGCTTGCCCGATCCCGCCGCCATGTTTGGCAGATACCCGCACCAGTTAAGTGGTGGGCAGAAGCAACGCGTAATGATTGCCATGGCCATGAGCGGCAATCCATCTGTGCTGATTTGTGATGAGCCTACCACCGCACTCGACGTAACCGTGCAAAAACAAATTTTGCAATTGATTAAAGCGTTGCAGGTGACAACAGGCATGGGTGTAATTTTTATAACCCATGATTTGGGGCTGGTGGCAGAAATAGCAGATAAAGTGGTGGTTATGTACAGGGGAAATATTGTGGAAACCGGTCTGGTAAAACAAGTGATGCACCATCCCCTGCATCCATATACAAAGGGTCTACTGGCCTGCCGCCCGGTATTGCACCGTAAAGGAGAACGATTGCCCGTGGTGAGCGATTTCCTGGAAGGGAAAGCCGACAGAGAAGCATCCATCGGCCCAGTGGCAATACCGGCGGACGATGTGCGGACCAATCATCAAAAATTAATTGAAGTACAGCACCTGAAAGTATGGTACCCGGGTAAAAAAAGTTTCCTGGGTAAAGTTTCCGGTTATACAAAAGCCGTGGATGACGTTAGTTTTGACGTGTACACCGGTGAAACCCTTGGACTGGTGGGCGAATCGGGCTGCGGTAAAACTACGCTGGGCAGAACGCTGCTGCGCCTCGTGGAACCCACCGCCGGCCAGCTACTATTCAACGGCAATGATTTATTGCAATACAAGCCGGCCGATCTCCGCCGGTTGCGAAAAAAAATTCAAATCATTTTCCAGGATCCTTATTCAGCCCTCAATCCGTCGATTACCATTGGCAACGCTATACAGGAAGTACTACAGGTACACCAGGTGCTGCCTTCTGCCAGGCAACGAAAAGAAAGGGTAATGGAACTGCTGGATAAAGTAAAGCTGCTGCCCGAACATTATTACCGTTATCCGCACGAGTTTAGCGGGGGACAGCGGCAGCGCGTAGTGATTGCACGCGCACTGGCACTCAATCCGTCGTTTATTGTTTGTGATGAAAGTGTAAGTGCGCTGGACGTAAGCGTCCAGGCGCAGGTGCTGAACCTCCTGAACGATCTGAAAAAGGAATTCAGGTTTACCATCATTTTTATCTCGCATGATCTGTCCGTGGTGCATTATATCAGCGACCGCATCATGGTAATGCAGCAAGGTAAAATAATTGAAACCGGAACGGCTGAACAAATCTATCATCACCCAAAAGAACCATATACACAAGGGCTGATTGCGGCCATTCCAAAAGCATAAAGCAGTGCTGCCGCCCGGTATGTTCCTGCACGGTTTACAAGCCATGTTTTACAGGTAGCACACCACATCTTGCAAAAAACAAGTCGCCCGGCAGCCGTCTTTGTTCTCTAAGCTCAAATCCCCTATTTTTGCCGACAATCTAATATATATACCATGGCGGTTTTAGTGAATAAAAGTTCTAAAATAATTGTGCAGGGTTTTACGGGCACGGAAGGCAGCTTTCATGCCACGCAGATGATAGAATACGGTACAAACGTTGTAGGAGGTGTTACGCCGGGTAAAGGTGGCAGCACACATCTTGACAGGCCCGTTTTCAATACGGTAGCAGATGCAGTGAAGCATACAGGGGCAGACGTGAGTATCATTTTTGTGCCGCCGGCATTTGCAGCCGACGCTATTATGGAAGCAACCGATGCAGGTATTGCCCTCGTGGTATGTATTACAGAAGGTATCCCGGTGCAGGACATGGTTAAAGCAAAAAGTTTTTTACTGGGCAAAAACACCCGCCTCATCGGGCCGAATTGCCCTGGTGTTATAACCGCCGGCGAATGCAAGGTGGGTATTATGCCGGGTTTTGTTTTCAAGCAGGGAAGAATTGGCGTGGTATCCAAGAGTGGTACGTTAACCTATGAAGCGGCCGACCAGGTTGCAAAAGCCGGCCTGGGTATATCAACTGCTATTGGCATTGGTGGAGACCCAATTATAGGAACACCTACCAAAGATGCGGTTGAATTGCTAATGAACGATCCTGAAACAGACGGCATTATTATGATTGGCGAAATTGGCGGCAGCATGGAAGCAGAAGCCGCTTTATGGATAAAAGCAAATGGCACCAAACCGGTTGTTGGTTTTATTGCAGGACAAACAGCGCCCCCCGGCAGAAGAATGGGCCATGCCGGTGCAATTGTAGGTGGTGCAGACGATACGGCTGCGGCTAAAATGAAGATTATGGCCGAATGCGGTATTTATGTTGTGCAGAGCCCTGCAGACATTGGCAAAAAGATGGCAGAAGTTATCAATAAAAAATAAGCGGTATACGCAACAAAGTATTTAACTCCTGCCCCCGGCGGGAGTTTTTTGTTTGGGAGCGTTTCCGAAACAAATGCCTGTTGTTGTTGAAATTTAGGTATCAACCCCATTGCACTGAAATCTTTTAAACAACAAAAACAAAAAAAAGGCCCCGTACAGATGTACAGGGCCATACCAGGTGTAACCAATCATCAACCTATCTGTAATTTTTAATAAAGCTTAGCAATTGCGCCCGTCCGTTGGTAGAAGAAAACGCATTGCACACCACGCTGAAATTATTTTTATCAGTCGTTTTGCCATACGCATATTTTGCAAATTCAAGGCGGTTGTTGTCAAATGAAAAAAAACGGGCCAGCTCCTTTACCTGTTCAGCATCCAGGTAATTCTCATCCAGCAGCACCTTTGCGTAGAGCAAGCGGGCGTCATCAAAACTCTCACGCTGCATTACCCGGCCCGCTGCAAAAAAATCTTCATCGCTGATAGTCCGTGCATATTCATTGTTGTTGCTATACCCGTAATTCCTGCCATTATTATCAGTACGCATACGATCATCATCCCCGTAACCACGCGTATCATTCCTGCGGTCACCTTTATTCCAAGCGCGGTTGTTGTAAACACCCCGGAGAGGCTCCTCCTTTATTTGGGCATTGCCAAAACGGCTAAGTTCAATGGTGGTGGCAAAAAGCGGTTTTATGTTTATCGTAGTGTTGTATACCAACCGGTAACCGGTCGTTTGCCTTTTGCCAAATATGCCATACCGCTTTTCTGTTAGCTGGAATATTTTCACTGAATGAAAACCCGGCTGCAGGTTGGTTACCACTACGCTGCTGCCGTTTAACGGCTGATCAAAACGATTTTCGTCTACGGTTACCTGTATGGCGGCACTGCCTTCTGCAGAAACAATCAGGCGACTGGGAGCAAAACCAGCAAAAGCAATCATTGAAGTAATGATGGCTAAACCAAGTGTAAAGATTTTTTTCATAATTGTAAATTTTATTGTAAACGATGTATTTGTTAATCATACAGGATTTTTTATCTCCTGCATGTATAATAGAAGCCAGCTGGCCCAATTAGTAAAAATTAGCAGTTATAAAAATTTGTTAATGCAATACATTGATAACCAATACCGCAAACAAACGCATGCAACCGCCTAACATTGCGTTTATTTGCTGCTTGCTGTTGTTTGCTGCAGACCTGTTAAGTATTTTAACAGCTCCAGGCGTTACGTTAATTATGTAATGTGCGGGCATTTCGCATCCCGTAGTCACATTTATTATCTTTATTGTCGCAGCCGCAGTTTTAACCAAAGCAGCAGCTCAACTTTTATAAAAATTTTTTGACCATGCTATTGATTTCAAAAAAAATATCCCTGATTGCCACCGGCCTGTTATTATTCACCTGTTATTTATCAGCCCAACAAAAAATGACTAACTATACGGCGCTTTGGAAAAAAACAGATTCGCTCATTACTAAAAAAGGACTCACGCAATCTGCGCTGGAAGAGGTAAAAAAAATATACCTGCTTGCAAAAAAAGAAAAACAGGATGCAGAAATGATCAAAGCGCTGGTATTCCAGGTAAGCTTGCAGGAGTCAACACAGGAAAACGCGGATGCCAGCAGTATTGCCCTGCTCGAAAATGAAATCAGCAGCAGCAGCGAACCTTCTGCATCCATTCTCTCTTCCATTTTGGCCGATAAATACCTGCTTTACTTCCAGGAACAACGGTACATCCTGTACAACCGGACCAACACCATCAACTTTACAAAGGCAGACATTGCCACCTGGGGCATCGAGGATTTTCATACAAAAATTGCTGCCCTCTTCCTGGCATCGCTCAGGAATGAAAAACTGTTGCAACAAACCAAACTCGATGCGTACGATCCTATTGTTATAAAAGGAAATGCGCGTTACCTCCGCCCAACATTGTACGACTTGCTGGCGCAACGTGCCCTCGACTACTTTAAAGACGGCGAAAGAAATGTAAGTAATGCTGCCTACACCTTTGAAATAAAAGACCCGGCGTATTTTTCTTCCGCGGCTGCGTTCAGTACACTAAAAATTAACACCAAAGATTCCACATCTCTGCACCACCAGGCATTGCTCACCTGGCAAAAATTAATTGCTTTCCACCTGGCCGATGAAAAACCCGATGCGCTGATTGATGCAGACATTAGCCGAATTCAGTTTGTGCAGCAGAATGGCGTAATGGAAGACAAAGACAAACTTTACGAAAAAGCCCTGCGGGGAATTGCCGAAAAATATTCAACGATTGCGGCCGCAGCTCAAGCGAATTACCTGGTAGCACAGTTGTATGCCGGTAAAGCTGCGAGCTATGATCCATTAAAAGACGATGGAAGCGATTCTGGCAGCACCAAAGGCGCCTACCTGGTTGCCGCGAATATCTGTAAACTTTTAATACAGCAAAAAGAAGTATCAGAAGGAAAGACCAATGCTTACAACCTGCTGCAACAGATAGAAAGAAAAGAACTTAACCTTATTACAGAAAAAGTAAACCTGCCAAGCCAGGCATTCCGGTCGCTGGTGAGTTACCGCAATTTTACGCAGGTGTATTTCAGGCTCGTGTTAATGAGCGAGAACCTGAAAAGCAAGCTTAATAACCGTTATGACGAAAAATATTGGGCGGAACTGGTGGCGCTGAAACCAATCCGTAACTGGGAGCAGGCACTTCCTGCTACCAATGACTATCATAAGCACCACACAGAAATCAAGGTAGACGGTTTGCCCACCGGCCAATATATACTGCTCGCCAGCACCAACGCTGGTTTTACAGCAGAAAAAAACCCGCTGGCTGTTCAATACTTTTACGTTTCCGGTATCAGCTACATCAATAGTAGCAACGAATATTTTATTTTAAACCGTGAAAGCGGCCAACCATTGGCTGGGGCAAAGTTGCAAACCTGGTGGACCCAATATGATTATAATTCGCGCAGCAATAAAAAGGTAAAGGGCGAGCAAAAAATTGCCGATAAAAATGGCTACCTGCGCATTGCCAGCAAGGATGCCAGGCAGCAGGGTACCCTGCAACTGGAAATTACCACTAACAATGATAAATTGTTTATGGACGACGGGCAATACACCTACTATCGGGAAGAGCGCAGCGGCAAAGAAACCATGGATGCCGGGCAATACGAAAAAGAAAATACCCAGGTCTTCTTCTTTACAGACCGGAGTATCTACCGGCCGGGCCAAACCGTTTATTTTAAAGGCATTGCCATCACCAAAGATTTTACCAGCCATAAAAGCAAGTTGTATACCGGCATCCCGTCCATCATACAAATCCGCAACGCAAATGGTGAAACGGTCGATTCACTCTCACTTACCACCAATGAATATGGCTCTTACACCGGCAAATTTAAATTGCCGGAGGGCCTGCTGAATGGGGAATTTACTTTGATTGATGATGATCTAAATGGCAGTACCAGCTTCTCTGTGGAAGAATACAAACGTCCGAAATTCTTTGTCGCTTATGACACCGTGAAAGGCAGTTATAAAGTAAATGACAGCATTACCATTACCGGCTTTGCAAAGGCCTATGCAGGTAACAATATTGATGGTGCAGCAGTACAATACCGCGTACAACGCGTGGCCAGGTTTATCTATCCATGGTTGTATTGGAGGGGAGGTTATCCGCACGCTGCTGACATGGAAATCAGCAACGGCACTGTTACTACGGGTGCAGACGGAAAATTTACGATCCGCTTTACCGCCATTCCGGATTTGTCTGTCAATAAAACCCTGGATCCTGTTTTCGATTATAAAATTACTGCTGACGTCACTGACATCAATGGGGAGACAAGGAATGGAGAGATCACCGTACCCGTTGCTTATAAAGCGTTGCAGGTAAATATCGGACTGGCAGATGGCAGTAGTATAATTGCAGACAGCCTCAAGGGTATTTCAGTAAGCACCACAAATATAGCGGGCAATCCAGAACCGGCCGTGGTTACCATTACCATTAGCAAGTTACAGCCCCCTGATGACCGCCTGATTCGTAAACGTTACTGGCAGCAACCAGACCAGTTTGTAATGGACAAAGCAGTTTTCATCAAAAACTTTCCCAATGATGAATACAAAGACGAAACCGATTACCGTGGCTGGAAAAAGGAAAAAGCATTGTTTACAAAAACAGGCAACAGCAATACCCAATCAGCATTTACCATTGATGCCCGCAATTCAGGCAACATTTTTACCGATGGCTGGTACGCAATAGAAGCGGTTACAAAAGACAAATACGGTGCAACAGTAAAAGACATCAAATACGTGCAACTGTATACAGAAAAAGGAAAAACATTACCTACCAACGCTTATACCTGGTCGGCGCAGAAAAACAGTACGGTAGAACCGGGTGAGCAGTCTGTCATTACCATTGGTTCTGCAGCTGCGGATGTTTTCCTGATACAACAAGTTGATAAAACAAAGGTCGCAATACATGATGCTATCACTACAGGCGAAAAGGATACAGCTACCGTGTATAATTTCGTTCAACTGACAGGTAAACAAAATTTTTCTTTTACTATTACAGAAGCTGATCGTGGTGGCATGGGCGTGTACCATTTTTTTGTAAAGGATAACCGCTTTTATACCTTGAGCAATCATATAAATGTGCCGTGGACAAACAAAGAACTGCAAATTTCTTACGCAACATTCCGCGACAAAACCTTGCCGGGCAGCGAAGAGAAATGGAAATTAAAGATCAGCGGATATAAGAAGGATAAGGTAGCAGCAGAAATGCTGGCCAGCATGTACGATGCGTCCCTGGATCAGTTTAAACCACATAGCTGGAGCATTCCCGGCATCTGGAACAATTATTATGAAACCAGTAACTGGGTTGGCAATTATTCGTTCAACCAGGTACAGTCGCAGGAAAAATACTGGAACGAACAGCAACAATACTTTGAGAAAACATATGACCGCTTGGTCAGCCTGCAACCGCGGCAATCCGCCGGGGGAAGGGTAATGCGATCAATGGCCGCGGCCGCGCCCATGCAGGAAGAATCGGAGCTCGCTGACCTGACACTTAGCGAAAAAAAATTGCAGGGGAAAGTGCGCGGCATCCAGGTTCAGAGCGATGCTGCACTTGATACCAGTAATTTCGAACCAGCGCCTAAGGAGCCTGCAACCGCAAGCCCGGCCAACGTGCAGGTTCGAACAAACTTTAATGAAACTGCTTTTTTTCTTCCCGATTTAAAAACGGATTCAGCTGGTAATATAGAATTTGGTTTCACCATTCCTGAAGCGCTGACGAAGTGGAAGTTCCAGGCAATGGCACATACCAAAGACCTTGCCTTCGGTTACTCATCCAATAATGTAATCACGCAAAAATCATTGATGCTGCAACCAAATGGACCGAGGTTTCTACGGGAAGGCGACAAGTTGGAATTGACCACAAAAGTGGTGAACCTCACAGAAAAAGAGCTCACCGGTACGGTGCAGCTGGAACTTATTAATACCGCTACCAACCAGTCGGTGAGTGGATGGTTTCAAAACATTTCGCCGGCGCAGTATTTTACGGCGCCTGCCAACCAAAGCACGCTCGTTAAATTTTCAATTGCAGTGCCCTACCAATACAATAGTGCCGTCAGCTACCGGCTCATTGCCAAAGCAACGTTGCCACCTGCTGGGCAGGGAAGCCACGAGGCGGCAGAAATTTCCGATGGGGAGGAGGCTGCCATGCCGGTGCTTACCAACAGCATGCTGGTGACCGAAAGTATGCCGCTTCCCATTCGCGGAAATGCCGTTAAAAATTTCCGTTTTGAAAAATTATTGCAGAGCGGCGCCAGTGAAACCCTGCAACAACATGCACTCACTGTAGAATTTACCACCAACCCGGCCTGGTATGCGGTACAGGCACTCCCCTATTTGATGGAGTACCCGTATGACTGTGCGGAACAAACGTTTAACCGCTATTATGCCAACGCTGTTGCCACAAAAATTGCTAATACCTCTCCACGGTTAAAAGCAATTTTTGAGCAATGGAAAACCGCTGATACTGCGGCCCTGCTGTCTAACCTGCAGAAAAATCCGGAACTGAAAGCAGTTTTGCTGGAGGAGACACCCTGGGTAATGGAGGCGAAAAATGAAACACAACAGAAAAAAAATATTGCTTTGTTGTTTGACATGATGAAGATGAGTAAAGCCTTATCCACCTCATTTGAAAAACTTAAACAATTGCAAAGCGAAAACGGTGGTTTTGTTTGGTTTAAAGGCGGTGCAGACGATCGGTATATGACGCAGTATATCACTACCGGGCTTGGCCATCTTATTAAACTCGGCGCACTAAATGCAGCAGCCAAACAAGATTGGGCAAGTGTTGCGGCAAAGGCAGTTAGCTATCTCGACGAGCGCATAAAAGAAGATTATGACAACCTCGTTAAACACAAAACAGATCTGAACAAAAACAACCTTGGTTACCTGCAGGTGCAATATTTATACATGCGCAGTTTCTTTGATTATGCCATTCCCGGAAAATCCTTTACTGCAGTCAACTATTACAGAAAACAAAGTCAGCAATTCTGGCTGCAGCAATCCAGGTACATGCAGGGTATGATTGCGTTGTCATTGTCGCGCAGCGGCGATGCAAAAACGGCGCGCGATATTTTAAAATCACTCAAACAAAACGCTGTTGTAAATGAAGAAATGGGTATGTACTGGAAAGAAAATACCGCAGGGTATTACTGGCACCAGGCGCCGGTAGAAACCCAAAGTTTATTAATTGAAGCATTTGCAGAAATTGGTAAAGACAGCAAAATTGTGAACGATTTGAAGACATGGTTGCTGAAACAAAAACAAACACAGAACTGGACCACCACCAAAGCAACTGCAGAAGCCTGCTATGCGTTGCTGTTACAGGGAACAGACTGGTTGAACAATACACCTGCCGTAACCATAGAATTGGGAGAAAAAACGATCCATTCCGATTCGCCTGAAAAAGGCCAGGAACAAGCCCAGGCAGGCACTGGTTATTTCAAACAAACCATTGACGGACCATTTGTAAAACCAGCGATGGGAGCAATTACGGTAAAGATTGGCAGCAATGCAAACAGCAGCAATACCCCACCCGCCTGGGGTGCTGTTTACTGGCAATACTTTGAGCGCCTTGATAAAATTACGCCAGCTGTCACCCCATTAAAACTCAATAAACAACTCTTTATTGAGAAGAATTCCGACAAAGGCGCGGTGCTGACACCCATCGCTGAAAATGCCTATTTAAAAGTAGGCGATAAAATAAAAGTGAGGATAGAACTGCGTGTTGACCGCGACATGGAATACGTGCACATGAAAGACATGCGCGCCAGTTGCATGGAGCCCGTAAATGTTTTGAGCGGATACAAATGGCAGGGCGGACTTGGTTATTACGAAAGCACCAAAGATGCGAGCACCAATTTCTTTTTTAGCTGGCTACCCAAAGGAACGTACGTTTTCGAATACCCACTTTTTGTAACACATACTGGCAATTTCAGCAATGGTGTTACCAGCATCCAGTGCATGTATGCACCGGAGTTTGCCAGCCATTCTGAAGGCATTCGTGTTAATGTGGAATGATAAGGAATAAAACGTTGTTGGACTACAAAAATTATCTCATAAATATCATCGTAAAACAAGCGGAACCGTAAAGGCTTCGGTTGTTTTACGATGAGCCGTTGGGCAGGATCAGCGGTATATTCCTCCCGGTTAGTTGAAGGAATCAAAAAGCAGTATCCGGACGCCCGACAAAAGATCGTAATAATGTATTTATAACAGTGGCATACTTATTTTTGCGGGATGCAAGTTGATTTTCTGGTTATCGGTCAGGGCATCTGCGGAACTTTCTTAAGCCGGGAGCTGCAAAAAGCCAATCAATCTTTTATTGTTATCGATGAAAGCAAACCGTTTACTGCATCGAAAGCAGCGTCCGGTATCATCAATCCGGTTACCGGCAGAAGAATTGTAAAGACCTGGATGATAGATGATCTGATGCCTTTTGCATGGAATGCTTACCGGTCGGCGGGCGCATCGCTGGGAATAAATTGCATCACCCAAAAATCAATCATCGATTGTTTTACCACACCGCAGATGCGGATTGCTTTTACAGAACGGCATGAAAAGGATCAGCAATTTCTATCATTACCTGCAAACGAAAACGACTGGCTGCCGTACCTCAACTATGAATTCGGTTACGGGATCATTCAGCCGGCTTTTCTTATCGACATACCACTACTGCTGGATGCGCAGCGGAAAGAATTGTTAGCAAACGGCCAGCTGCTGGATGAATATTTTGACGCCACGCAATTTACCGTCAAAACCGATCATGTAGTCTACAAGCACATCAGCGCAGCAAAGATTATTTTCTGTGACGGTGTGGCTGGCTACAACAATTCTTTTTTTCCCAACCTTCCGTACGGACTCAATAAAGGCGAACTGCTGCTGGTAGAAATCCCCGGATTTCCTTCTACCCATATTATAAAAAAAGGGTATAACCTGGCGCCTTGGTCCGGTGAGACGTTCTGGCTGGGTTCTACTTATTTATGGGAGTTCGAAAATGATTTGCCTACGAAAGGCTTTTACCAGTTTGCAGAAAACTGGCTTAAACACACTGTAAAAATGCCCTTTACTATCCAGGATCACCGCGCTTCCGTAAGGCCTGCTACGCTGGAGCGCAAACCGTTTGTGGGACTGCATCCGGCGAATGATAAAATTGGCATCCTGAACGGAATGGGCACAAAAGGCTGCTCACTGGCGCCCTTCTTTGCAAAACAACTCACTGATCAGCTACTATACAATCTTCCCATAATGGCCGATGCCGATGTGCAAAGATTCAGGCGGGTGCTAACTCGTTAGCCAGGTTGCTTAAAACAACACGGCAATTACTGCGGTTGATGATGAAACCATTCACATTTAAATTAGGATATCCATTATTTTTGTTTGAAGCAAAAACTAAGTATGAACAACAATGTTTATTCTATCCCCGCTAATTTCAGAAGAACTGAAAACATGCACATACTACTATGGTTGCTGAAAGATATATGCTGGGCGCTCAATTTCCGGCTTCCTGGCCTTATTATGATTGTGCCTACATTAACGGTCGCTATACTTATCACCTGGCAAACACGTCATATGAAAAGTGAATTGTTTCACAACCTGGCGGTAGATTTCTGGATTATTGCCAACTGCACCTGGATGATAGGAGAATTTTTTAAAATCGATGAGGGTTTATGGCATGGCTACGGTTTGAGGCAGGCGTCAATTCTACCGTTTGCATTGGGACTTGGCGTGCTGGCGTATTACTATGCAGTGCTGTACAGGAAAAAAGAAAATGAATACGCTTCAATAACGGAGGCCGCCAAAGAGATCAGTGCTCCAGAATAATTCATTACCAGCACTCAGCGGGCCACCATTGCTGTTTTGCCGCTCACAATCAGTTCATACGGATCCTGCTTAAGTACTTTCACCATGGCGAGGTACAGGTCGGGCAACTCATATTTAAAACGGAAAGGATTCTCAAAAAACATTTCTACGCTTACTGCCCAAAATTCATGGTAATTGGTGGCTGCATATTCACCCAGGAAATTTTTCTTACCACGCTGCATTTCCTGGAAAATTGGCCGGGCTACTTTTGAAAAGTTTTTGAATTCATTTTTGAAGTGCTTGTCCTCCTCCGATTTTACAATAAAATTTACATATGCCAGCGCGTGGGCCATTTCATGCAATCCAACATTGCTATTCTCATCTGCACGGTGAATACCTTTTAAAAAATTATCCCAGCTCAGGTAAATTCCGGTGCTGTCTACATGACCCATGAAAGGGAGGGAGTAGTAGCCGTAATGATAATCGTGTTGCAGCACAAAAATGTCCCGGAAATAATTAAGGGAAAACCTGTCGAGGCCAAGTGTAAGCTGCGCGGACACTGCACTGATTAGCACCGGCATTTCTTCTTTCTTCTCAATGCCAACGTAATGGAATTTTTTTGAACGGTGAATAAGAAATGTACGGAACAGCAGCCGGTGTTGTTCTGGTTCATCCAGTCTCCGGAAATAAGCGAGGTGAGCGCTTACAATATCGCGGTAGTAGTCTTCTATTTTACAAAATTTCTTATAATGATAGCGCTGCATGAAGCGGGCAGCAGGATCCTGCAATAAACTAAAAAGGGTTACTATTAAGAACACCGTGACACAAATAATCACTACTTCCATAATTTTCATTTTTGTGGTTACAGAACAGGCATGCTGTTGTGGTTAGACACGGTATGGATGTGTAATTGGTACGGTTTTCCAGAGATGGAAGTAAGCTAATAAGCCAGTGAATTGTCCAAAGGAGAATGGAAATAAAGTGTATGAGAAAACAAAATAGAAACTTTTTCTGGAAAGTAAAAGCGAATTGGCCGATGTTTTAAAAATATATTTCGGGAAGGAAATTTAACAGCAGAATCAGCCTGGCGGCGAAAACAAGAATTGCCCGTGTTAACATAAACAGTGGTTGAAAAACAAGCTTTTACAAGTAGTGGGCCCGCAAAACGCAGGTCGAACCCGCTAGAGACCGGTTACTGTACGCGGAACAATTTGTGCCGCCCAAGGCGCACCTGGTTTATTAAAATGCGCAGCAGCAACTTGCGCTGCGCCGCAAGATTTACAATCACAACGACTTTCGCAGTCATAAACCACTGTTGTTTCCTGAAAGCGACGGCTAATGCGCTGCGCAGGCTTTTTTTGCCCGTATTGTTTGCCTAGCTAACTGATAACAACAAAAACGCTGCTGCAGCCGATCAAAAAGTGCGTACTTCAAAAATGGCGCCTCCGTGTCCGTCGAAGGCACGCCGGCCACTCGTCAGGGCTGCCGTTTCTGGTGTAAAATCCATTGTTGGTCAATTGGCGCGCTTACTGGCGATTACTGTGGTTTGCCCGGGCTCGTTCGCGGGTTTCGCTACTAACGAAAATATGGATTCCTTACTCGTTTCTGCTACCTTTGCGCCTCAGAAAAAGTTGACCGGCAATCGGGGGTTTGATGGCTACAATGTGTTTGTACTATTATTTCATTTGCACGATGAAACCTTTACCGGTTCAACGTTTTTTGGCGCTTAACCAATTCAACCAAACATCATGTATAGATCGCATACCTGCGGAGAACTGAGAATGGCAGATGTAAACAAAGAAGTAACCTTGTCTGGCTGGGTTCAGACCGTAAGAAAATTTGGTGCCATTACTTTTGTGGACTTGCGTGACCGGTACGGTATCACCCAATTATTGCTGAATGAGCAGCTGAACACTGTGCTGGATGCGAACCCGCTCGGCCGCGAGTTTGTGTTACAGGCAAAAGGGAAAGTAAACGAACGCAGTAGCAAAAATGCGAACATGGCTACCGGCGATGTAGAAGTGGTGATCAGCGAATTTTCCATTCTTAATAAAGCGGTAACCCCGCCATTTACTATACAGGATGATACCGATGGTGGTGATGATCTCCGGATGAAATACCGGTACCTTGACCTGAGAAGAAACGCCGTCAAAAAAAACCTGGAACTGCGCTATGCGGTAAACCGTTCTGCACGAAACTACCTGCACGAAAATAGTTTCATGGATATTGAAACGCCATTCCTGATTAAATCCACGCCCGAAGGCGCCAGGGATTTTGTGGTACCCAGTCGAATGAACCCCGGCCAGTTTTACGCATTGCCGCAAAGCCCGCAAACGTTTAAACAACTATTGATGGTCAGCGGGTATGATCGGTATTACCAGATCGTAAAATGCTTCCGCGATGAAGACCTGCGCGCAGACCGGCAGCCGGAATTTACACAGATCGATTGCGAAATGAGTTTTGTGGAACAGGAGGATATCCTGCAGATGTTTGAAGGACTGGTAAGGCGGATTTTTAAAGATGTAAAGAATATCGACTATACGGAACCGATAGCGAGAATGACCTGGGAAGACGCTATGTGGCAGTTTGGAAATGATAAGCCCGATATACGTTTTGGGATGCCATTGTGCAATATCAAAAAAACCGCAACTGTATTCGTTGACAAAAACGCCAATGAAGCATTGGTAAGCGGCGTTGATTTTAAGGTTTTTGATGAAGCCGAAACCGTGGTTGCCATTTCCGTACCCGGCTGCAGCGAATATACCCGCAAGCAAACCGACGAGTTAACGGAATGGGTAAAAAGGCCCCAGATTGGAATGAAGGGATTGGTTTACATAAAATGCAATGCCGACGGCACCTATAAAAGCAGCGTGGACAAGTTCTACAATGAAGAAAAATTAAAAGCCATTGCAGTTGCCACAGGCGCAAAAGGCGGGGACCTTATACTGGTACTGGCAGGGCCGGAAGAAAGAACCCGTAAAGCCATCAGTGAGTTGCGGCTTGAAATGGGCAAACGCCTCGGTTACCGGAAAGAAAATGAATTTAAATTATTGTGGGTATTGGATTTTCCGTTGTTTGAATATGCAGAGGAAGATAATCGCTGGGTAGCACGTCATCACCCGTTTACTTCGCCCAAACCGGATCATATCAAAACGATGATCAACAACAACCCGGTGATTACAAATCCCGCCGCCTACCTGGATCATCCCTACGCTAATATCAAAGCCAATGCGTATGATATGGTGTTAAATGGAAATGAGATTGGGGGTGGGTCAATTCGTATTTTTCAGCGTGACCTGCAGGAAAAAATGTTTGCGGCGCTGGGCATGACAGATGAAGAAGCGCTGCATAAATTTGGATTTCTACTGGGCGCGTTTGAATATGGAGCGCCGCCGCACGGTGGTATAGCGTTTGGATTTGATCGCC
>JBDSEV010000063.1:0-121095 GCA_039919885.1 Chitinophagaceae bacterium
GATTTTTTTGCGGCGAATGCCGGGGATGAAACTACTATCAAATGGCCCAACGATATCTACTGGCGCGACAGAAAGGCAGCGGGCCTGCTAATTGAAAACATAATTGGAGGGAAGGACCCGCGCACGGGCGCCGTGGATCTGGCCCCTAACAGTGCCCCCTCCGTTGCGTGGCATTGGGCCATTGCGGGCATGGGGGTAAATATTAACCAAACCAGCTTCCCGGAGAACGTCCTCAACGCAGTTTCCCTAAAACAAATCACTGGTAAAGAATGGAATATTATTGACCTGGCGGGCGAGCTGGGCAACAGCGTACAGCACCGGTACAAGCAGTTTTTAGCCGGGGATGATTTAATGCCCGCTTACAACGATCGCCTCTTTAAAAAAGGACAAACGGTGAAATTTAAGAAAGGGGGCCGCGTGTTTGAAGGACTGGTAAAAGAAGTAACTGCCGGTGGCGAACTACTTGTCTTCACTGCTTTGGATGAATATTTTACTGTTGGAGCGCTGGAGTGGGTATTTTGAGTTATTACTCAATCTGGTTAGTGAAGCTACCAAACCCGGTTTCGGACACCGAATCCGGCGCGATCTCAGGATACGGTGAAAGGCGGAAGGTATTTATCGAGGCTTTCATCTTCTTCTGCGGCCCTTGCCTCTTGTTCATATTTATTATTGTAGTAGCCATTCCGGATGCTTTCTACGAGGTACCGCAACAGGAAAATAATATAACCATGTTTTTGAAACTGCCGGATATGCGCCAGTTCATGCCTTATCCATTTCCGGTTATTGATGAATTCCTGCATGCTGGTATCGTGCAACAGGATCGTCCTGCCCAGCACCATGGCCATTTTATCCTGTTTCAGCTTGCGCGCTGCCAACCGGGCCAGGAAAGAATTTTCTTTGATATAATATTTCACGATGAAGCATTAAGCGTTGTAGTAACGCAAACGGGCAGTAAAAATACGGTGGCAAAGTGTTACAAACAGCAGTAATTTATTGCCGGCACCTTATTTTGTTTTTCGGAAAGCATGGTTTACGAGGTATACGCCATATAGCGTAATGGCGCCGCCCACCGCAATGAACCAGGTTAGCTTTTCATCAAACATCAGCGCGCCCAGCAGCATCGCCACAATGGGATTGATGTAGGCGTACAGCGATGTTTGCGCCGCCGAAAGATTTTGTAATGCGTACAGGTAAGCGAGAAAAGCAACCACGGATCCAAAAAGAACCAGGTAACCGATGGATGCCCATGCCTGCCAGGGAATCCGGCTAAGCGGTACCGCCATTCCCGTAATTTGAGAAAGCGCATACAGCACAATACCGGAAATAACCATCTGCAGGCCTATTCCAAAATAAGGATTGAATGTTTTTGCATGCTTCTTTGTATACACCGTGCCCATGGCCCAGGTCCAGGTAGCTGCCAGCGAAATAAGGATACCCAGCGTAAAACCCGGATTGAGAAAATCGTGCAGGTGGTCGTAGAAAATAAAACAGATACCGGCAAAGCCAAAGCTAAAACCAATCACCGCTTTCGCCGGCAGCGCAGGTGCCCTGGAAAAAAAGCTATTGACTACCAACCACAACGGCACAATGGCATTGAGAATAGCGGCCAGCCCACCGGAAATATATTTAAGGCCCCAGGTGGCGAGGCCATTGCTTAAAATAAAATTAAACAGCGCAAGCACCCCGATGATTTTCCATTCTTTTAAACTGGGCCATACCGCTTTTCCTTTTGCGATAAAGTAGATGACGTACACCAGTCCTCCTGTAAATTGCCGGATGCCGGCCAACTGGAACGCTGGCATATATTTTACGCCCTGTTTGCTTGCCAGCCAGGTGGTGCCCCAGAAAAAACATACCATGGCCAGTGCCACATACGCTTTGGTTCGGGTACTCCGCTTGCGCAGGTTGACCGGATTGTACGGAGAGGATGAAAAAGTGGATATAAAGTCCGGCATAAAAAAACTGCTGGCTGATGTGTAAAAACGCTGGTAATATTCGGTCGTAAATATATTTATTTCGGATGTGCTTAGCGGCTGCTTACCGATTTCTGGGCATGTTAAAATGTGCACTGTGGTTGGCGCGCATACCGTCCACAGGCATGCGCGTGCAGGTGTCGTTCATACCCGGGCCTGTGTCTTTAACAACCGCAACTGTTGCCCAACAAATCCGAACTGGTGCTATGCAATCAATTCTTAGACGGCCGCCTAATGCTTAAAATGCCGCAGGCCGGTTATCACCATTGCCAGGTTATGTTGCTTACAGTATTCTATGGAATCATTGTCGCGGATGGAGCCACCGGGTTGGATGAATGCCGTAATCCCGGCTTTGTGTCCCAGTTGCACGCAATCACTGAAAGGAAAAAAAGCATCGCTGGCCATTACAGCGCCGGTTAAATCGAAATTGAACTGTTTTGCTTTTTCAACCGCCTGCCGCAGGGCGTCTATGCGACTGGTTTGCCCGCAACCTTTGCCAATCAGCTGTTTGTTTTTTAGCAGTGCAATGGCATTACTTTTAAGGTGCTTGCAAACAAGGTTGGCGAAAATAAGGTCGGCGTTCTCGGCGGGCGTGGTGGGTCGGGCGCCGGTCTCTTTCCAATCCGTGAAATTGCCTTCGTCGGTTTGCTGGATCAGGACACCATTTAAGAGTGATTTGTATTGCTGTTTGTTGTGCGGCGATTTTTTAAGTTGAAGCAGGATACGGTTCTTTTTTGATTTCAGTACTGCCAATGCATCTTCATCAAAAGACGGCGCTATCAATACTTCAAAGAATATCTCATTGATCACTTCGGCAGTGGCTTTATCAATCGATGCATTACAAACCAGCACGCCGCCAAAAGCGCTTTCATTGTCGCCGGCCAATGCAGCATCCAAAGCGTCTTTTACCGTGGATCTGCAGGCGATCCCGCAAACATTGGTATGTTTTATAATAGCGAATATGATATCTGCTGTTGTTACCCCGTTGCTCAAAGGCGCTGGAAATTCACGGATCAATTGTATGGCAGCATCCGTATCTACCAGGTTATTGTAAGAAAGTTCTTTTCCGTTCAGCTGGTTAAACAATGCATCGGTATCACCATAAAAACTAGCGGCCTGGTGCGGGTTTTCACCATAACGCATTGCTTTGGGGTTGTTTACAGATTCCTGGAAATAAGCAGCGCCGCCCGGGTTAAAATATTGGGTGATGGCTACGTCATAGTGCGCCACTATTTCAAAAGCTTTGGCAGCAAAGGCCTTGCGCTGTTCCAGCGTAGTTGCCCCTTGCTGGTCGTGCAGCAACTGCGCCAGGGGGGCATATTCTTTCCGTGCAGCAACTACCACCACGTCCTGAAAGTTTTTGGCTGCGCCGCGAATCATAGACGGTCCGCCAATATCAATTTTTTCAATGATGGCAGTTTCAGCCGCTGCCGCAGTTCCTGTAAATGTTTCCGATAGCGTGGCTGCAACCGTTTCTTCAAACGGGTACAAATCCACAATCACCAGGTCAATTTCGGGAATTTTGTATTCCAGCATTTCTTTTCTGTGCTGTTCATCACTGCGTTTTGCCAGTATGCCGCCAAATACAATCGGGTGCAGGGTCTTTACACGGCCACCAAGTATGGACGGATAGCCCGTCAGTTGCTCTACCGGAACAACAGGGATATTTAATTTTTCAATAAACGATTGCGTGCCGCCGGTGCTGTAAATGGTTATTCCCAGCGCATGCAATTGCTGCACAACGGGCTCCAGGCCATCTTTATAGAAAACAGAGATCAGGGCAGCTTGAATTTTTTTGTTCATTGTTTGTCAGGTTAAAGATCCGGGGTTTAATTGCGAAGGAGGACTAAATACCAGCAAAAGGGCTTTTCCCTAAACCGACTGCCCTAAACCCTTCGGGCCGCAAAATTAAATCAATTGATGTTCATCACAAAAGCTCCGTTATCCACTACTGAAAAGCAGTGCAGGCCTAGCTTTGCGGCCTCGGCACGCCATTTATTCACTTTGTAAAAACTGTTCGAAGCGTCAAAAATAATTTGCCTGCAATTAAAAGTCTGCAGCAGCTGCTCCATTTGTACAGGGGCATTTTTTGAAATTATAATAAGGTCAGCATTAATTTTTTCCGAAAGCTTGTTGAATTTGCGGGCCTTGTCCAGCAGCACAATGGTTTTATTATTAAAAATAAAAAATGGTTCCGTCTGTGTGAGGCCGGTTAAGCTATCAGAAGGTTTTACCCGGTGCATTGTTCGGGATGGTTTCAGGTGAAAATTTTGGAGCTGATTGGGGGTAAGCAGATCGGGATCGCCCAGGAAAAAATAATTCCTGGCGCTGATAAAATCAATCGCCTGGTGCTTCGGGATGTTGTACACAACCAGTTGCACCTGTTGCCCTGCCATGATAAAAGAATAAGTCCTGAAGCAAAAAAAAACAATCAGCCATACCAGGCCGGTAAACAAGGCGGTCCTGTTTCTCAGCATCAGCCAGCCGGCAAATGCTGCAATAGCGCCGTAGAGTAAAACCACCTGCGCGATGTTAACCTGCATCCCGTTCCACAAGGACAATGGCAGGTTTTCCATGTGTTCAATAAAACTGTTCATGAAATAAATGCACCATTGAATTAGCGCCCCGTTAAGGGTTGCGGCAACCGGCAGCCACGCCAGGCCGCATAAGGCAATCTCAAGCAAAACGATAAGGCTAGACAAGGGCACGGCCAGCAAATTGGTTATTAAAAAATAAACGGGGAACTGGTGAAAATGAAACATGCTTACGGGCGTGGTGAGCAGTTGTGCTGCCAGCGTAACGGCAGATAGTTTCCAAACAGTATCTACAAATTTGTTCGTGAAATAAAACCAGTGGTAGATCGGCTTTGAAAAAATGACGATGCTGAGTACCGCGGCGTATGACAGCTGAAATCCTGCATCCCAGAGCCAGAACGGGTTGATGCAAAGCAAAACAAAAGCAGATACAGCGAGTGAATTGTAGAGAATGGTTTTTCTTTGCAGGCTTTCTCCGATAACGATGCAGGTAAACATTACCGCCGAGCGCAGGATGGAAGGGCCGCCGCCAGTGAGCAATGCAAATAGCCAGAGGCCTGTTATTATGAGCAGCGGCATTGCCCAGCGGGTCATTTTTCTTTTTTTTAAGGGAGCCAGCGCCAGGGTAAGCAACCAGTAAATCAAGCCCAGGTGCATACCGGAAATAGCAATTACATGTACCACGCCCGTGTTGGAATAGGATTGTACCAGCGTTTTATCCAGATCGTCCTTGTAACCAATCAGCAATGCTGCTGCCAGGCCCGCTTCTTTTTTACCCTTTATGTAGGTGTTAATAATATTCAGTACTTTTTCACGCGTGGCAAAAAGAAATTGCTGTAGCGGATTGTTGTTGTCGGGCCGCAATAATTTGTATTCCGCCGGCTGAAGGTATACCTGCTGGTAAATGCCCTGGAAGGCGGCATAACGCTTATAGTCAAACGCACCAGGGTTGCCCGAGTTCTTAATGGGCTGCAGCGCCTTGTTAAACAGGATGGTACTACCATAGGCCAGATGACCCGTGGAAGTATCTTTTTTAAAATAGACGATGATATTTCCTTTTGCAGGAACAATGCTATCGCCCTGTATAATTCCAGCCACGGCAGCATTCGCTTTATAAGAATTTTCTTTTTCTGACAATGGCTCCTGCAGAACAGCAATGATGTAATTGCTGTCCTTGTAATATTTGTTCAGCCATTGCTGCTGGTGAGCCATGTCCCGGTGCCAGGTTACCAGCATGCCAAGCGAACAAAAAAGGGCATTGATGCATACACCGTTTATCCAGCCCGCTTTGTATTGAACAAACGACAAATGCAGGTTAAAAGCAATGAGACCAGCAAAACTTACAATTAAAATGATCCATGCAATCCTTTCCCCGGGGGAACATTGCCATTGTATGAGTATACCCGCAATAAGCGGGATAATGAGGCGCAGGAAGGGCGCCTGTTTCCATAGGTAGACCGTTTGCCGGAGCATGGGGAAAGATAGTCGGTTTGCAAAAACTGGCGCACAGGAAAACAGCTTAAAATAGTGGTCCTTTTTTTTGTAATTGCGCGTTCATTGCTGTATTATTTACATTACAACGTAACCATGCGCTTACCAATTATTGTTACGAAACTGTAGTATGTAAAGGTTGTGTTGCGGTGGCTGGGGACCGGAAAGGGTAGTGCGCAATTTCCTCGCGCATTTACGCCAGCAGTTTGTGGAGGTAAGCGATCTGCCCGAGGTGGTAAATATTGTGTTGAATTAATCCGTTGAGCAGGTAATCGAAATTATAATCGCGGTAATCACATTTTTCTTCGAGGAAGGAATCATCTTTTTCCTGCAGCAAAGCAATGATATTGTTGTGGGCAGCTTGCAATGCCATCAGGCCTTTTTCCATGTCATGCAAATCGGGGTCAATAGGCCGCCAGTCCAATGCATCAAAAGCCGCCATGTCTTTGATGGGTTCTTTTTCTATCCGTTTTTGCACGAACTCCGCCCAGGTAACCATGTGGTACAGCAGTTCTGCCAATGAATGGCTATTGCTGGTTGGCCGAATGTACTGCCGGTCGCTACTGCTCTCTTTTATAATTTCATATACAGCCCTGCCATACCATGGGTGACCGGTCGATGTACGTTGCAGGCTGCTGAGGATGCTGTTGATTTCGCTCTTCATTTTATAAATTTAACGAATGCAAAAAATAAACGACCATCGGCGTAACAATTTCCAGGAAAAAAATGAGATTACTGTACCACCACTGCGGTCTATTTTTTACCAGTGCAAAAAATAGCCGGCAAATAGCCGGCTATCACAAAATGAAAATATGTTCTTGTGCGCTGATGAGCAGGTTATTTACTTAGGTACATGCTCCGGTCTTTGTACAACTGCCTGAAATAAGGGTCGCGCAAATCTTTAATAAAGCGAATGGCCTCGCCCGTACTCTTCATTTCCGGGCCGAGTTCTTTGTTTACGCCGGGAAATTTATTGAAGCTGAACACTGGTTCTTTAATGGCAAACCCTACCAGCTTCTTTTCAAACGTAAAGTCTTTTAATTTATAGGCGCCTATCATTACCTTGGTAGCCACGTTCAGGTAAGGTATCTGGTAGGCCTTTGCAATAAATGGCGTGGTGCGTGACGCCCTCGGATTGGCCTCTATCACAAATACATTGCTGTCTTTAATCGCAAACTGGATATTGATAAGTCCTTTAATATTGAGTGCACGCGCAATCTTCTCCGCATATTCTTCCATGGTATGCACCACCAGCGGCGTCAGGTTAAACTGTGGCAGTACGGCATTGCTGTCACCGCTGTGTATGCCGGCAGGTTCAATGTGTTCCATTACGCCCATTACATGAAAATCTTCTCCATCAAAAATGCCGTCTATCTCTGCTTCCTGGCAACGGTCAAGAAAATGATCCACCAGTATCTTGTTGCCGGGTAAATGTTTCAGCAAGCTCACTACCGCACTTTCCACTTCGTCGTCATTGATAACGATGCGCATTCTTTGTCCGCCCAGTACATAGCTGGGGCGCACCAATACCGGGTAACCCACCCGGTTGGCCACTTCCACCGCTTCATCTACGGTTTCTGCTGTGCCGTAAGAAGGGTAAGGAATATCCAGGTCTTTCAGCATATCGCTGAAGCGGCCACGGTCTTCTGCTATGTCCATACTGTCATACGAAGTGCCAATTATTTTGATTCCTTTTTTATGCAGGCGTTCGGCCAGTTTCAACGCGGTTTGGCCGCCCAGCTGCACAATAACGCCTTCTGGTTTTTCGTGTTCAATAATCTCCCATAAATGCTCCCAGTAAACCGGCTCAAAATAAAGTTTATCGGCCATGTCAAAATCGGTAGACACCGTCTCGGGGTTGCAGTTTACCATAATGGACTCATAACCGCATTCTTTGATGGCCAGCAGGCCATGCACACAACAATAATCAAATTCAATACCCTGTCCGATTCTGTTTGGACCCGAGCCCAGGACGATGATTTTTTTCTTATCACTTACATTGCTTTCGTTAGCAGCTATCCGCTCGCCTCCGGCCGGCCCAGTGGAAGACGCCTCAAAAGTAGAATAGAAATAAGGGGTCTTTGCTTCAAACTCGGCGCTGCAGGTATCCACCATTTTAAATACACGTTTGATACCGGCTGCTTTTCTTTTCTCGTACACGGCGTCTTCGGTGCTGTCGTTCATTATCTTGGAAATCTGTTCATCGCCAAAGCCATGGCGCTTGGCTTTTTCCAGCAATTCAAGGGGGAGTGTTTCCAGTTTGTATTTGGCTAGTTCCTTTTCAACATCGCAAATCAGTTTTATCTGGTTCAGGAACCAGCGGTCAATCCCATGGGTGGCTTTTGAAATAGTACCTACCGACACACCCAGCATCAGCGCATCTTTGATACGGAAGATGCGATCCCATTTCGGCGTCTTCAGGTATTCAATTAATTCTTCTGCGTGCATCTGGCTCTTTCCGTAATAACCCAATCCCACGGCATTGTTTTCCAGGCTCTGACAAGCTTTTTGCACGGCTTCCGTGAAGCTGCGGCCAATAGACATTACTTCACCTACACTTTTCATTTGCAAGCCCAGTGTATCGTTGGCACCTTTAAATTTATCAAAATTCCAGCGGGGCATTTTTACAATTACGTAATCCAGCGCGGGTTCAAAATAAGCCGAGGTGTTTTTGGTAATCTGGTTTTCCAGTTCATCCAAAAAATAACCGATGGCAAGTTTGGCTGCAATTTTAGCAATGGGGTAACCGGTTGCTTTAGAGGCGAGTGCCGACGACCGGCTCACCCGCGGGTTTATTTCTATGGCAATAATTTCTTCTGTATCCGGGTTAAGTGCAAACTGCACATTGCAACCGCCGGCAAAATTGCCCAGGTCGCGCATCATGCGGATGGCAGTGTCGCGCATCAGTTGAAAGGCGGTATCGCTGAGGGTCATTGCAGGCGCTACGGTAATAGAGTCGCCCGTATGAACGCCCATCGGGTCAAAATTTTCAACCGTACAAATGATCACCACATTGTCGTTGGCATCCCGTAAAAGCTCCAACTCAAATTCTTTCCAGCCGAGCACTGCTGTTTCAACCAATACTTCATGAATAGGAGAGGCCTGCAGACCACGGTTCAGTGCCTCATCCAGGTCATCTTTATCGTGTACAAAACCGCCGCCAGTACCCCCCAGCGTAAAGGAAGGCCGGATAACCAGCGGAAAGCCTATCTGCTGCGCGAATTCTTTTCCTTCGAGGAAGGAATTGGCTGTTTTTGCAGTTGCTACCGGAATACCCATTTCAATCATCCACTGACGGAACTTCTCCCGGTCTTCTGCTTTATCAATGGCTTTGATGTCTACACCTATCAAACGCACATTGTATTTCTCCCAGATGCCAAGATCTTCCGCTTCTTTGGCCAGGTTAAGCGCGGTTTGGCCGCCCATGGTGGGTAAAACAGCATCGATCTGGTTCTCTTCCAGAATTTGCTCGATGCTTTCGGCTGTTAACGGCAGCAGGTATACCCTATCGGCCATCATGGGGTCTGTCATGATGGTGGCCGGGTTACTGTTAATGAGGATAACTTTAATCCCTTCCTCCCGGAGACTGCGGGCAGCTTGTGTGCCGGAATAATCAAACTCGCAAGCCTGGCCAATAATAATTGGACCGGAACCGATGATCAGAACTGAACGTATCGAAATATCTTTTGGCATATTATTAAGTGGTTCGTTTGGTTAAAGTCCCTGGGCTGCAGGGTTAGAGCGGCCAAACAAATTGCGCAAAAGTAAGGGAGTGAAAGAAAATATTCGGGTTATTTTTTTCAGGAGTTATGAACAGGCCCGCCGCGGTCGATTAACCCTGCTGAAACTTGCCTGGGTGGTTACCTGCGTTCATTACAAAAAGGGCAACGCAAGTCTATTTTATAAAAAAATTGTTTGCGGGTATGGTACAATAAACGCCGGGTAAAACAAGTGAGCAGCAAAGTTTTAATTTCCGTTGAAGCGGGATGCATAAAAAAACCCGGTCTTGCGGACCGGGAATATAGATAATGCGTTTTAATTAAATTTTATGAAAAGATGCCCACTCAACATCATCAAGGACAACCTGGCCCTTGCGCTGCGCAACGCGTTTCCGCGCCAACTGACGTTTTTCGTCGTAATTGCTTTTCCATTTATAGACCAGCTTTTGCTTTGCATCTATACCTTTTACCCATCCCACTACGGAGGCAAACAGCACAACGACACCAAGCAAAATATTCCTGTAAAAATTTTTCATGATAAGAAAGTTTGACTACCATCCACATTACATAAGACACCGCTGGTATGTCAAACGCTGTACCATATTTTAAAAAAACTGGTACCCTAAACCGGGTATTTTTTAGTAAAATGTTAAAGCCTGGCGGCTGATAGTATTGAATATGCGCATTGAATGCATCTTTGGAGTTAAGCGAGTAGCTTTGCGCCAATAAAAATTAATAGCGGCTTAACATTGAACGTCAGTAAATCCGTTCGGTGAACAAAGCTGGGATGGCTACCCAATCATCTTTATTTAAAAGTATCACACCCATGCATGTACGATTCGTGGTTTTTTTTATTTGTATAGCGTTAAGTGGCCATGGACAGGTGTTTTCCCCGGCCGATTATCCGCAGGGTTATTTTCGCAGCCCGTTGAATATACCCATCAGCCTTGCCGGCAATTTTGGAGAGTTGCGGCCCAACCATTACCATATGGGGTTTGATTTGAAAACCGATCACCGTGAAAACCTTCCCGTGTATGCGGCCGCCGAAGGATACATTGCAAAAATTAAAATTGAACCCGCAGGCTTTGGCCGGGCCATTTACATTAATCATCCAAATGGTCTTACCACCGTGTACGGGCATTTAAATGCATTTATACCGGCATTGGACGCCTGGTTAAAGGCACAGCAATACCAACGGGAGTCATGGCGTGTTTTCCTGGATCTGCCGGTTGATTTGTTCCAGGTAAAAAAAGGTGATTTGATTGCCTATAGTGGCAACACCGGTGGCAGCCAGGGCCCGCATGTGCACTTTGAAATCAGGCGAACAGCCGATGATGTAAACCTTAACCCGATGCTGTTTGGTTTTCCACTGGCGGACATTACCAGGCCCAGCATTAGCAGGCTTGCGTTATACGATAGAAGGCTCAGCCTTTACGAACAAACGCCGCGGATGATTCCTATAAAAAAGGAGACCGCCGGTTATGTAAGCATCGCCCCGGTAATTGCGGTGACGTCTCCCAATATCAGTTTTGCCATTTCTGCATCGGATACCCATTCGGGCTCTTTTAACCCCAACGGTATATTTGAAGCAACCATTTATGACAATGACACGCCGGTGATTGCTTTCCGGATGGATAATATCAGTTACAGTTATACACGGGGGCTCAACGCGCACATTGATTATAAAACCAAAGCCAGTGGCGGACCTTATTTACAACAGTTGTTTGAATTGCCCGGTTACCCGGACGGCATCTATAAAATGGCCACAGGAGACGGCGCCATAGACATTGCCGACGGGGCCGTACACGCCATCAAAATTGATGTAAAAGACGGCTATGGTAATACGTCAACGGTTAGTACCAAAGTTAAGTACAATGGCATCCCGCCGGTGTTGCCGGTATCAACTGCAAAGATGTTTTATCCTGCCATGATTGATGGTTTAGAAAACGCAGATGCTGAATTTTATATTGGTGAACGTTGCCTCTATGATTCTGTTCATATTGCGTACCGGCGCACCGCTGCCGGCGCGGCCAATATCGTATCGGGGGTACACAGTATCGGCAGCACTTATATTCCTTTGCAAGATTCTATCCTGGTAAGAATAAGGCCGGTGGTATCGCTGGATGCCGTTAAGCGCAGCCATACCGTGATGCAACGTTTTGCAGGCAGCCGCCAGGATGTGGAGAAATGCGACTGGCAGAAAGGTTGGGCCATTGCCCGGTTCCGTGATTTTGGCAGCTTCCAGCTGGTATTGGATGAAACCCCACCGGTCATTGTGCCCATAGGGTTTAAAAACGGGGCTAACATGAGCAAGGCAGCGCGTATTGTTTTTACTGTTACGGACAACCTCGGCGAATTCAAAAACTTCAGGGCGGAACTCGATGGCAAATGGTTGCGTTTTACCAATGACAAGGGCAGAAGCTTTATTTATATTTTTGATGAGCAATGCGGGCCGGGGTCGCATTCACTAAGGATAAGCGTGGAAGACGAAGCAGGGAATGTTGCTATCAAAGAATTTACATTTACGAGATGAGAGATAATGTGGAAATGTGATGAATGTGAAAATGTGGAAATGTGCAAATGTGCAAATGCGGAAATGCGGAAATGTGATGAATCTGATAAAAAATTTGCGCGATAAAAATAACTTTTAATAATAATCACTGTTGGAATTATAATGTTTTACAAGAGCGATGCGGAAACCTGGTAAATCGGACAATATAATATTAGCGCATAAGCAAAGAATAATCACCACTTACAAACCCGGGTATTTTCAAATTTCCCATTTCCAATTTTTGTATGACTGAATTAAAAGAAGGCGATAAGGCACCCATGTTTACAGCCCCTGACCAGGACGGGAAAAAGGTATCACTGGCGGATTTTAAAGGAAAAAAGGTAATCCTGTATTTCTACCCGCAAGACGATACGCCCACTTGCACCATCCAGGCATGCAACCTCCGAGATAATTACTCGTTGTTGAAAAAAGAAGGCTTTGAGGTATTGGGCATCAGCCCTGATGCGCCGGTGAAGCACAAAAAGTTTGAAGAAAAATATACGCTGCCTTTTACGCTACTGGCCGATCCTGAACATACCGTTATTGAAAAATATGGTGTATGGGGCGCGAAGAAACTCTACGGCCGCGAATACATGGGCCTTCATCGAACAACCTTTGTACTGGATGAAAAAGCGGTCATCAGGAAAATATTCCTGCGGCCAAAAAATAAAGAACATGCCGCGGAGATAATAAAGGCCTGGAAAGAAATGTCATAATACGAAAGTGTAGAAAGGGAAAGCAGCCTGCGACCGGAGTTCCCAGCTTCGTTACCGTTCAATTTTAATCTTTGTTATCTGAAAACCTCAGGATGGCCGCATAACCCCAATTTTTGATTTAATTGGATGCAGAGAATGGCTGTATAGATAACATCCCCCGCCATGCGCCCGCCTGCCAAGCCTATTCTTTGGCGCCTTTTATTGCTATCAGAAATTGTAGGCATCCCAGTAAATACTTTCTTTCATAAACAATTCATAAGTTTCTTTCCAGCCGGCAAAAGTTTTATCGGTACCCAGAAACTGGTTATGCCAGATAATCACAAACAAGCCATTTAGTTTTTTAATGGTATTGTAGTAATGAGTCATTTCTTCGTACGCTTGCTGCGGTGTAAATTTCTGTTCATAGAAGGAATTGGCATCCATAAAACAAAAAGGGAATAACTGCAGTGTGGTAGCTTCATTTTTTTCAATATCGAACCAATAGAAAGAAGAAGCAACCGAAGCCCGGAAACCATTGATACTGCCATATCCCATTGAATAATCTTTCAGCAAACCACATGCTATGTATCGCCTGAAACTTTGCGGCAGCGTAAATTTGATATAATGCTGGCGGCTGTGTTCCAACGGGCGGTCAACAATCACTTCCAGCCATTCTTTTTCCTCCAGCACTACTTTATTGGTTGCAGCAATACTGCTTTGCCAGGAAGGGTGCAGGCCTACTTTATACACTACTGAAAAATAGGCTATCAGTTCCTGCAATGCTTTTGAAGAAGTAGGCGTGTTGCGGTCGTACCCCAGCCATTTTTGGGCAACAAGAAAAAAGTAAATCGGTTTTATCTTGCAATAGAGGTGCAGCGCATCCAGCCATTCATAGGCATCATACGGATCGGGTTTGTTGCCGTTCAGCACGTTCCATCTTTCTTTTACCTGCCACCATTTACCTGCTTTTACTGACTTTACGAATCCGGCCAGGTTGCGCAACCAGCCTTTGTTGCGGTAAGACCAGGCGATATCAATATCATAAGATGGAATAAATTTGAATGGCCGGCGCCTGAACATGATTGTGGGAAATTTCTTCTTTAGTTTTCTTTTAAAATCATCCAGCCAGATATTCACCAACGGTATTTTCAGAAAATGTTCTTTGAAAGCCAGCGAGTTGGTATGCGCGTAGCGGCCGTGTTCATCCTTCTGGTGAGGCAGGTATTCTTCATATCTTGATATCAGGTAGAACGATGCAGCCAGTATATCAAAAGGATAATCGCCATTGGTCTGGAAAAAAGCTTTCTGGTAATTTACCTCAAAACAATCAATGGGCTGGGCCTGTATGCCGGTTTCAAACAAAAGCTTTACCGGTTTTATATAAAATTCGTGTTCAGAAAAATCATTGTCGGAGTAATTGAGCCGCGGCCCCGTAAAAGAAGCAAATTCTTCATCATTGGAAGTAAAAATAATTGGGTCGTCAAATAATTCTTTGCTTATAAAGTCAACGATATACTTAAGGCGGGGGGTAATGCTATGCGCGTAGAATAATAACATCCGTATATAATAATAGTCGGCCTTTGCGGTGACTTCCTACAAATATATCCGCAAAATTCTTTTTTTAATCAATCGCCTGATCTTTATAACGCTCTTTCCACATTTCATTGAAGGTTTGTTGAGGAAAATCAAGATCAGCTCTTTGTGCAGTCCAGCCTTTAAAAAGTTTATTGACTGCCCAATTTTTTATTTTAGCGTTGCCCTTGTTCATCAGGTTCCGGTTCAGGCTGGCTTTTTTCCAAATTTTCCAGGCTACCTTTTCAGTCCATGATGCGCCGCCCTGTTCAACTGCTTCATGCCGGTTTTCAAGCAGCAATTCGTGCAGGTTAATTTTTACGGCGCAAACCTCTGTACAGTTGCCACACAGGGAAGAAGCGTAACTTAAGTGTTTCCACTCATTCATTTGTTTGAGGTGCGGCGTAATTACCGCGCCAATCGGCCCGCTGTAAGTAGTGCCATAACTGTGGCCGCCAATATTCTTGTACACGGGGCAGGCATTCAGGCAGGCACCGCAACGTATGCAATACAAGATCTCCCGGGTTTTAGGATTGGCCAGTATATTGGTGCGGCCATTGTCCAGCAAGATTACATACATCTCATCGGGACCATCGGTTTCGCCGGGCTGCCTGGCACCACTCACGATTGTGTTGTATACTGTAAGCTTTTGGCCAGTACCAAAAGTGGAAAGCAGGGGCCAGAACAAAGCCAGGTCAGTAAGCGAGGGTATTATTTTTTCGATACCTGCAATTACGATATGGGTTTTGGGAAACGCACAGCTTAGCCGGGCATTGCCCTCATTTTCGGTAATGGCAATGGAACCGGTATCTGAAATTAAAAAATTAGCGCCGGTGATACCAATTTCCGCTTTTACGTATTTACTGCGGAGTTTTTCCCTGGCGATGAGGGTAAGCGCCTCCGGCGAAAGGTTAGGGGCGGTATGCAGTTTCTCATAAAATAATTTTGCTACATCTTCTTTGCTTTTGTGCATGGCGGGCGTAACAATATGATAGGGCGGTTCACCATCTAACTGCTGTATGTATTCGCCTAAATCTGTTTCCACGCTTTCTATACCATTGGCTTGTAAAAAGTCATTCAGCTTCAGTTCCTCGGTAACCATGCTTTTGCTTTTCACAATACTGCGGCAATGCTTTGCTTCGCAGATTTTTTTTATTTCCTGCAATGCCTCCTGCGCATCCCTTGCCCATATTACTTTGCCGCCACGTTTTACAAAAGCGGCTTCAAAGTTTTCTAACTGGTTATCCAGTGTTTCCAATGCCCGCCATTTAATGTTTTTGGCCCTTTCCCTTGCGCTGCTGATGTCCGGAAACTGCTCTTTGCCCGCGGGTACAGCTGCATTGTAGCGGCCAATGTTAAAGTTGATCTTTCGGCGGTGATCCAGATCGGCAGATTTAACGGTGCTTTTTGCGATGAAGGTGGAGGCCGATTCAGACATGGGCTAATATTTTTTGATGGTGGCAGGTGGTGAGTGGTGCATGAGGTGACGGGCATCGCAGGCCTTGCGCCATCACCGCTGCGCGTCATTCCCGGGATTGTTTGGCGGCAATTTCCGTGACGCCGGCGCACTATTCAATATTCGTTGTCGCATTACGCATTCTTCTCCTTAAAATATTTTGCAGCTACTTTTTCCAGCAAACTGTAAAAATCTGCGCCGTATTTTCTAATCAATGCATTTTTCAAAAAGACGTACACGGGTACCTTTAATTTTTTGCCCAATACACAGGCCGGGCTGCACATGGTTTCCCTCGGTTCGTAGTTAAGCATTTCATACGCTTTGCTCTTCTTTACTTTAATGGGGTAGAGATGACAGCTAATTGGTTTTTGCCATTTTATTTTTCCTTCGTTGTATGCCTGTTCAAACGAGCACAGAATAATACCTTTTTTATCGCGGTAGCCATAAGCGCACAATTTGCCGCCAATGGTAGGCGTCACCCACCCAAATTCCCGGTCGTACTGGTAACGGCCTTCTTTTTCTGTAACGGCAATACCGGCTGGGGTCATATAAGGCAGTACAAACGGGTAGGCGGTGTTTACTTCAGCCAGTTCTGCCTTGGTTAAGGGGGCGCCTGCATCACCGTCTTCACAACACCCGCCTTTACATTTAGATAAATCGCAGACAAACTGCGCTTCTACAATATCATCGCTGATTAATATATTTTCTATCGCTATCAAGATAAATTATTTATACTGCAAACTTACGTTAAAGCAAGTATAGGGCAGGCCGAAGCATTGGTTACAAAGGGATCTCCGAAAAAAGGTCAGGGGGACGGCCGGATCCGCGCTATCCCAACAACTGGTTTTTTATTTCCAGGTAAGGCTGTTGATCATATGTTTCATATCCTGCTGTAAAAACTGGTTTACAATGCCCAGCGAGTCTGCATTTGGCGTGGCATCAAAATAAAGGGCACCCCGCAGGAAGTGCTTTACGGAATCCGTTACCAGGAACTGGTTGGCGGTGGCGGCATTCCCCCCAATTTTAAAATAGATACCGTCTACGTGCTGCGCAGTGGTAAAAACGCTGTCTTCAATGGAAGACGCCTTGTAAGAATGTTTATAGGTGAGTGCGTAAGAACTTTTAATAAGGTTGTCAAAGGTGTTGGCGCCGGTAGAATCAATATAATTTCCTTTGGCATCGCGTATTTTAAAACGGCTGGTACCACCTATTTCAATATAACTGACATAGATCCTGCCATGAAACTGCGGAAAATCAATATTCAGCCAGTAAGGATTGTCGGGCTGTTCATCAAAAAAGCTGCTGTCTTTTACGATGGTTGCGTAAGAAGGATATTCAAACCGGTAAGGATAGCCTTCTTTTTTGAATGCCTGGTAGCTGTGCGCAGGCAAGTCAATTTTATAGTAGCCACGCGGTCTTGGGGTATATACGCTGTTGCACGCGCACAGGAACATTGCTGCCAGTAAAATGCATGCTAATAAACCGGGCCTTCTTTTCATTGTTGCACTTCTAGAAATGATGCTAATTCGTTAAAAAATTATTTTAAAAAGAATTGTCAACCGGACCCTCGTCAAAGTCGACCACGGTAACTACCTTTTTAAACTGGTCCTTTTACACGCACGGGAAGCTAACGCCAGCTAAAAAAAAATGCTTTGGACAAGACAAGTACGATAACCTTTTGCCCATGTCTTACCACTAATCTTTAATAGCAGGCTTAACCGCAATTTTTACGCTTTTGATGCGGTTGCGATCTAGTTCCAGAACGGTAAAATCAAAATCCCCGCTTGACACGGTATCGTTTACCAGGGGAAAATGCCCGGCTATTTCAAGTATCAGGCCTGCTAATGAATCGCTGTCGCCGCGCACCCGCTCAAACGTATCTACTGGCAAATCCATCATCTTGCACACATCGTTGATCATGGTCCGTCCTTCGAACACGTAGTTGTAATCATCAATTTTACTGTCGCCGCTTTCCTCATCATCAAATTCGTCTTTTATATCGCCGGTAATTTCTTCCAGTATATCTTCCAGCGTTACGATGCCGCTTGTACCGCCAAACTCATCCACCACTACGGCAAAGTGTATGCGCTTTGTCTGAAATTCCTGCAGCAGGTCTTCAATTAGTTTTTGTTCATGCACAAAATAAGGCTGCCGCATGGCCTGGTGCCAGTTAAATTCGTTGTTTTCATTGAGGTGCGGCAGGATATCTTTTGTATGAATAATGCCGGTTACTTCATCCAGGTTTTCTTTGAACACCGGCAGGCGCGAGTAGTGAAGTTCTGCCGCTTTTTTAATCAGTTCATGAAAAGAAAGATTTTGGTTGATGCCACAGACATCTAACCGCGTAGTCATCACCTGTTTTACCGAGATATTGCCAAATTTAACGATGCCTTTCAGAATGCTTTTTTCTTTTTCTGAAGCGTCGGTACTGGCAGTGATATCAATCGCGCTATCCAGCTCTTCCAGGCTGTAAGAAGAAGCTTTTTTGCCCAGGAAGTTTTCGATGCCGTCGGAGATACTCACCATCCATGCACTGATACGTCTGAATAAGTAATGGATGATTTCCACAATGTAGGAGGCGTTGTACGCAAACCGCAGGTTGTTCTGCGATGCCCAGACTTTGGGCAGCACTTTACCAAACAACACGAGAAAAAAACTAATGATGATGATTTTTATAAGTGCTATCCATACGCTTACCTGCAGATCAAGCATTTCGTCGATCAGGAAGTTGGAAAGGATAATGATGGCGATATTGACAAGCGTACTGGCAATCAGTAAAGACGCCAGCAGTGTTTTAGGATCTTCAAGTAAGCCCACAATTCTTTTCCAGCCCGCATCGTGCTTTGTTTTCAGCATATTGACATCCTTGTAGCTGAGTGAGAAAAAAGCGACTTCCGCACCGGATACAAAAAAAGAAATCAGCAGTAAAAAAAGGATTAGCACTACCAGCAGGGTAATGCCCTGTGTGTTACCAGCCAGGAAAAGCAATGAACCATAATGCAGAGAGGCAGTAAAAGCTGACAGTTGATCCAAAGCGGCGATTTTTTGTTAGTAATGTGCTTTTAAGTTAAAAGCAGGTTGTTACAGCCTGTTAAAAAAGGCCAGCGCAAAGTTGCAGTAAATATTTAATTAAAAAGGCAAATCGCCGGAGTGTTCACCGGGAGGGGGTATGTCCGGGTTGCTCAGGTTATCCATCGGGTTATCTTGGCCCGCACTGTGGCTGCCATCGTTTCTTTTATCCAGCATAATAAGGTTGTCACCCACTACTTCTGTAGCAAACTTCTTATTTCCTTCCTTGTCTTCCCAGCTGCGCGTGCGCAGGCGTCCTTCAATATAAACCAGGCTTCCTTTGTGTAAATACTTTTCCGCCAAATCTGCCAATCCCCTCCATAAAACAACCGTATGCCATTCTGTTTGTGAGATAAGCTTCCCCGACCTGTCTTTGTAAGTTTCCGTTGTTGCCAGCGAAAATTTTGCAACCCCAATATTGCCTTCCAGGTATTGTACATCCGGGTCTTTTCCAAGATTGCCAATAAGCATTACCCTGTTAACGCCACGCATAATTGATAGTTTATTGTGAAATAATTATCGCCTTTTTAAATCTCCTTAAAGTTAGATTTTTTCAGGTAAACAATGGCAATTTTCTAAGCACTTGAATGTATTTTTAACCCGTCGTTTTGGCTCCTAACACGCGGCATATAAACGTATTAAATAGATTGGATGTATCGGTAAGCCCCCCTGCTGGCAATTGCAGCCGTTCAGTAATACGGCCGGGTTTTAGAAACAATTTTTAAAAGGAACTGTCTCGTCAGTAGCTAGAATAATTGCATGGGATTGCTTTGCTGCTGCAGGTAAGCCGCAATAGTTTTTGGAAAGGGGTAATTGATGAGCGTTGTTTTTTTTACGAGCTCATATTTTTTCAAACCTGCGGGAACGGCGCTGGTTTCCAGTTCTATAAACTGGCCGATGATAGTCTGGTGTGTAAGTTGCTGACGGAAAACCGGCGAAATGGTCTTGATGGTAAAGGCCTGTTTGCCGAGCATTTTTTTTATTACCGGCTGCATTATTTTTTCTCCGGGTTCCAGCAAGGCCGCAGGTTCATATAAAACGAATTCATACAGGTTTTCCCAAATATCTTTTCCCGTTCTTTTGCGCACCAGCACTGCATCTTTAATGTGCACAATGAAATAATACAACCACCGGGTTTTCTTTTGTAGTTGTTTCTCTTTAACCGGCAGCAATTTTACCATACCGTGCTGGAGTGCCTGGCACTCTTTTTTTTGCGGGCATATTTTGCACAAAGGCAGCTGCGGTTTGCAAATAACGGCCCCAAAATCCATAATGGCCTGGTTGTAGACACCCGCGGCCGCTTTATCCAGCAATTCAGACGCCAGCAGGCTGTATAGTTTTTTGCCGGCATTGCTGTCAATGGGTGTTGAAATACCAAAATACCGGGAGAGCACGCGGAGTACATTGCCATCTATTACCGCGTGTGGCAAATTGAAGGCAAATGAACCGATGGCTGCCGCGGTATAAGGGCCAACGCCCTTCAACGAGAGAATAGATTCGTACGCATCCGGAAACTGCCCGTTATGCTCTTTGCAGATAAATATGGCTGTAGCAATAAGGTTTTTACAACGGGTATAGTAACCAAGGCCTTCCCATAATTTAAAGACTTGCTGCTCCGGAGCGGCTGCCAGATCCTGTATCGTGGGAAAGGCTTCAATAAACCGGTGGTAATAGGCCAGCCCCTGTTCTACCCGGGTTTGCTGAAGGATAATTTCGCTTAGCCAGATTTTATAAGGATTTTTTTCTCCTTTCCATGGCATTGTCCGGGTATTAAAATCGCGGTTCCAGGCCAGCAGTTTCTTGGTAAAATCGGGTTTCATCGCTTGTCTGCCGGCTCATTTTAAACAGGAAAAGGGTAAAAATAGCCGGAATTTCCACTTTTAGTACGTTTATTCTTCAAAACCAATATTTTATCTTTTAGTTGCACAATTTAAAAAGTTCTTTTATATTAACTTCGTAATTGGTTATGAACTAGATATGAAAATGAAAAAAATTTCGTTTTGTTACATATACTATTATAAACCCCTCAAGTTTTCAACAAAATGAGAAAAGCCGACTTAATCAACCAGATTGCCGAAAAAACCGGAATTCCCAAAATTGATGTATTAGTTACTCTTGAAGCCATGTTTAAAGAGGTAAAAGATACACTGGCCAAGGGAGAAAACATTTATATCCGGGGATTTGGCAGTTTTATTACCAAGAAACGGGCAGCTAAGATTGGCCGTAACATTAAAAAGAATGTGGCGGTGCACATTCCGGAGCATTATATACCTGCATTTAAGCCTGCAAAAGAGTTTGTACAGGAAGTTAAAAAACTGGAAACAGTAAAAGAAGATCAGCCAAACCCCGATAACGAGTCTTAAATTGCGTTCCTAATTTTTAATAAGTGAAGAAACAGCAATTTATTCTGGTTGGTGCTGGTATTGTACTATTCCTGCTGATTTATTTTTTTGGTGTTACCACCCCCCTTGCTAAAAAAACTGCTGTGGTAACAGCTGGTGCTGAAGCTACGGGCGCTCCCAAAAAAATTGACGCTGCTGTTATCATTACAGCGGCCAAACAAAAGCTGTCTCCAAACCGGCAGGCTTATGTTAGTGGACTGGAAAATGCTGTAGTAAGGGGTGATGTAAAAGACCAGCAGATAAAGGTTTACCACCAGCTGGCTGACTTCTGGCGCGATTCCGTTCAATTCTTCGAACCTTACGCTTATTATACGGGTGCTGCAGCTAAATTGGAAAATTCTGAAAAAAGTCTCACCTTCGCAGCCCGCCAATTTTTAAATGAATTGAAAGGAACCAATCAACCGGCTGTAAAACAGTGGATGGCCGACGAGGCAAAAGACCTGTTTGAAAAGGCATTGGTAATAAATCCGTCAAATGATTCTTCTGCAATCGGCCTCGGCAGTTGCTATATTTTTGGCAGCACAGCAGGAGACCCGCAGGAAGCCATGATGGGTATACAAAAGATACTGGCAGTGGCAAAAAAAGACAGTACAAACATGTACGCTCAATTGATGCTGGGGATAGGCGGTGTGGTATCGGGGCAGATGGACAAGGCCGTGGAGCGTTTAAAGCGCGTAGTGGACAACGAGCCGCGTAACCTGGAAGCGATTTTTATGCTGGCTGAAGCTTACGAAAGACAGGGCAATAAAGCAGCTGCAGTTTACTGGTATGAGGCTGGTAAAAAATACATCGCTAACCCTCAAATGGTGGGCGAGATAAACGAAAAGATAAAAACATTAAAATAATTTTTAACTCTAATAATTTCAGCAATGCCTTGTGGTAAAAAGAGAAAGCGTCATAAAATAGCAACGCATAAACGTAAAAAAAGACTCAGAAAGAATCGTCATAAGAAGAGAAATAAATAACTTTCCTTAAGGCCTGCAAATGTGTAGCAGGCCTTATTTTTCTTTTTTTTTTGCTGGATCCATTTACCTGCCTTCTACATAGTGTGCCCGATTGCTCTATTTAAAAGCCATGGATAGATGACATGTAAAACCACTTCAGCGCTTTCCTTTTAGTGTGTGATTGGTTATACTTTTGTAAATGTGATTAAGATTGAACAAGGAACTTATTATTAACGCGGCTCCGCAGGGAGTAGAAATCGCCTTTCTTGAGGATAAGAAATTAGTAGAACTGCATAACGAGAAAACGGATGCCAGTTTTGCTGTGGGCGACTTATACCTTGGAAAAGTTAAAAAACTTATTCCTGGGTTAAATGCTGCATTCGTAGACGTTGGCTTCGAAAAAGATGCCTTCCTGCATTACACAGACCTCAGTCCTTACGCAAGGTCGCTCCTCAAGTTTACGCAAACAGCCATCAACGATCAGAACGAAAACGGATTTGATTTTGGCCAGTTCCTGGTAGAACCGGAAATCATTAAAACCGGTAAGATCAATGAAGTATTGGGTGGCAAACCCAATATTCTGGTACAGATATTAAAAGAACCCATTGCTGCAAAAGGCCCACGCCTTAGCTGCGAAATTTCTTTACCCGGCCGTTTTGTGGTAATTACCCCTTTCAACGATATTGTTGCGGTATCAAGGAAGATCCATTCTTCTGATGAAAGAAAACGCCTCCAGAAAATTATAGAAGCCATCAAGCCTAAAAATTTTGGTGTAATTGTGCGTACGGCCGCTGAAGGAAAAAACACGGCTGAATTGCATGAAGACCTGATAGCGCTGGTGCAAACTTGGAAGATCATCCAGCAAAACCTTAAAAACGCAGTAGCGCCGGCAAAAGTGCTTGCCGAACAAACAAAAACCACCAGTATTCTGCGCGATTTACTAAATGAAGATTTTAACCGCATCGTTGTAAATGATAAAAACATTTTTAACGACGCTAAAAGTTATATCCAGCGCATTGCCCCGGAAAAGGCCGACATCGTTTCGTTCTACCACAATGGTTCTCCCATCTTCGATCAGTTTGGCGTAACAAAACAGGTGAAAGCCGCTTTTGGAAAAACGGTCAATTTGCCCAGTGGTGCCTACCTGATTGTTGAACACACAGAAGCATTGCACGTAATTGATATCAACAGCGGTTATAAAAGCGTAAGCAATAACCAGGAACAGAATGCACTGGAAACAAACCTGGAAGCGGCCGATGAAATTGCACGCCAGTTGAGATTGCGCGACCTGGGTGGTATTATTGTTGCTGATTTCATAGACATGAAACTGCCGGATAACAAGCGCCGGCTGATGGAAGCGATGGAAGGATTTATGCGGACGGACCGTGCAAAACATGCGGTGTTGCCTATCTCAAAATTCGGGTTGATGCAGATTACCCGCCAGCGCATGAAGCCTGAGGTAAACATCAATACGCAGGAAATATGCCCGAGTTGCAACGGCACCGGAAAAATATCCAGCGCACTTATCCTGGAAGACGAAATAGAAAAGAATTTAAATTACCTGCTTACCCATAAACATACAGACCTCTTCCTGGTGGTACACCCCATCATGTACGCGTACCTCACCAAAGGCGGCATTTTTCGATCCAGGTTGTGGAAATGGCGTTGGAAACATAAACAGCGCATCAAGCTCAAAGAAAATACCAATTATCACCTCACTGAATTTCATTTTTTTGACAAGCAGGAGGACGAAATAAAATTATAAAAAAATACCCCGCGAATTTGCGGGGTATTTTTTTATGCACAGGCGGTTTTTTTATTCAGGTGTCAGTAATGTGGTGCCTTAAAACATGCACAAGGCAATGCGCAAAACGACGACGCCTGGTATAGCGATAGGCAACAATGCGGAACGCGCTGGCACGCATCGGGGCGACAGCGCACGGCGGCAAAGAGCAGGACGGCGAATGAATAACAGCGAAAGAATATATGGCGGGCCCCAACAAGCCGCTCAGCACGCATATGGCTACAAGACTTGGTGACTCAAAAAAATAACAAGCATAAGTGCCGTTATAACCTTTACTTTTTCATGTGTCTGCCATCCGTTGATTCGTTAGCGCGATTACTGCGCCGTGCAGTTTCTGGGCACACGCAACGCGGCACCACATCATCCTGCATGCCTGCGTCTGCATAAAAAAACGCCCGGACCAGCCGGGCGTTTTTTTATATTGTTGAATGAAATGATTATTGCTTTTGCAGGATCAACTTGTTTGCGCCGTAATCACCGCCGCCATTGTCAGTGTGGGCGATGCTTAAAGTAATGAAGCCGGTACAGGAAAAAACATAACCTGCATTACCACCGGCACCGGCGCCTTCACCTGAGTACTGGGTGGCAGTGCTATAAAATCCGTAAACTACTTTTGGAATGGTAGCGGTACCGGAAGCAGGGTCAACATTTACCAGCAAAGGTGTAACAACGGTTCCGCCGCCAGGATAAATCTTACTGAGATTGATTTGGTTGGCACCAGGACCGTCCGTAATCTGCACAATTGCACCGGCAGCCCAATCTGCCCAGTCGTCCCTGATTACTTTATAGGAGCCTGCCATATTACCGGTAAAAGGACAAACTACATACACCGTAAAAGAAAAACCAGAAAAATATGCGGGACCGGTAACCAAACCACCGCCGCCATTGTCGCCAGCATTGTTGATGTCAAACGTTTTTCCGCTGGTGGTGACTGCTTTTGGGAAAAATGTAAAAATGGAACCAGGTGTAAATGAAGACGCCGGCACACCAAAAGCCGTTGCCAGTTCCGAGGTGGTGGCGCTAAGCGTTGCTTTGCCACCAGCCGTATAGGGAACAGATTTTACCAGCTTCCATTGCAGGGTATCCGTTGAGGTACCCAATGTAGCATACAGTAATATATGATCCACTGTTTCCCCGCTGGGATACTGGTGCACAATAACCCCAACTGTAGAGGTGCCGCTCAATGCATTCAGGTTGGCATTCACGGTACTGTCTATTACAAGGTAAGTACCCAATCCAAGATTTTTTACATCCGCAAGTGGATTAAGATTTCCACCGGTTTTTTTGCAGGAATTGAACGCAGCAAACGCCACGCAGACCGCAACTAGTATGATTAATATTTTCTTCATAGCCTTTCTGTTTTAAATTATTTAATAAAATTATCAGGGTTATTGTCCCAGAATACTTTCTGCACTGCGTTGCCCGGATCTTTCTGGGCAGGCGCATTTGAATTCCGGTTAACAAATACTGATGGGTAGAAGAAAGAACGCATGAAGAGCCCGGGATTAGGAACAGCAACTGCAGGCTGAATATTGGCTGGCTTACCGGTTCTGCGAAGATTGTTATACGTTTCAAGTCCGTTGCCCCAGGCTGCTATATAATACTCAGTCATAACAATGTTCAGCTTTGCGTCTGCCGTAGCAGCTGCATCATAGTTACCCAATACCAGGGCAACATAATTTTCAACCTGCGTAGGAGTGGGTACATACGTAGGATCCGGGGTTACATTAACCGTTGCAGGGAAAGCCATTACTTTGGTAATAGAGGCCCTGACACCTTTTTCTAGCAGCGTACGCGTAGTACCAGCAGTGGTAATTCCCAACGCAAGGGAAGCTTCCGCTTCCAGGAATGACGTAAAGGAAGACAACCAGATAGGTAGGATACCGGCACCTTGTCCACCCATGCCCAGGGCAACCGGTGCAAACTGGTTGCCGTCAAATTCTCCGCCTGCAGGATACACACCCCATGCAGTTGTATAGTTACCATCTGGTGGCGCACCACTGTTGTCACCGTGGTCACGACCGTGGTAACCTCTTGTTACGGTACAGTAAGGTGTTTGATCCGGAACAGTAGGGTACCAGGAAGGGAATTGCGATGTGCCCAACTGTGATTTTGCGCAGCACGGACAAGTGGAAGAAGTAGACCAGGAATAACCACTTACCTGGCGATAAAAGTAATAACGGGTGCGGGGATCGCCATTGTCGGGGCGGGTAAGGCCGCCGTATTTTTGCGTGGTGATCAGCCACATATAATAATTGGAAAGATAATCTCCGTTGCCGCTGTTGGTATAATCAGTTGCATAATGGGTGTGCCGGCTATCCGGTGCGGTAACAGACGTTCCGTAACGAAAAGTAAAATCCTGCGCGGGTGTATTCACCAGGTTGTTTTCAGTTATCAGCGCCTGTATTTTTGGCAATGCCGAATTGTCTACCAGTCTTACCTGCATATACAATTTAAGCTTCAGCGTTTTAGCAAAGGTTGTCCAGTTTGCCTTGCTGCCACCATAAAACAGATCTGTTCCGTTAAACGCGGCCGCATTTGGTTTAGTGAAATCTGCAAGGGCACTATCAATCAAACTCTGTGCGGCAGCATATACAGTTGCACCCGGATCTACTTTTGGAACGGTGTTCTCATTGCCCAGGACTGCTTCTGAATACGGTACATCACCAAAATTATCTACCAGTATGCTCAGTGTAAACGCTTTCAATATCCTGGCGATACCGGATTGCAGGTATTTGCGTTGTGATTGTGCCAGTGGCACCAACGCATTGGCATTGGTTAATACACCGGTATAGGCATTCGTCCATTGTCCGTCGAAACTTGCCGGTGTATAGCCGTTTCTGTAAAACGGTCCAACCCAGTGTTGCATCCTGCTGAGCTGGCCTGCCTGGTCGCCCGCGCTTACCCACAAATAACTGAAGTCCAGCTGTACTTCGTTCAGGTATAAATCCACGTCTGCAGTAGACGGGCTGGGATAATTTGGATTCGCCAGTAACTTATCGAATTGTTTTTTGCAGGAGGAGGAAACAGCCGCCAGCAGCAGTATTCCTACTATCCCGGGTAATATTTTTCTATAATGCATAGTTATATTTTTTTAATATTTTAGAAAGTTACTCTGATGCTTGCACCCATGCGGCGTGCTGATGGCCCTGAAAGAAATTCAAACCCTCTTCCGTTTCCTACACCTAAGCCTGATGCTTCGGGATCAAAATGTACATACTTAGGAAAATTAGGCGCATAATACCAGAGATTCGTTCCTGAAAGACTGATTGAAATAGAACCGAAAGGCGTCTTCGATAGCACGTTAGCGGGCAGGCTATAAGATAAGGAAGCCTCCCTCAAGCGGATACAAGTAGCGTCAAATATTGCCGCTTCATCTGCTGCGCCATTTGTGATGCTGTTACCGTAGTATGCCTGTGAAGATGATATTTGGATATTATTGGGTTGGCCATTTTCCAGTACACCTGGTAAAATATAGGAAGCAGCCCTGTCAAATTCTGTATCTTTTGTTACACCACGTCCCAGCAACGCACCTGCAGTACCGGAAAACATATCGCCGCCGTAGGTGTAATCCCACTGCATCCTGAAGGAGATACCTTTGTAACTGAGGTTACTGATACCCGTTACCTTGTACAATGGATTAGGGTCTCCGATAACACCGATATCATTTGAGTTGATATAATTGCCGTCTGTACCTACCAGGCGCTGGCCCGTTTTAGGATCTTTCTGAAAATAGCTGGCCATGATAACACCGAGCGGGTAGCCATTCTTGGCAAACGTACCTTCGTTGGAGTAACCCGCGGTATTTACCTGCGGAAGATAGTCTGGTATATCAGACACCAGGCTCTTGTTTAACGTATACAAACCATCTACGCTCCACTTCCAGTCTTTGTTTTCAAAAACGGTTACACCCAGTTGCACTTCTATCCCTTTGTTAGTAACTGTGCCTGCGTTGATTTGTTGTGCGGTATAGCCAGTGCTGGGGTCCAGATCCCTTCTCAGGATTTGGTCGTTGGCCACCCTTTTGTACAATGTTAAATCCAGCGACACCTTGTTGCCAAAAAATTTACCTTCTATACCGGCTTCTGTTTCTTTCAGTAACTCAGGTTTCAGCTCGGGGTTTGGTAGCAGGGTAGGGATGGAGTTTACATTAACCGCTGTTCCGCTTGCATTTACAAAAGACCTTGACGCAATAAACAATGAGGTCCTGGTAGCATATGGTGGCGGAAAGTTGGCACTAGTAGAATAGCCTACCCTTAATTTCAGGTAGTTGATGTTTTTGTTATTCTGCAGGGCCGGAATGGCAGAAGTAGGAATAAAGGAAAGCGCTGCATTCGGATAAAAAATGCTCCTGTTATCCTGTTCAACGGTAGATTTCCAGCTGTTGCGTCCGCCCAACGTCAGGTAAGCATAATCTTTAAAAGCTACTGTACCGGTTGCAAACGCACCCAGTACCAGTAATTCCTGCGAATAGTTGAGTGATTTTCCGTTCTCACTGGTAGTGATATGGTTGATAAAATTATTGTGGTTCATCAGCCCGTATACAAGTTGCTGCGAACTCGTGCTACCGGTTTGCTCAAATTTGTCTTCTCTCCTGTTTACACCGCCATCTGCATTGATACTAAAATTGCCGCCCAGGCTGTGGCTAAAGCTTAGCAACAGGGTGTGGTCCCAAATGGTATTGGTGCCGTTGGACGTTCTTAAGATACCGGTGGGTGTGGCAACACCACCTTTGTTTTGCGAATATTCCTGGTACTCGCTGTAATTATCGTATCCAACGCGGTAGGTAAGGTTCAACCCTTTGGCAATATCATAGCGCGTGGTCATTTGTCCGTATACCCTGTTTACTTTATCAACCGTAAATGCATTGTACAGCGTCCACACAGGATTTTGTATACCATTGTCGTTACGGTAATAAACCTGTGAATGGTCAGATGGTTTCTCATAAGGAAGACCCATCAGGTCCACCGCGGTAGGTGTATACAGTACGTTACCAAAAACAGAGGTATTAACGGAATTGTTTCCGTAACTGTTACTGGTAGGGGGCGATTTAACGTTGGTGCCCACGTAGTTCATGGTACCACTGATGGTAAAACGGTTGCTTAGTTTAGCAGTGCCGCCTACCCCAAAATTATTTTTAATCAGAGAATTACCCGGCAGATAGCCTTTATCATCGGTGTGACTATAATTCATGTTGTAGTTAACCGGACCGGCAGATCCACCAAGATTTACCGCGGTGGTGCTGGTAGTGCCCGTGCGGAAAAACTTTGGTACGCTGCTATAAAACTTATAGTCGTAAGGCACGCCTTTGTATTCGGGAAAATCTGCATTTAAAGATGCTTTGTCATAAGGATGTGTTACCTGTGCAGGCGGGTTGGTAAACTTTGCACCCCAGTTACTGAAGAACAACAATCCGAGGCTCAGGTCAAAACCGCCGCCATACGACTCATTGTATTCAGGAAGCACCGCTTTAGTGGCAAAAAGCGACTGGGACACCGTGATTTCGGTTTTCTTTTTGCTCACCTGTGTGCTGCCATTTTTAGTACTAATAAGGATTACGCCATTTCTTCCGGCTTCTCCGTATAAAGTTACTGCGCTCAACCCCTTCAGGATGTTCACACTTTCAATATTGTTGGGGTCAAGATCAAGAAAACGGCTGCTCGTTTGCGTGCCGTAAGTAAAATCTGAATTTGAGTTAGTGGAACTGTTAAAGGGAACACCATCCACTACAAACAGTGGATCAGATGTGCCGGTAATGGTGCTGATTCCCCTGATGTTGATGTTTGTGCCGCTACCGCTTAGACCGCTGGTAGCCAATACATTCAGGCCCGGCGCTTTACCGCTTAGTACCCTGCCCAAATCTGCTTCTGGCCTGAGTTCAAGGTCCTTTTTTCCCACGGTGGAAACGGCGTATCCAAGCGCTTTTTTCTCACGTTTAACGCCAAGCGCCGTTACTACTACTTCACTCAAGGCCTGGTTGGAGGCGGTTAGGACCACGGTAACGGATGCCGCTGCGGCAACCTGCTGCTTGTCGAACCCGATACTCGATATTACCAGCGTGGTGCCGGTTGGGGTACTCAGTTTAAAAACACCATTTGCATCGCTGGTGGTACCCTTTTTTGAATTTTTCTCCTGGATTGAAGCGCCGCCGATTGGATTTCCTTTGTCATCGGAAACCCGTCCGGCAACTTCAACAGTTTGTGAGCTGGCCGTGTGGTACAAAAACGCCAACCCCACTAAGCAGCTTAGTAGTTTTCTCATGTTGTTGTTGATTTGGTTAAGAAGTTATTAAAACTAAGTTAAAATGGATAAACAGCGAAAAAGACTTACAGATGGTAGCAGGTGTTGATAGGAAATCTTTTTGTTTAGCAGATTCGTCAGATAACTAATCAACAACCTTCACCTATTTGCGTTTTCTTATTATATTAAATATTTTAAGATATCCATGTTTACCATTAGTATTCGTACAAATTTATGTGTTTTATGCTCTTTTTAACATATCTAATTTATATTAATGTATATATAATCATTATTCTTATTTTTTGCCTCCTTAACAGCGATCGTCGGCTATCAGGGGAGGCGAAAATATTTACCACAGGTGATTTTAATTTCCGATAATCCAGATATTCAGCCAGTTGCGTACTAATTAGCAGGTGGGCAGACTGTTAGATGCAGACGCTAAAATATATTATAATCCTTTAATGCTCAATGATTTACACCAATCGAATTCTCCCCTCGTAAAATTTATGCCTAGCCGAAGAAGTTATTCACAGGCCAAAAAATAATTTTGTAGTGTGCTGCATATTTGTAATTTAGTGGAAGAATTTAATGGGTTAGTAAGTAAAGGGCTAGTAGTAATACTGGCCCTTTTACTTTTTAAAAACCAGTCTTTTGCGCAGGTCCTTCTTTTTCAGCCGCAAATAAATTAGCTGCTGCTCAAATTAATTATTGTTTTTTTTCTGCAGTTTTTTTTAAACAACTTGGATTTTTTTTCTATTTAGCCATTTTCCGCCTTTTACTTCACGCCTGTTTATCGTCCACATCATGGATGTTGTGTTGCGTTATTTACACGTTTTTATTTTGTCTGTTTCCAATGTTAATTGATTTCGATGCTGCTTATCTTTAGCGCATGGGTAAAGTAAAATCAGCTTTCTTTTGTCAGAACTGTGGATATGAAAGCGCGAAGTGGTTGGGCAAATGTCCCTCATGCAATGAATGGAATACGTTTACGGAAGAAGTCATACAAAAAGAAAATACCAAAGCAGGCAATAACAATTGGCAGGAATACACCGGTGAAAAGGCAACGCGTACCGTTTTGCTTAACACTATAAAAAGCAGTGAAGAAAAACGCATTGTTACTGCAGACCCTGAACTGAACCGCGTGTTGGGTGGCGGCATTGTTCCCGGCAGCATCGTACTCGTGGCCGGTGAACCAGGTATTGGAAAATCAACCTTGTTTTTGCAGGTAGGATTACAATTAAAAGACGTTGTAACGTTGTACATCAGCGGCGAGGAAAGCGCGCAGCAAATTAAAATGCGCGCAGACCGTTTGTCTGCGAAAAATGATAATTTTTATCTGCTTACCGAAACCAACACACAAACCATTTTCCAGGAGATAAAAAAATTAAAACCCCAATTGGTTATAGTAGACTCTGTGCAAACGTTGCAAACGCCTTATATAGAATCTTCACCGGGCAGCATTTCACAGATACGCGAAAGCGCAGCAGAACTGCAACGCTTCGCCAAAGAAACCAATACACCGGTATTCCTCATTGGTCATATCACAAAAGACGGCAATATTGCAGGACCGAAAATACTGGAGCACATGGTGGATACCGTGCTGCAGTTTGAGGGAGATCATCATTACGCTTACAGGATATTAAGAACCATCAAGAACAGGTTTGGTGGTACTGCAGAGCTGGGTATCTATGAAATGACCAGCGATGGTATGCGCGGTGTCATTAACCCCAGTGAAATACTGATTACACAAAAGGAAGATCAGCTAAGTGGTATTGCCATTGCTGCTGCCATTGAGGGATTGCGCCCACTGCTCATAGAAGTGCAGGCACTTGTTACGCAATCTGTATACGGAACACCGCAGCGCACCGTCAGTGGTTTTGATCTCCGGCGGCTGCAGTTGCTGCTGGCAGTGCTGGAAAAACGCGGTGGCTTTCACTTTGGTGTAAAAGATGTTTTTTTAAATATTGCAGGCGGTTTTAAAATAGAGGATCCTTCCATAGAGCTGGCCGTATTGTGTGCATTGCTGAGCTCTTATGACGATACCAATGTGCCGATGAATATTTGTTTTGCCGGAGAGGTAGGACTAAGCGGCGAAATAAGGGCCGTTAACCGCATAGAACAACGAATTGCAGAAGCGGAAAAGCTGGGGTTCGAAAAAATCATCGTATCTAAATACAACCAGAAAAATTTGTCCAAGCAAAAATTCAACATAGAAATTGTTACGGTAGGAAAAGTAGAAGAGGTCTATACTTTGCTATTCTGATATGAAACTGCTTACCACCATATGGCAGGATTTCTCGCATTTGTTTTTTCCGCACGTATGCGCGGGCTGCAGCAGCGACAATTTGTCTACGGAATCGCCGCTTTGCATTCAATGCATGAAGGAGCTGCCGCTAACCAATTTTCACCTGCATGCAAATAACCCGGTAGAAAAAGATTTCTGGGGAAGGATACCGCTGGAAGGTGCCACGGCGCTCTGTCATTTTACAAGTGGCTCACTCATTCAGCATTTGTTGCACCAGCTTAAATACAAAGGCAATAGCGATGCGGGCTATTTTCTGGGCAGAATGATGGGCAATGCATTAATCGCAGCGCCGCGTTTTCAAAACATTGACGCCCTGGTACCGCTGCCTTTGTTCGCAGAGCGGCAAAAAAAACGTGGTTATAACCAGTCCGAAGTTTTGTGCAACGGTATGGCCAGTGTAATGAAAATACCCGTTAACAATACCGCCGTGGTGCGGTTGTCCGCTACGGAGACCCAAACCAATAAAACACGTATTGAAAGATGGAAAAATATGGACGGGAAATTTGAATTGCTGCAACCGGCAGCCATTGCCGGAAAGCACGTGTTGCTGGTAGATGATGTGGTAACCACCGGTGCTACCCTGGAAGCCTGCGGACATGAGCTGCTCAGCGCCGGCGAAGTAAAACTGGGCATTGCTACGCTGGCATATACTGTTTAATTAAAATAAGCGTTTAAAAGGTACTTAATTATTTTTGAAACCAAATGAAGCAAACCTTTTTCTATACAGCACTCTGTTGCCTTGTGCTTTTTTACGGCTGTAAGAAGGATACGTTTATCACCAGCAAAGATGCCAGGGTTACGCTTAGCATAGACACACTGCGTTTTGACACGGTGTTCACCAGTACCGGTTCAGTGACCCAGTTGTTTAAAATCAGGAACGGCAATAATCAGAAAATAAAAATCGATAATATAACAATACAGGGAACCAACAATTCAGCATTTAAAATAAATGTGGATGGCTTTCCGGGCCCGGCGGTAAAAGACATTGAGCTGGACGCAAACGACAGCGTTTTTGTATTTGTTACCGTTGTTGTTAATCCGTCACTGGCCGGTGCCCCTTTTATCATCCGGGATAGCATTGCTATTGAGAGTAACGGCAACAAAGATTTTGTACAACTGGAAGCCTGGGGACAAAACGCTCATTTTTTGCGTAACAAAAAAATTACCGGCAGCACGGTTTGGACAAACGATCTTCCTTATGTAATCCTCGGTGGTCTGCAAGTGGATACTACCGCTACGCTTACCATACAAAAAGGCTGCAAAATATACCTGCATGCAGATGCTCCTTTATTGGTAGATGGTACGTTATTGATAAATGGAGAAAAAGACCCGGCCGATCGGGTATATTTTAACGGCGACCGGATGGATTATCCCTACAATGAATACCCGGCTGGCTGGCCCGGTATCTACTTCCGGAGTACCAGCAAAGACAACCTGCTGCAGTACGCAGTTATCAGGAACGCTTACCAGGGCATTGTGGCACAACAGCCCTCCCTTAATGCCAGTCCGAAACTAACCCTCAAAGAATGTATCATTGACAATATTTATGACGCAGGCCTGTATGGTATTGAGACATCGATTGTTGCAGACAACTGCCTCATAAGTAATTGCGGAAAAAACGTACAGCTGGTATTTGGCGGCGATTACAAATTCAGGCATTGCAGCATAGCCACCATCGGCAATAATTACATTGCCCACAAAGACCCGGTTTTGTACATCAGTAATTATGTTCAGTCTGGCGGTACCATTTATACAGATAACCTTGCTGCGTCCTTTACAAATTGCATTATGTGGGCAGAAAATGGAACGGCAGACAACGAAGTAATAACTTCCAGGCAGGGCGCAGGCGCTTTCAACGTAAGCTTCGCCAACTGCCTTTGGAAAACAAAATCTGCACCCGCCAATAGCACGGCCGTGAATATTATTAACAATGAGAACCCCGGGTTTGACAGTATCAATGTGTCTAAGAACTTTTTTAACTTTCGGCTGAAAGAAAATTCACCTGCTCTTAATAAAGGCGTTGGCACAGGCCTGCTCATTGACCTGGATGGGAATGCCCGTACCGTAGCGCTGCCCGACCTGGGCGCTTACGAAAAGCAATAAAGAGATTAATTGTAAGGCAACTTACTTAAAAGATAAATATTAACGTATTTGTCAACCTTATTTGCATCATATTTGTTGCTGTTCTGTACATTCCAAACAAACTAAATACTACAACATGTTACGTATTGCTCTTCTGGCATTAACTTTTGCCGCATTTACCAGTATCTACGATTTCAAAGTTACAGGCCTCGACGGCGGTGCAATTGACCTTTCCAAATACAAAGGCAAGAAGGTGCTGATTGTTAACACGGCTTCCAAATGTGGCAACACGCCGCAGTACGAAACCCTGGAAAAATTATATGAAGCCCATAAAGACAAATTGGTGATTATCGGTTTTCCGGCAAATAATTTTAACGGCCAGGAGCCTGGTTCCAACAAGGAAATAGAAGATTTCTGCAAAAAGAATTATGGCGTTAGTTTTCCGATGTCTGGAAAAGTGTCAGTGAAAGGCGATGACATTGATCCTTTGTTTAAATACCTGGTGGCAGAAGCTGATAAAATGGGTGTGAAAGATCCGATTAAATGGAATTTTACGAAATTCCTGATAGACGAAAATGGCAAACTGGTGACAGTAATAGATAACAGGGTGAAAGGACAGGCGTTAACGGATGAAGTAACCAAATACCTTAATTAACCGCACGCAATAGAAGAAATGTTGGCTGCCGCAATTTTGCGGCAGCTTTTTTTGTGCTATAAACGGCTTATCCGGAAAAAATGGCCATTCAGCCGGAATTTCGACGCTTCACACGAAAACCTGTAAAACCTGCCTTTTAATTGATGAGCTTCGTCTTATCAAATTCAAACTGGACATTGAATTGAATGAGGTTGTCAATCTTACCGTCAATATGGGTTTTACCCGCATCGTACCCTACAACAGACCGCTCTTCGGAGCGGTTTTGTTTTTTACTGCCTTCTAACCGTTTGTCTTACAGCAAGTGGTACAATTGTGCGCATGCCGCGTAGCTACTAAACCGGTAAACGCAACATCGCAGAAAAGCCTTTGTTTATCGAAACAAAGGCACTGCTGCACGAAAAAATGCGCGCCGCGGGTATGAAAAGAGGAGCTTTGTCTTATCAAATTCAAACTGGACATTGAATTGGATGAGGTTGTCAATTTCCGTCATATAAAGGTTCCATTGAAGCCGGATACCTTTACACATAACCGCTCTCTCAGGGGGCGGTTTTTTCTTTGCCGGACCCCTGGTCTTTAACAATCCGGATCGTTTTTCGGATTAAACAGGACGTTTGCCAAACGCCAGATTCTTTATATTTGATGCTCTAAAAACAGCACCATGAAAATGTTGATGGGCGCCCTTTGTTTGATGCTTTCTGTGTGGAGCGGCAACCAGGTTTTTGCCCAGGAAAAAGAAAACAGCTTCAACAAAAAAGATTTTTATGCGGCAATGGCCGGAAACAACGAAGCGGCTGTTGACAATCAACTTGCGTTGCTTAAAACAGTGGCTGTAAAAGACAAAGACGCCTTTGAAGGCACCTTGTTAATGAAAAAAGCGGGTATCGGTGGTGGCCCGAAAAAAAAATTGAACCTGTTTAAAGCAGGGCATAAAAAATTGGAAGGCGTCTTGGAAAAAGACAGTTTAAATCCGGAATACCGGTTTCTGCGACTCATGATCCAGGAACACGCACCTGGAATACTTGGGTATAAAGGTGAATTGGAAAAAGACAGCCAGTTTATCTCCGAAAATTTTAAAAAAATGCCACCAGTTGTGCAGCAGGCAGTCAAGGATTACAGTAAAAATTCAAAATTTTTAAAGAGTTCCAATTTGTAATTTCGCGCCATGAAGAAAAGGATTTTGGTTATTTATTATTCCCAGAGCGGCCAACTGGAAGATATCCTTGACAACTTTACTTCACCGTTGGTTAACGCTGGTAATAGTATAGACAAAATTCGGGTGCAGCCTGTGGAACCATACCCTTTTCCCTGGACCAGTAAAAGTTTTTTTGCCCAGATGCCGCCGTCCGTGTTGCAGCAGCCTGCTGCGCTGCAGCCATTTGAGCTGCAACAGGACGCGTACGATTTAATCATCATTGGCTACCAGGCCTGGTTTCTATCGCCCAGCATTCCGGTCAATTCTATTCTACTGCATCCATCGGTAAGAAAGGTTTTGAAAAATACCCCGGTGGTTACGATTACCGGTGCAAGAAATATGTGGATCAGTGCCATGGAGGATATTAAAAAAATACTGAAGGATGCCGGCGCCAGGCTCTCTGGTAATATTGCGCTGGTTGACAGGCATCATAATTTTGTAAGTTTTGTTACCATTCTTTACTGGATGTTTACCGGCAGAAAAGACCGCTACCGCAACCTGTTTCCGGTGCCAGGCGTCGCAGACAATGACATCCGGAATACAAGTATATTTGGTGCCACTGTAAACAACCACCTGCAAACAGGCAACTGGGATGGATTACAGGCGGAACTGGTAGCGCAAAAAGCAGTGGAAATAAAATACCGGCTAATGTTTATAGAATCCAAAGCCAAGCGGATATTTGGCATCTGGGCCGCGTTGATTATCAAACGAAAAAAAAGAACTGCGTGGCTTGTTGCATTCAAATATTATCTTTTAATTGCATTATTTATAGCTGCGCCGATTATTTTAACGGTAGATGCCATTTTCTTTAAACCATTCTTATCCAAACGTATAAAGAGACAAAAACAATATTATTCAGACGTTAAATAATCTCGTACAAATGTCGCTTAACCCGGTTTATATTACTAATACCGCTGTGTTTTTTCCAAATGAGCCTGTGTCCAATGATGAGATGGAGGAATTTCTCGGGTACATTGACAATAAGCCTTCCAAGTCAAAAAGGATTGTTTTAAGAAATAATGGAATTAAGAACAGGTTTTATGCCCTTGCAAAAGGGGGAAAAATAACGCATACAAATGCCGAGATGACTGCTAATGCGGTGCGGGGATTGTTTAAAAATGATAATGGGAATTTAAAGGAAATTGAATTGCTTTCCTGTGGCACTTCGTCGCCAGACCAGATGATGCCTTCTCATGGAGTAATGGTGCATGGCCTCTTACCCGAAGCAAGTGCCATAGAAGTAGTATCGCCATCCGGCGTGTGCTGTGCGGGCATGCATGCTTTTAAATACGCGTGGCTGGCCATTAAAGCAGGTGACGTAAGCAGGGCAGTGGCTACGGGGTCGGAAAGAATGTCGGCTTCCCTAATCTCATCAGTATTTGAGGACGAAGTAGAAAAATTAAAATCACTGGAGGCCAATCCATATATCGGGTTTGAAAAAGATTTCCTGCGCTGGATGCTCTCCGATGGCGCAGCGGCCTTTATGATGAACAATAAACCCAATGAAAACGGCCTGAGCCTTCGCGTAGAATGGATTGAAGGGGTGTCTTATGCCAACGAAAGAGAGGCGTGTATGTACATGGGCGCTCAAAAGCTGGAAGACGGAACCCTGAAAAGCTACCTGGAATACAGCCCGGAAGAAATCGCCAGCAAATCTTTACTCAGCATAAAACAAGATGTTAAGTTGTTGAGTGAAAACATTGTACCGCTGGGTGGCACCGGCCTGAAGGCTGCATTGGATAAACATGGTGTAAAGTCATCGGAAATCGATTATTTTCTTCCGCATATGTCCAGCGAGTTTTTTAAAGACAAAATTTTTAAAAGGCTGATTGAAAACGAAACCGCCATACCTTACGATAAATGGTTTGTGAACCTGACCACCCTGGGCAATGTGGGCGCAGCTTCTTCATACCTCATGGTAGACGAGTTGTTTCACAGCGGAAAACTTAAAAAAGGAGATAAATTGCTGTTGCTGGTGCCCGAAAGCGGCCGTTTTTCTTACATGTACAGTTTACTAACCGTTTGCTAACCTGGCATTTTCGCTATATTTCGGTTGTTACCGGGTTGCAACATGCTATTTTTTCTCAGGCAACCTGGCAATCTTAATATAGGAAATATGAAAAAAGAAGATATTCCCCAACACGATGGCGCACTGAACAAGCTCACCCGTGAAATGGTGTATGCGGTAGACAGCAACGGGCAATACACCACCGCGCTCAGTACGGGCTGGGAAGTAAAAGCCACCGCACTGGATGTAGCCTGGGAAGACATTGAGCTGCGGATTGCCGCCGCCAGGCAGAAAGTGCTGAATAAAGAAGCAAGTCCACTGCTTTTTTTTATGGAACTGCGCTTAATGGATACCGGCATAGTGAGTGCCTACACCGGTTTTTGGAACTGGCAGGTAAAACGACACCTCAAGCCGGCGATCTTCGAAAAATTATCTGAAAATAAATTACAGCGCTATGCAACGGCATTTAATGTTAGTGTAACGGAGCTTAAAACAATGGAAGTGCATGAAGGTTAATTTTGAACACTTGCAGGCGGCGCATTGCGAGAATGGCGTTACTACTAACCTGTTGAAAACAATAGGTATAAGGAATATGACGGAGCCCATGGTTTTTGGTATCGGTTCCGGCTTGTTTTTTATTTATATACCCCTCTTAAAAATTAACAACGGACCCGCCATCGCTTTCCGCACGCAACCGGGTCTTATCTTCAAACGAACTTGTAAATCGCTCGGCATTCCGGTTGTCAGAAAAAAATTCAGTTCCAGGCCAGAGGCCGAAAAATTTTTAATGGAATGCCTGGAGCAGGGCCACCCGGTGGGCTGCCAGGTAGGCGTGTATTACCTTTCTTATTTTCCCAAGGAATACCGGTTTCATTTCAATGCGCATAATTTAATCATCTATGGAAAGGAAGGCGATAACTACCTGGTGAGCGACCCCGTAATGGAGGAGGTAACCACTTTAACTTCATATGAACTGGAACGCGTGCGTTTTGCAAAAGGCGCACTTGCACCCCGTGGGCAGATCTATTATCCGAAAGAACAACGCGTAATAACCGATGACCAGGTGAGAAAAGCTATTGTAACGGGTGTAAAAAGAAACGTGCGCGACATGCTGCACATCCCGGGTGGATTTGCCGGTGTAAAAGGCATTGCCTATACTGGCAGAAAAATAAAAAAATGGCGGGATAAACTGGGTTTGCACAAAGCCGGTCTATACCTGGCACAGCTGGTACGCATGCAGGAAGAAATTGGAACAGGCGGCGGTGGTTTCCGTTATATCTATGGCGCTTTTTTGCAGCAGGCCCATGCTTTTCATGCCAATGATGCCCTGCTGGATATCTCCCGAACGTTTACACAGGCTGGCGATTTATGGCGCACTTCAGCGGTACAGGCAGCCGGTATTTATAAAGGCCGCATCGGCAGCCAGGAAGATTTCAATACCATGGGCGACTATCTTATTGAGATTGCAGAAATAGAAAGGAAGGCATTCGAAGCACTTGCTAAAATCAAATGGCATTCATGAGCAATGCTGCGGTGAGCATCCATGATCTTGCTTTTCGATACCACGGACAGCAAAAACCCGTTTTTGACGCGCTTACGCTGGAAGTGGCCGCGGGAGAACGTTTTGGTTTATTTGGACCCAATGGCGCCGGCAAAACAACGCTCATGAACTGCATGACCGGTCTGCTTTCCTTCAACAGCGGAACTATTGAATTACTGGGCAATAAAGTGCTCCCCCACCAAAAATCATTTAACCACCTGTTCGGTTTTGTACCACAGGATTTTTCATTTTACCAGGAATTAAGCCCGGTGGAAAACCTGGAATTTTTCGGGGCATGGTATGGATTAAAGAAAAAGCAGATCCGGCAACGCACAACAGAACTACTGGAAGTACTTGGGCTGGCAGACGTAGGCAACAAACAAGTACAAAAATTTTCGGGTGGTATGAAGCGCCGCGTAAACCTGGCGATTGGGGTAATGCACCAGCCGCCGATCCTGTTCCTGGATGAACCTACTGTAGGTGTTGATGTACAAACACGACATGCGATGATTGCCTATCTCAAAGCATTAAATAAAAACGGTACTACGCTGATTTATACTTCTCACCAGCTGGCGGAAGCAGAAAATTTATGCGATAAAGTAGCGCTGTTTGATGAAGGCCGCATTATTGCACATGGCACATTGCCGGAATTGCTGGCAGCCAACCGCGAGGAGCACCTGGAAGGCTTGTTTATTAAATTAACGGGTAGGGCATACCGGGATGCAAACTTGTAAACAGAAAAATGCAAAAATTAAAATTAAAAATCTTTTGCTTCGCTAAATACGGATGGAAAAAGTAATTCAAAAAATTTTACTACCAGTAATCAGCAGGGAATGGCGGGTGGAATATTGTGACTTTTAAATTATTTATCGCTTGTTTAAACTTTGGGCTACCATATTAAAAGACATACGCATTTTAACCCGCGACAAGGTAGGGCTCACCCTTATGTTTGTGATGCCCGTGGTATTGGCCATTGTAATTACCGCCGTGCAAAACAGTACGTTTGAACTGGTGAATGACAACAAGGTACCCTTGCTGCTATGTAATAAAGATACCGGTGCGGCCAGCAGGCAACTAATACAGGCTATTGAAAAAATAGGCATGTTCGATGTAAAACAGGTAACGCAGGCAGCCACCGAAAAAGAAATTACTGACCGCATGCACGCAAAAGATGCATTGGTAGCCATTGTGGTGCCGGAAAATTTTTCTGCTACCCTCAGCGCCAAAGCAAAAAATATTTCGGGCAGGGCGCTGAATGATTTTGGCGTACAGAACGATACCAGTAAAACGATTGCCGCAGCCATTGAACCGGTGACGCTGTATTATCACCCGGTGCTGCAACTTTCATTCAGGGCATCTATACAAGGCGCGTTGCGGAGTGCTTTGCAAATAGTGGAAAACAAACAGATTTTACAAAGCTTGTATTTGTCTTTGAATGAAAAAGAATTGCCGGCTTCATTTGAAAATGAAATTGTGAACAGCCAGGCAGGCATCAATGAAATACCCGTATCACGCAATGGCAGCAGGAACATTCCCAATGCAACGCAGCACAATATTCCGGCGTGGACCATATTTGCCATGTTTTTTATTGTGATTTCATTGGGCGCAAGCGTAGTGAGGGAAAAGCTAAACGGGAGCTTTGTTCGGTTAAAAACATTGCCCACCAGCTACCTTGTTGCGCTTTTGTCGAAACAAATTGCTTACATGGCGGTTACACTGGTACAGACAGCGGCTATTTTTTCCATCGGTGTATGGTTATTTCCGCTGATGGGGTTGCCTGCATTGAATATACCCGCGGATAAATTTGGGCTTTTGATTGTAACGGTTATCTGCGGATGGTGTGCGGTGAGTTACGCCATTTGCATCGGGGTTTTTGCCCAGACGCAAGAGCAGGCCAATGGTTTTGGTGCGGTATCGATTGTATTACTGGCTGCCATTGGAGGCATATTGGTTCCCAGCTTTGCCATGCCGGCATCTTTCCAGGGTATTATGCGCCTTTCGCCCCTGCACTGGTGCCTGGAAGCGTTCTACGGTTTATTTTTGGAGGGCGGAAAACTTAACGATGTTTTGCTTAATATTTTACCTTTAATAGGTATTACTTTGCTTATACAGGTTATCACCCTGTACACGCTGAAAAGAAAAAACCTGATCTGAAATAAACACGATGGAAACAGTTCAATTAAAACAACAGTTAAAGAAACAAATTGTAGAATTTCTCAACCTCATTAATGTGAAGCCGGAAGACATTAAGGATGATGAACCATTGTTTGGCAAGGGGCTTGGGCTCGATTCCATTGATTCAATAGAATTAATTGTTTTGCTGAACAGGGAATATGGCATTACCATCCAGGATCCCAAGGAAGGAAGAAAGGTATTGCTGGATATCAATACCATGGCAGACTATATTGAAAAACACCGCACGAAGTAAACTCTTTTCATTGAGCAGGATTTTTGTGACAGGCATGGGGTGCATCAGCGCCATCGGTAATAGTGTAAAAGAAAACCGCACGGCTTTACTACAAGGCAATTGCGGCATCGGTTCACTTGAACTATTCCCCACCAAATATGCCTCCCTGCTGCCGTTTGGCGAAATTAAAATCAGCAACACTTCTTTACAGGAAAAATTAAATGCAAGGGAAGCCGGGCTTACACGTACTACATTACTTGCCCTCCACGCTTTTGAAGAAGCAATAGCGGACGCCGCATTGCCTGCGCAGCAATTAAAGGAATTTGGAACTGCTTTAATTGGCGCCAGTACGGTAGGCGGTATGTGTTTAACGGATGAGTTGTACAACGATGCCAATAAAACAGCCAATGGGTCCGACTATCTTGCCTCGTATGATTGCGCTTCAGTAAATATGTATTTGCAAAAACGCTACGGCATCAACGGCGTTATCAATACCATTAATACCGCGTGTTCGTCATCCGCCAATTCAATTTTATACGGCGCCAGGCTAATCAAAAACGGATTTGCAGAACGGGCAATTGTGGGCGGGGTAGACAGCCTGGCCAAGTTTACCATCAATGGTTTTAATTCTTTACATATTCTTGCCCCCGGCAAATGTGCGCCGTTTGATGAAGACCGCAAAGGGCTGAACCTGGGAGAGGGAGCCGCGTTTCTTGTGCTGGAAAAAGAGGAAGCGGCCGCAGGAAAAAAACGGTATGCTGAATTAACCGGCTATTGCAATTCAAATGATGCCTTTCATGCGTCTTCCTTGTCTGAAGAAGGAGACGGCCCCTACCTGTCAATGAAAGGAGCGCTTGGCGTAGCAGGAATTTTACCAGGTGCTGTCGGTTTTATCAACGCCCACGGAACAGGAACCGAGAACAATGATTTATCAGAAAGCAGGGCCATGCAACGGTTGTTTGATACAGTGCCCGCATTTGCGTCAACAAAATCAAATACAGGTCATACCCTGGGAGCGGCAGGCGCAATTGAAGCAGTGTATAGTATTTTAAACCTGTTGCACCAGGAAATATATGCGAGCCTTAATTTTAAAAATCCAATAGAAGCTACCGGTTTACGACCAGTACAATCGTATGCAAAAATGCCGTTGCAGCATGTTATGTCCAACTCTTTTGGGTTTGGCGGCAACTGTGCTTCACTCATATTTTCTGCAGCAGGATAATTAATCAACATGCAACATTTCAAAAATAATTTCCGGGGGATGAAGAAAACTGATTTTTTAATTTTTACTGGTACAGATTCCGGAATTTAGCAAAAGGATAAGCCATACCTGTCATGTTTTATATCCATCATACCTCCTGCATATCGCCACAACAAACTTTTAATAATATTGATATTGAAAGTTTGCAGGTTCCTGTCAGCAATAAAATGCAGGTGATAGAACCGTCTTATGAAGGCATCCCAACGGGTATATTGCGCAGGATGGGCAAGGCGATCCGCATTGCGGTGGGCACCGCTTTACCATTGATAAAACAAAACAATATCACCATTAACGGCATTATCATCGGCACAGCAAACGGTGGTATGGAAGATTGCATTAAGTTCCTGAACCAAATCATCGATTACGAAGAGGGCATGCTAACGCCTACTAATTTTGTGCAGAGTACTACCAATGCCATTGCCGCACAGATTGGGCTACTCAGCGCAAATAAATCTTATAACACCACCCATGTACAGCGGGGACTGGCATTTGAAAATGCATTATTGGATGCGGGCATGTTGCTGCAGGAAAATCACGGCGCCAACTATTTGGTTGGCGGGGTAGACGAGATATCTGCTTACAATTATAATATCGACTGGCTGGATGGCTGGTTTAAAAAGGAATCTTTTTCAGCAAATAATTTGTATAATTCGGGCACACCCGGTGCAGTGGCGGGTGAAGGTGCTGCTATGTTTTTAGTGGGCGCTACCAACAACGGCGCACTTGCTTTTGTACGCGGCCTGCAGCAGCTGCATACTACTGATGAACTGGCAGTGGCAAGACAGCTGGATGCTTTTTTAAAAAAATACCTGCCTGCGGGAGAAAAACCGGATCTTTTGCTATCCGGTGAAGATGGCGACAGCCGCTCACTTCCATATTACAATGCGTGTGAAGCGGTGCTGCAAAAAGAAACAACCATTGCCCGCTTTAAACACATGACCGGAGAGTATGCAACTGCAAGCGCAACTGCCTTATGGATTGCCTGTTTTTTGTTAAAAGAGCAATCGCTACCACAGCACATGGTAAAATACAATACGTTTCCTTCAAAGCTGAACCGCATTTTGATCTACAACCAGCACAAAGGACAGCAGCATAGTTTTATGCTGGTGGAAATGCCCGGCACCTGATCATTGGTAAAGCATTTTTTGGAATCGATGAATTCTTTCCGTGCATTCAATACAAATTCAGCAACAAATTTTTTATCTGTTTATACCTGGTCCAGGGAATAAAATGATTGGCGTCGGGAAAAATAAGTTCATGTACGGCGGCAGCATTGACCAGCATTTTTTTATCATATTCAATATTGGCGGGAGGAACCATATTGTCTTTCAGGCCGTGTACAATATAGACCGGGCAGGTGATTTTGGGAAAGTCCGCCTGCAGGCTGATAAGATCTTTTTTGAGGTACCATAATTCTTCGTTGGAAGGTCGGAAAGCACCCGGTACCAGCCAGGTAAGTGGTGACTTATAAATGACCGGCCGCCATTTTTCGGGGGCTTCCTGCGCCGGATCGTTTGAACCGGCCAGTAATATTAATCCTGCGGCTAGTCCGGGATTGTCGGCAGCCAATTTTATTATCATTGGTCCGCCCAGGGAATGGCCTACCAGGTAGACCGGCTTATTATTTTTTATATGATCAAACAACGGACTGATGATGATAGATTGTTGGGCCAGGTTCAGCGGTTTGCCAAAATCGCTGTGGCCAAATCCGGGGCGGTCAATTGAGAGCAGCCGGAATTTTTGCAGTAGTTCTTTGTCTTCAAGGTAATCTTCAAATGCGTCCCAGCTGCCGGGCGTGCCATGCACAAAAACAATGGTGGGGAGGCTGTCATTGCCGGTTTTTAAATAATGCAGCTTGCGGTTGTTTACCACAATCGTATTAATTACCACATCCACTCCCTTCGCTTTAAACTTTTTGCCCGCGTCTGCATCACTCATTCTGAAAGTCATACAGCTTTGCGCCAGCACCAGCCATAAGAGGAGTATACCGCCAATAATAATACATGTCTTCATAAAAAAACGTTTCATCTTTATATGATTACGATGAATAACCTGTTCATGGTTTCCCTGTTAAAAAATAGAAACTGTTTATCGCAGCTATGGAGATTTACTACAGGGTACGGCAGGTTTTTCATTGAAGTACAAAAGTATTAACTTATCGGTTTCGCATAAGTTAAGAATCCTTTTTACCACCGGTTGCCACAGCTGCCAGATTTACCACAGCGGTGGAAGGCATTTTTCGCGGACGCAGAAGGATTAATTCATCATCTGAGCATTTCCTTTTTGCATACCTCCTGCTTGCAGTAGTAGCAAATACCGGAGGGAGCGTTGATCACAGATTTGACCAAAAAAAAATGCCGCAGATTCGCTGCTGCGATCTGCGGACATTTTATATGAATCAGTTCTTGCTTATGGTTTCTTTTTGATAGGCGGTCCTGGTTTTTCCCGGTTGGGGTTATCGCCACGCGGTGGTTGCTGCCCGCCATTATTCTGCGGCGGGGGAGGGCCACTGTTTCTCCCGGGGCGTGGATTAGGATTATTGTTTCCGCCACGTTGCGGGGGATTGTTTCTTCCGCCCTGGCGAGCAGGCGGCACATCGTTGCCGCCCGGTTGTTGGGTATTTGGCCCTCTTTGCTGCGGATTGTTACTCCGTGGTGGTGCGGGATTATTAGGCCTTTGTTGCTGGTTAGGGTTATTGCCCGTTCCACCACCCTGGCGTGATTGTGGGCCGCTGTTTCGTTGCTGCTGGTTTCCGCGGTTGCCCTGTTGGGGACGGTTTCTGCGGTCTGCTTTCTCCAGTGTATTCAGGCTGATTTGCCCCACCAGTTCCACAAAACCGCTTTCGCTTTCTTTTGGTTTGTTGGTAGTAAGGTCCATCGCTTCCAGTTCCTCGGGTATCACCCCCTGCGCATTCAGCTGTTTTATTTTACGTACCCGTTCAATAGCGACCGGGTATTGTTTATTACTGTCTGGCAGGGTATACCACATCAGGTTCTTGAAAATATCTTTTTTTACCAGGAAAGCATTTCCACGGGCTACCTGCAGGGTGTCTGCATTATCAGGAAAATGCTGCAATGCATCCAGGTAAGTATCCAGTTCATAGTTCAGGCAGCATTTTAACCTGCCGCACTGACCGCTCAATTTGGTTTGGTTGATAGACAGGTTCTGGTAGCGTGCAGCAGTGGTGTTTACACTTTTAAAATCACTCAGCCAGGTGCTGCAGCAAAGTTCACGGCCGCAACTGCCAATACCACCCACTTTAGCTGCTTCCTGACGGGCACCAATCTGGCGCATTTCTACTTTTACTTTAAATTCACTGGCAAATACCCGGATCATTTCCCGAAAATCCACGCGGTCATCTGCAATATAAAAGAAGGTGGCTTTCCGTCCATCGGCCTGTATCTCTACTTCGGATACCTTCATGTTTAATTTAAGCTGTTTGGAAATGGCCCTGCTGCGGATAAGCGCATCTTTTTCCCTTGCCTTATTTTGTTTCCATGTTTCAATGTCGCGGTCATTGGCACGCCGCAATATTTTTTTCATTTCCGGGTTAAATTCATCCCCGCCTTTTTTCTTTAACTGCAGCCGAACCATTTCACCCGTCAGGTTCACTTCTCCCACATCAAAACCGCTAACGCCTTCTACGCTCACGATTTCACCTTTTTCAAAATATTGCAGTGAAGGATTTCGGAAAAAATCTTTCCTGCTGCCATTGTTGAAACTTATTTCCACCACTTTGCAGGCACTTTCCGGGTCAGCAAACGGGAGGTTTGACAGCCAATCGTGCACATTTAAACGGTTACAGCCACCTGTGCTGCAGCCACCATTGCTTTTACAGCCATTTGGTGTACCGGTACCGCAACTTCCACAGCCCATATAGATAATCAGTTAAAAATGAAGAAATGCTATTGCCTGTAACCCGTGCAGGTTTTGGTCAATAACTATGTTTACGTGCTGAAGCGGGGAGATAGTACGAGAAGGCAGTTATTCCCTGGAGATCATTGTTGCTGCTTGTGCAGATGAATGGGTTCGATGACTGATTAGCACGCTTGTGCTGTTTAAAAAGAACTCAACCCACCCATAATATATATAATTGCCCTGAAAGTCAATAAAAAAAAGGTAGGGCAATCGCAACAAATGTTCTAAGAATTTCTACCGTTCACAGCTTCACATTTCATGCACACTTTATCCACCTTCAGCTCAATTAACCAAAAGTAGTGATTTATCAGCAATGATATGCAGGAGTTTAATAGTGAGCGCATGGAACAGCATCTTGCCATGGGCATTGCGTTCAATATAATACGCAGCTTTATCGAGTTCCTCAATAATGGCCTGCTGCTGGTTAATATCGGCCAACTTATTGAGCCGGAGGGCAAAATCGCGCTCTTTTTCTGGCATATTCCGGGCCTGGAGGCTATCGGCGCCCATGCTTCTCAACCGCACGCTTTGTTCTAGCAGGTGATTAAAATACCGAAGAAACTGCTTTTGCTTTTCACGCCCCAGTTTTCCAATTTCTTCAATCCATTTTACCTGTGCTACCGGACCGCCTTTGAGGGTGGCGTTCAGCCATTCGCGCAGCAAATCCTGCCAGTCTTCCTCAGCATGCTGTATCAGCTGCTGGGCTTCGCGGTAATTGCCTTCGCTGATGCCTGCCACCTGCATTGCCTGGTTGGGCGCTATGCCGGCCCTGGCTACCAGCGCATCGGCTATTTCGGTGCTGGTGAGTGATGGGATCCTTACGAGCTGGCAGCGCGATAAAATGGTAGGAAGTATCTGCGATTCGTTTTCTGCCACCAATATAAACAAGGTATCCGGTGGCGGTTCTTCAATCAGTTTTAATAATTTATTGCCCGCATTACCCAGGTATTCCGGCATCCACATCACCAGTATTTTATAGCCACTTTCAAAGCTTTTGAGATTGAGTTTATGAATAATGTCGTTGCATTCATTCACGGAGATGTTGCCCTGTTTGTTTTCAGCACCAATAAACTGCAACCAGTCAAACACGTTGCCGTAGGGATGTAGCCCTATAAACTCACGCCATTCGCTGGCATAATCAGTACTCACTGGTTTATCGCCGGCTTTTCTTGCTATCACCGGGTAGGAAAAATGGATATCGGGGTGGACGAATTTCTGTGCTTTGCTGCAGGATGGGCAAATGCCACAGGAATCCGTGGTAACTGGTGCATCCTGCGTGCTAACCGGCTCGCCGAACAGAGAGGAAGCGGATGCGGCTTTGCCATTTATCCGGTCGCAAATAACATACTGTGAAAAAGCGAGTGCCATAGAAAGGGTGCCCGCGCCCTCTTTGCCCAGGAATATCAAAGCGTGGCTGAGCCGGTTGTGCTGTACCAATTCTGCGAGTTGCTGCTTGCTGCCTGCCTGTCCGATAATATCCTTGAATTGCATGGGGCAAAGATAGGTAAGGCGTAAGTTGTAAGTTGTAAGGGGGAAGGTGGAAGGTGGAAGGTGGAAGGCGTAGGGTAAAAGGTGGAAGGTAAAGGGTTTAAGGTATAAGGTGTGGGGGAAGAGAAAAAGTAACAAATTTTGAGATCAATCAGCTTGGGCAATAGAGCCAAAAACAGCTTTCTAAACCAAGGCCATGCACGTGCTTCCGCGGGTGGTTTTTCTATTAACGCGCAATAAATTTTAACTACCGCCTACACAAATCATTTTGTAATTTGCAGCTTCTAAAACTTGAACCACTATGGCTATTTTTAAATCGGGTAATCCGGCCTTAAATGAAAAGACTTTTCAACAATCCATTGTTGTTGACCAGTCTGAAGTAATGACCGAAAGGGGCACCCTGAATAAGTTTTTCTTATTGTTTTTACTGGTGATGGCCACGGCGTCAATCACCTGGAACGCTTTTAACCAGGGAAAGGATGTTTCCTCATGGTTATGGATTGGCCTATTTGGCGGCCTTATAACGGCGATTGTACTGATCTTTAAACCAATCTGGGCAGCTTTCCTGGCGCCGGTGTACGCTTTGTTTGAAGGTGCATTTATAGGCGGTATTTCTGCTATGTATAATTTTGCTTTTAAAGGTGCAGAAACGGCTGGGGTTGCGGGTGGTATAGTTATGCAGGCCGTGGTGCTCACGTTTGCGGTGGTGCTGGCCATGTTTGCTTTATACCGTTTCCGTATTATTAAAGCTACTGAAAAATTTAAATCTGTTATTATTGTCGCTACAATGGGTATTGCGGTTTTTTACGTACTGGCAATGGTGTTGCGCATGTTTGGCGTAGACATGCCATTGATTCACTCCAGCGGTACCATGGGCATCATTTTTTCACTGGTGGTGGTAGGCATTGCCGCATTAAATTTGATTCTTGATTTTGACAGGATAGAACAAGGTGCTGCAATGGGTGCACCCAAGTACATGGAATGGTATGGTGCTTTCGGCCTCCTGGTAACCATTGTTTGGCTCTACCTGGAAATACTGCGTTTGCTTTCTAAACTGAACAGCAGAAATTAATACAAAAAAAAGTTTGCGCGCAACCTGTTTGCTGCAACGCAACCATAACTCAAATGAAACGGTCCCGCAATATTGCAGGACCGTTTCTTATTTTAGAATCGTATGTTTTCTATCTGCCGTCTCCATCCAGTAGATTCCCCAGTCCGCCCAAAATACTGCCTTCTTCCCTGCGGCGGCCAAACTGCGGACTATAAGAAATAATTTTGCTAGCCAGCCTGCTAATGGGTAAGGATTGTAGCCACACTTTACCCGGTCCGCGCAGCACCGCAAAAAACAAACCTTCGCCGCCAAAAACCCAGTTGCGCACGCCGTGTATCATTTCCACATCAAAATCAATGCCCCCTGTAAAAGCCACTACGCACCCCGTATCTACCCGCAGCAGTTCGCCTGGTTGCAGGGTCTTTTCTATTACATACCCTCCCGCATGCACAAACGCCATACCATCGCCCTCCAGTTTCTCCATAATAAATCCTTCGCCACCAAAAATACCTGTACCGAGCTTGCGCTGAAAAGCAATGCCGATACTAACACCTTTGGCAGCGCATAAAAATGAATCTTTCTGGGCAATGATGGTGCCACCGAGCTGCTGCAAATCAAGTGGAATCACCTTGCCGGTATAAGGCGCGGCAAAACTCACCCGTCGCTTGCCGGTGCCCGTATTGGTAAATGCAGTCATAAAAAGACTTTCGCCCACTAAAATGCGCTTGCCGGCAGAAAACAATTTGTCCAGCAAACCACCACCCTGTTGTTTGGAACCATCGCCAAAAATGCTCTGCATTACGATATTATCATCCATCATCATGAAGGCACCGCTTTCCGCAATGGCGGTTTCATTGGGATCAAGCTCTATTTCTACAAATTGTAATTCTTCGCCGTAAATTTTGTAATCAATTTCATGATTATTTCTCATGGTAATATTTTTAATGAAGGTAAAAAAGATTTATTCTTTGCCCATACCATAATATGACAAGCGGAAGTATGCAAATGGCAGGGGAAGAACAAACACACGTCAGAGGTGTTGGAAAGCTATAACGCCAAAGTCTTCATGCTAGCGGATTGCTGGGCCGGAACTACTGATTATATAAGCGATTCACGGGTTTAGCCAACAATTAATGCCGGCAATTCTATCTCATCCATGGCATTAGTGTGCTAGAAATTCCGCATTAAAATGACCAGTGGTTAAATGTTAGACCATCAAAATCCTTACCTTGTTAAATACTTTTCTAAAAAAAGCGATATGATAAAATTGAAATATTTCCTGGTGGTGGCCGTATTGTTCGCCCTGGTAATGCAAGTAAACGGACAGGCAAAATTAGTAGAGACCGTTACTAAAAAGGGTGATGAGCTGGTAATACCCTACCAGAAATTTGTGTTGAAAAACGGCCTGACCCTGGTAGTGCATGAAGACCACAGCGACCCGATTGTGCATGTGGATGTAACCTATCACGTGGGTTCGGCAAGAGAAGAAATTGGCAAATCGGGGTTCGCGCATTTTTTTGAACACATGATGTTCCAGGGCAGCGACCATGTAGCAGATGAACAACATTTCAAAATTGTTACGGCCGCAGGCGGTACGCTCAATGGGTCTACCAATCGCGATCGCACCAATTACTATGAAACAGTACCCAGCAACCAGTTAGAAAAAATGTTGTGGCTGGAATCCGACCGCATGGGCTTTTTGCTGGACGCGGTAACGCAAAAGAAATTTGAAGTGCAGCGCGCCACCGTAAAAAACGAACGGGGACAAAACTATGACAACAGGCCTTATGGTTTGCTGAGTGAAGTGGTGGCAAAAAATTTATATGAATATGGAAATCCTTACTCGTGGCTGACCATTGGTTACATAGAAGATTTAAACCGGGTAAGTGTAAACGATCTTAAAAACTTCTTCCTGCGCTGGTACGGTCCAAACAATGCCACGCTCACAATAGGCGGCGATGTAAAAACAGCCGATGTGGTAAAACTGGTCGAGAAATATTATGGTGATATACCGCGTTGTCCGGATGTGCCGAAAGTACAGTTGCCGGTTGCCAACCCCGCTAAAGACCGGTACGTGTCCTATACAGATAATTATGCGCGCCTGCCTTTGCTGGCAATGGTATACCCGTCCGTTCCCAATTATGATAAGGATATGGCCCCACTGGCCTGCCTGGCCCAGGTAATAGGGCAGGGAAAAAACTCAGTATTATACCAGCAACTGGTAAAAAATCAGCTGGCAGTACAAGCAAATAGCAATAGTCAGTTAAGTGAACTGGCTGGCGAATTCTACATAACAGTTGTGCCTTTCCCCGGTAAATCACTGGCAGATATGGAGAAGTTGGTGCGGGCTTCACTGGACAGTTTTGAGACGCGCGGCGTAACGGATGAAGATGTAGACAAATTTAAAGGAAGTATAGAAGCACAGTATATAAACGGATTGCAGAGCGTGGCAGGTAAAGTAAGCCAGCTGGCCACTTTTCAGACTTTTACCGGCAACCCCAATAAAATTGGGGAATTACTGAAAATGTATACCGCCGTTACCAAAGCAGATGTGATGCGTGTGTACAATAAGTACATCAAAAGCAACCATGCCGTAATAGTAAGTGTGTTGCCGAAAGCGCAGGAAAAAATGATTGCTGCCGCAGATAATTATACCATCGATTCCGGGCATTACAAGGCGCCCGATTACGGCTATAATAAATTGAAGTATGAAAAAGCAACTGATAATTTTGACAGGAGCAAGTTGCCGGGCAATGGCGCTAACCCAGTTGTAAAAGTGCCGGCTTTCTGGAAAAAAGATCTGCCCAACGGTATTAAGATGATAGGGGCGCAAAACAATGAATTGCCCACGGTAAATATTACCATTACCATTCCCGGCGGACACCTGCTGGAAGCAAAGGATACAAGTAAACTGGGACTGGCTGGATTTTTTGCAGACATGATGGATGAAGACACAAAAAATTATTCTGCCGAACAGCTGGGCATTGAATTACAAAAGCTGGGTAGTTCAATAAATACCTACAGCACACGCGATGGTATTGTATTCTCGGTTCAAAGCCTGAAAAAAAATATTGATAAAACCCTGTTGTTGCTGCAGGAAAAATTGTTCCAGCCAAATTTTACAGCAGATGCGTTTAAAAGAAACCAGAAGCAAAACCTGGAAGGCATTAAACAAGTGAAAACGCAACCAGCGGCGGTGGCAACCGAAATAGTATCCAGGATCAACTATGGCAGTAACAATATCCTGGGTATGAGCGAACGCGGAACAGAGCAGTCCATGAATAACATTACGCTGGAGGATATAAAATACTATTACAACAACTACATCACCTCGCAGGGAACCAGGGTGGTGATCGTAGGCGATGTAAAAGAGGAAGAAATCTTTCCTAAACTTTCATTCTTAAATCAGTTGCCGAATAAAAAAATTGACATAACGCCCGTAAATGCAACACCGGTAGCGATTAATAAACCTATAATTTACATCGTAGATATCCCCAAAGCGGCGCAAACGGAATTTCGTGTGGGTTATGCTACGGGGCTGAAATACGATGCTACCGGTGAATTCTACCGGGCAGGATTGATGAATTATATACTGGGCGGCGCTTTTAATAGCCGTGTAAATTTAAACCTGCGTGAAGACAAAGGCTGGACCTATGGTGCAAGGTCCGTATTCGACGGCGATAATTATACTGGCGAATTCGGGTTCAGTTCCGGCATCAAGGCGGCGGCCACGGATAGTGCATTAACTGAAGTGATGAAAGAACTAACCAGCTATGAAGCGGATGGTATCACCGAGGAAGAATTGTCTTTTACAAAAAGTGCCATTGGCCAGCGCGATGCACTGCGTTATGAAACCGGTATGCAGAAAGCAGGATTTATATCAAGGATGCTGGAATATAATTTGCCTGCGGATTACGTAGACAAGCAAAATAAAATACTGGCTAATATTACAAAAGCTGAAATTGATGGACTGGCAAAGAAATGGGTGAAGCCGGGAAAAATTACGATACTACTGGTAGGCGATAAGACAAAAATATTACCGGGGTTACAAAAAACCGGTTATGAAATAGTGGAACTGGATACGGATGGCAATTTGATTCCACAAAAAAGGGGGTTTTAAAAATCAAGGCGCCGGTGGGTGGCACACTTACCGGGGCTGCCGGGCATCTCAGAAAAATTTAATTTGATAAATAATTGAAGCGTCACTATTACGGTGGCGCTTTTTTTTGTGAATTCAGTTCGCGTTACATTGATAACGTTGGTTGCAAGGTTCCGGTACGTGAAATATGCACCAAAGCGGGGTTCCGGTGCGTTACACATGCACCGGGCTGCAGCAGAACACGCAATGCGTCGGCGAGTTGATGCAATAAATAATGACCGGACTTTCGGCTTCATACGAAGCGCCCGGCATACCCCAATAGAAAATGTCTCCCTCGCAGGAGACATTTTTTTCATAAATCCAGTCTTTCAATCAAATGCTCATCTGTTGCTCTTAGAACCAGCTTCCTATATATGCTTCATTTACAGGTTGGTCAATTAATTTCCTCCTTCTGCGACTTACATCAACGCGATGCACGATCCAGGCTACAATCATCAACGGCATAAACAAGAAGATCAACGGGGGTATACCCAAAAATGAAATCCATTTGCCGCCAAACATTCTTCTCATGGGCCTTCTTAAACGCTCAGCAATCAAATACATACCCGGTACCATAAACAGGGTCATGAAGAACGCAAATGCCAAACCAAAGATGATTGTCCAGCTCAATGGTTTCCAGAACGCAACATTGTCGCCACCAAAAAAGATATGCGGATTCAAATCGGAAAACAGCGTAACGAAATTGATGTTAAAACCTACCGCAATAGGAATAAAGGCCAGGATGGCTGCAACTGCAGTAAGCAAAACCGGAATAATACGTGTCTTACCCGCTTGTATCACCGCTTCCCTGGTTTTAATTCCACGGGCCCGGAGTTCATCTGTAAATTCAATTACCAGGATGCCGTTCTTTACCACAATACCTGCAAGCCCCACAACACCCAAACCAGTCATAAGTACAGATACTTCCATACCGGTTATGGCAAAACCAAGGAATACCCCAATTACACTAAACACAATTTCTGTGAGAATGATAATTGGTTTACTCATAGAATTAAATTGCGCCACCAAAACCAGCAAAATCAACAGTAATGCGATAACGAGCGCTTTGCCTAAAAACGCGCCTGTTTCTGCTTGTTGTTCGCCCTCACCGGTTTGTTTGATGGTAACGCCATCTGCTTTCTTTTTGAAATTAGCGATGTCTTTTGTGATCTCTGCATTTACAGCAGTTGCATTGTATCCCTGCGTGGTCAATACGTTTGAACGCAGGGTAATCACTCTTTTCTGGTTTTTGCGTTTTACACTACCCAGTGTGCTGGTAGGTTCTACGGTTACCAATGCGCTGATGGGTATGCTTTTGATGGCACCGCCACTGGCAAGGTCACGAAAATTGATCCGCATGTTCAGCAGGTTGGTAAGGCTCTGCCGCTGCAATTCATTGTTGCGCAACTGGATCTTATATTCGTCTTTTCCCTCCTTTATTTTAGAAACTTCACGTCCGAAAAGGGCTGTACGCACCTGCTGGCCAATCTGGCTGCTGGAAACGCCTTCTATCAGTGCACGCTCACGGTTAACATTAAGCGTAATTTCGGGATTGGTTAAGTCAACATCCATTTTCAATTCTTCCACACCGGCTACCTGTATAGAATCAAGATAATTTTTCAGGCTGCTGGCGGTCTTTATCAGTGCATCAAAATCTTCACTCGCTATTTCAATATTAACCGGCGGATCAGTTGGCGGCCCGCCACTTTCCTGGTCCACACTTATTTCGCTTCCGGGAATGCCATTTGCCACGGCACGTATTTTATCCAGGTAGGGTTTGGTGGAAACACCGTCCCTTTTCTCAAATTCAACAAATGACACCTGCACACGGCCCAGTTCGCTGCGCGTACTGCGATCGCCGGCAGCAGGGTCACTGGCGCCAATGGCTACGTTGCTGATAACACTCTCCACCAGGTGGTTTTTCTTACCATTTTCCATGTCCAATACCTTGTACACGCGTTTTTCAAGTATACGGGTAATTGAATCGGTATAGTCTACGTTGGTACCCACAGGCAGCTTCAGGTAAACATATATCTGGTTGGGATCGGCTTTTGGAAAAAAGACAACACCTACGCGGCCAGAACTAATAGAGGCATAAAATATAAAGAATGATACGATTAACAAACCAAAAGTACCCAGCAATAAACCCACTGGTCGCCATCCCTGCAAAGCCCATCTCAGCAGATTTTCGTAATGGCCCATTATCCAGGGTAAAGCGCGGTGCTGAAATCCGTGAATGGCAGCCTCCAGCACGTAACGGTTCAGCAACACCATCAGCATAAAAAAGATAAGGAGGTTGCCTAGGAAAGTGAAACCCATTACGTCCAGGAGAATGCCGATGCCCAGCGGAATCCAGAATGCAGGCTTCTTAAATATAGCGCTCTTGGGTTCTTTTTCTCCTTCCGGATGATTCATAAAATCTACCGCAAAAACCGGGTTCATAATAAACGCAACGATTAGCGAAGCCGCCAGCGTAAAGATGAGCATGGTAGGCAGGTAGACCATGAACTTACCAATAATACCAGGCCAGAATAATAATGGAAAGAACGGGGCAAGCATGGTTAATGTACCTGCAAGCACCGGCACAAACACCTCACCGGCGGCCATTTTGGCGGCAACATTGGTGGTTATATTGCCCTTGCCTTCAGTAAATATGCGGTGCGTATTTTCTATAACTACTATAGCATCATCCACGATAATGCCCAATGCAAACAACAGTGCAAACAGCACCATAAAGTTGAGCGTAACATGCGTGCCTACAATTAAATCCGCTGCCGGTAAAAACACAAACGCCACAAACATACTCAGCGGCACCGAGAGTGCTACAAAGAATGCGTTGGTTACACCCATAAAGAACATCAGGACTATCAGTACCAGTAAAAATCCAATGACAATGGAGTTGACGAGATCTTTAAAAGACGCTTTTGTTTTAACGCTCTGGTCGCCGGTAACAATCGCCTTCAAATCTTTGGGAAATAACACACCCCTGGATTCCTCTACTGCTGCCTGAACGGCGTCGCTGGTTTCAATCAGGTTTTCACCACTGCGTTTAATAATATTCAGGGTAACCACATTTTTGCCATCGAGCCGGGCATAACTTTCGCGATCCTTGGTAGTATCCTTGATAGCAGCAATGTCTTTCAGGTAGATAGGCGCTCCACCCGTATTGCGGATGACAATCTGTGAAATATCAGCTGCTGTTTTTAATTGTCCTTTCAGCTGCAATGTTCTTTTCATATTGCCCACATCCAATAAACCGCCAGAAATGTCCATGTTCTCCCGCGCTACTGCATTGCTGATATCATCAAACGTAATACCTGCTCCCTGCATACGATAGTTGTCTACGTTTATCTGGAACTCACGCTCCGGCGCTCCCACCACATCAATACGGTTTATCTGCGACAAGTCTTCCAGCCTGTCTTTTAAATCGTCGGAATATTTTTTTAATTTTTGTAAATCGTAGTCACCGCTCAGGTTCACATACATGATAGGCTGATCACTAAGGTTTACTTCCAGTGCGGTTGGTTCCTGCGTAAGATCGGTGGGTAAATCCTGCTTGGCTTTATCAATAGCATCTTTTACTTTTTGCAGGCCAATTTCTGTTTTTACATCGGTATCAAATTCAACAATGATGGCAGAGTAATCCTGCTGCGAAGTGCTGGTGAATTTTTTAATTTTGGCGCCGGTGATACCCTTGATTTGCTTTTCAATTGGCCTGGTTACCAGGTTCTCTATATCTTTTGGAGAATTACCTACATAAATAGTTTGTACGTAGATGGTAGGTATCACAATATCCGGAAATTGTTCTTTCGGCAGGGTAACAAACTGGTAGATACCAAAAAGACTCACAATAAGCATGACCAGGTAAATGGACGTCTTATTGCTGATGCTCCAGCTGGTTGGTTTAAATTCTTTTATTTTTTCTTTTATGTTATCTATAGCACTCATACAGTTGATTTTAATTCGTCAGTCGTCAGTCGTTGGCGAGCCGTGAGTAGCTGCAATAGCATGCCCACGATGGAGCTTGCACGGCTGCCATTATTGTTTTGCATCCGTAGTTAAAAGTTGTCCTTCATACAGGCTCTGGTAACCGTCGGTTACAACTACATCGCCCGTTTGCAAACCGCTTTTGATTTCCATTTTGTCTCCGTAAAACTGCCCGATAACCACTATTTTTTTCCTTGCTATCGTTTTTCCGTTTTCTTTTACGGCTGTCATTACAAATTTTCCCTTCTCATCGCTTTGCACAGTATTTACCGGAACTGTAATTGTATTGGCAACATTATAGTCCTGTATTTTAACCAATGCAATCTGGTTGGGGCGCAAATCTTTGTCGGACGGAACTTTTACCTCAATAAAAAAGCTTCGGTTGATGGGGTCAATTGATTTACCGGCAACGCTTACAACGGCGTCAATGGTTTTATTTATATCGGGCAATGATATTTTAACTTTACTGCCCACATTTACTTTTCCTAGGTAGTTTTCGGGGATATTGACGGTCGCTTTTAAATTGCTGTTATTTACAACAGAAATTTGCGGGGAGGTGCCCTGCACGCCGGTAAATACTTCGCCCACCCGGATGTTTACAATTTCCGCAATACCATCCACGTCACTTACTACATTGGTAAAAGACAACTGTTCCTGGTTAATCTTTAAAGATTCCTGGGCACTCAATAGCTGGTTCTCTGTGTTTTGCACACTGTTTTTAGCATTGATCAACTGCACTTCGGTACCAATCTTCTGATCCCATAAATTTTTCTGGCGCTGGTACAGATCCTTCGCATAAGCCAGCTGCGTTTTAATATTTTCTATACCTTGGTTGGCGGTTATCAAATTCTGACGTGCTATCACATCATCGAGTCTAAGTAACAACTGACCTTTCTTTACTTTATCTCCTCTTTTCACCAACACTTGTTTCACTACACCGCCAACACCGTTGCGGGGCGCGATATAAGATGTATTCTGTGATTCAATTTTGCCCTGCAGGTCTATGTAATGGGTAAAGCTTTCTGGTGCAATGGTGGTAAGCACCACCAATTTTTCTTTTTCTGCTTTACCTGCGGCAGTATCTATTTTGTCGATTTCTGCTTCCAGCTTTTTCTGCTGATCTTTCAATTTTTCGAGTTGCGCTTTTTTGTCTGCAAGCGCAGCGTTGTTGTCTTTGGAGCTGCTGCCGCAGGCTGCCAGTGTTAATACAAATGCGGCCACAAGCGAAACTTGCAAAATGCGTTGCATATAGTTGAATTTTGAAGTCATGTTAGTTGGTTGTTTAAAGTTTTCCGGTTGCTTTTATGTAATCAATTTTTGCGATGATGGCGTCGTACACCGCGTTGATATAATTTGTCTGGGCCGCCTTCAAATCAGTTTGTGCTGATGTTATTTCCGTATTGGAGCCCGTGCCGATTTCATATTTTTTCTTTGTTTGTTCGTAAACGGTCTCAGCAAGCTCCATATTTTTCTTCTGGTAGTCCAGTGTAGTTATTGCTGTAGTGAAATTGGACCTGGCCGTAAGGATTTCCTGGTCAATTTGTATCTGCAGGTTGTCTATCTGGTTTTGAGTTTGCTGCAATGTTATCCTTGCCTGGCCGATTCTTGCTTTGGTTGCAAAGCCTTTGAAAATAGGTACAGACAACCTTATGCTGATGGCGGAAATATTGTACCAGTCGCCCTTTCCGAAATAGTCAAATTTATTGCGCTGGGCGCTTTTATAATAGTTACCTGATAAACTGAGCGTGGGTATCTGGCTTAACTGGTACCGTTTTACGTTGAATTCGTTCAGTTTTTTGCCGAGCGCGGCATATTGATAATCTTTTCTGTCTTTATAATTGTAACCGGCCAGCGGCAGAATACCTTCTTTTATTTGTTGTTCATCCAGGCTATCTGTAAGCGCCAGTGAATCTTTCATCGGCATGCCCATTAAAAATTTAAGACCTAGGTAACCATTGTAAATACTGTTGAGGGCTTTTAATTTCTCTGTATAAAGGTTAGCCTTCTGCACTTCTACCTTATTTACATCGAGCTGTTCGGAGAACCCATTTTTATACAACTCTTTTGTATCGTGCAGCAATTTTTCAATGCGTTCAATATTCGCATCCAGCAACGCTACCTGTGTATTGCCTACCAGCAATTGGTAATAAATCTTATAAACATTGGCCCTTACCGTTTCATCGGTTACTTCGGCATATTTTGTTTGCCAGGCGATGGAGGTGCTCCTTGCCTTTAAGCCAATAAATACCTGCCCGTCAAAAAGGAGCTGACTAAGATCTGCCCCCGCGCTGGCATTGTGTTTGGTGCCAAACTGTGCCGCAATATTTCCAAAATCATTGGGCGCGGCAATGGGGTTGCCATTGCCATCTTTCACACTCTGGTCTATCAGTACCTGGTAAACAGACGGCGATATAAAATTGGGGATTACCTGCGTGGCTACATAAGGATTGTAGGTGGCACTCACACTACCGGTAAGTTGCGGGTAGGCTGCCGCCGTGATTTCCCGGTTTTGCTGTTCCTGCAGCTGAATGCCCAACAGTGCATTTTTTACCTGCACGTTATTCTTTTTGGCATATTCAATTGCCTGCTGAATGGTGAAGGAATGTTGTTCCTGCGCCATCCCCGGCAATGCCAGTGCTGTTAACCCAATCCATGCTATTATCTTATTTAATCTTTGCATCACTTACTGTTTTTTTGGTTCTTTCTTGTTTATATTTTAATATCAGTTTGTAGCCTTTCATGTTTACCAGGCCAAATAAATAATGAACAATAATTTCTTCCTCAATTTCTGCAAGTGTGTGTTTTGTCCTTGACTGGAAAGAAGGGTTGAAAGGAAGGAATACCACTTCGATCCGGTAGCGGGAAATTATATCGATGTTGATATCTTCCCTGTATAAATCTTCTTTGATGCCCCTTATCAGGTTTTCGCGGAAAATATTGTACAGGTAATCATTTTTATGTTTTAGGAATTTCTGGTATGCCCGCGGATGGTATTTTTCCATATCATATAGTACCGAAGGGTTCATAGACTGGAACATTTCCAGCACCATGTCCATTGCGAGGAATAATTCATGCACCGCATTATCTGAATCGTTAATATCCGCCTGGCAGCATGTTTCATTGTGGGTTATCTCGTTGTTTATTACCGCCTCTACCAGCTCATCTTTATCAGCGTAAAACTGGTAAATGGTCTTTTTACTCATTCCCAGGTGATTGGCGATATCATCCATACTTACACTGCGTATGCCGTACCGCATAAAGAGGTCCGTTGCATGCACTTTAATACGTTCTTTGGTGTCTATATCTGTCATAATTCGGACGCAAAACTATGAAAACTATTTTTGTTACCATAGTTTCCAACGATATTTTTTTTGCCATTCATCCAAAGCCTACTAACAACTATTCGTTTGTTCAGAAAGCCCTAAGGGTACCCGTTTCCGGCCGGCCTCACCATTAAACAGGTGCTAAATGGTTTTTTTGTCTGAACTTTAGGGCTCATATTCCACTATCAATCAATCTATATGAGTTTATCTGCCCGTAACCAATGGCGTTGGCGCAAAGTGCTGCAGTACCTGATACAGGGCGTGCTGGTAACTGCCCCGGTGGCAATTACCATTTATCTTATCTATTGGTTTGTGTCCTCTGTAGACAGCTGGTTGCCTATTTTTAGGGTGAAAGACGTAGATGGTCGCATTATTAACCGTAACTACGGTCTGGGCTTTGTAGTAATTATTGTGGCCTTGATTGTAATTGGGTTTTTAAGTTCGAATTTTTTAACGAGCCGTATATTCAGTTTGTTCGACCGCTGGCTGGAGCGTACGCCAGGTGTAAAATTTATTTATTCGTCGGTTAAAGATTTTTTTGAAGCTTTTGCGGGCAATAAGCGCAAATTTAAAAAGGCCGTGCTGGTGAGTATTTTTCAACCCGATGTTTTTCAGCTGGGATTTATTACTGATGAGAATGCCAGCGAATTTGGCTTAACCGATTATGTGTCTGTGTACGTTCCCAATTCTTACGCGGTAACAGGACAGTTATACATGGTTCCCAGGTATAAAGTGCGGGTACTGGAAGACATCAGTTCGTCCGATGTGCTCAAATATGCCATCAGCGGAGGCGTGGCCGAACTGGAAGAAGACAAGCATCATCAATCATAATTGAAAATTTAAAAGTCAAAATTCAAAAACCATCGCGGTGTAGGGCCGCGGCCATTTTTACTGTTGATTTTTTACTGTTGACCTGAAATAAACCTTATCTCATGATTGTAATAAAGAAGCTTTTGCTTGCTTTACTGCTATTGCTATTTGGCCCTACAGCGTATTGCTGGGGTTTTTATGCACACCGGCAGATAAATTATTATGCTGTTTTTTTGCTGCCGCCGGAAATGCTGGTGCTTTACAAACCCAATATTAATTTTATTGCTGAACATGCGGTTGACCCGGATAAACGCCGGTATGCGGTGGCGGGAGAAGCCCCGCGACACTATATAGATATTGATAAGTATGGCCCGGATGCTTTTGCAGTGCTGCCCCAACGATGGGACAGTGCCATTTCAAAATTTACTGCAGACACCCTGAATGCACATGGCATTGTGCCCTGGTGGATACAGACCATGCTGCAGCGGCTCACAGCAGCATTCCGCGAAAAAAATCAGGCAAAAATTCTTAAACTATCGGCGGAAATAGGTCACTACATTGCCGATGCCCATGTACCATTGCATGCCAGCAGCAACCACAACGGTCAGTTGACTGACCAGGTGGGCATTCACGGTTTCTGGGAAAGCAGGCTGCCGGAACTACTGGCAGAAAAGGACTGGGATTTTTTTATTGGCAAGGCAGCCTATCTGCAAAACCCAACAGCATTTATCTGGAAAAGGGTCGCAGAAAGTGCCGCCGCGGCCGATACGGTTTTGTTGTCGGAAAAAAAATTGTCAAATCAATATGGAAGTGATCAGCGTTTTGCTTTTGAAGAGCGGAATGGGATACTGGTGCGGCAGTATTCGGGCGCTTATGCCCGTGCATATAATACCGTTTTGCTGGGTATGGTAGAACGCCGCATGCGCCAATCGGTTTATGCGGTGGCATCTTTCTGGTACACCGCTTGGGTAAATGCCGGTCAGCCGGATTTAAAAATATTGTCAAACAAAAACTTTACAGCGGAGGAGATTAGGGAGTTTGAAGAAATGAACCTGCAGTGGAGAAATAACCCGGTTGGCAATTATGGGCATCAGCATGAATAAAGCACTTGCCATTTCAGGCGCTGCGTACATAGCGTGCATAAAAAGTATTATGGGTACTCGTTTGCCTATTCCTGTAAACAAAAATCTGTCAGACGCTGCAGGCCTGTGCGGGTTTTATTACCTTTGCGGCATTCATTAAAAAACATGGAGTATTGTGATGCATAATTTTAATTCCGGTCCAAGTGTTTTGCCAAAAGAAGTATTTGAAGAGGCCAGCCAGGCCATTCTCAATTTCAACAACACCGGGTTGTCTATTTTGGAAATCGGGCACCGTACCAGCTGGTTCCAGGCGGTGATGGACGAAGCAATTGCACTTACCAAAGAACTAATGCAGCTGGATGACGAGCATGAAGTGTTATTCCTTCACGGTGGCGCTTCCACGCAATTTTTCCAGGTGCCCATGAACCTGCTGGATGAGCTTGCAACGGCGGCCTACCTGGATTGCGGTACCTGGGGCATTAAAGCAATTAAAGAAGCAAAGTTATTCGGGCAGGTGGAGATGGTGGCTACATCAAGAGACAAAGACTACACCTATATACCAAAAGGTTATACGATTCCTGCTGGCGCCAGTTATTTCCATTATACTACAAACAACACCATAGAAGGCACGCAGATGCATGAAATTCCGGCTACCTCCGTGCCGCTGGTAGCAGATATGAGCAGCGATATACTCAGCCGTCACCTGGATTACAACCGCTTTGCGCTCATTTATGCGGGTGCGCAGAAAAATGCCGGTGCAGCGGGGGTAAATATGGTCATCCTGAAAAAGGATATCCTAGGTAAGGTGAGCCGCAAGCTTCCTTCCATGATGGATTACCGAAATCATATAGAAAACGGGTCAATGCTCAATACACCCCCTGTATTTGCCGTATATGTTTGCATGCTCACCTTGCGCTGGTTAAAAAAGCAAGGAGGGATTGCGGTAATCGAGAAAAGAAATGAAGCAAAATCGAATTTGCTTTACGGTACGCTGGATGCCCTGCCCCTGTTTATACCAAAAGTGGCGAGCGAAGACCGGAGCATGATGAATGTGGTATGGATTATGAAAGAGGAAACACTGGAAAAGCAATTCCTGGAAGAATGTAAAGCACATGGCATGGTGGGCATCAAAGGACACCGCACAGTGGGCGGCTTCCGCGCTTCCCTGTACAATGCGCTCACCATCGACAGTGTAACAGCGTTGACAGATTTAATGACCGATTTTGCAAAAAGAAAAGGCTAAAAAAAATTACTTTTCGCTTGCCATTTATTGCGATGGGAGGAAAAAGGCAGATAAAATACAAATAACTACATGGCTACGATTGTTCCGTTTAAAGCACTAAGACCCAGGCCAGAGCTGGCATCAAAGATTGCATCCCTTCCTTACGATGTGCTGAATTCTGCAGAGGCCCGGCAGGCGGTAAAAGGAAATGCTTTTTCTTTCCTGCATATCACGAAGGCTGAAGTGGATTTGCCCGATACGATTGATGTGCACGCAACAGATGTGTATGAAAAGGCAAAACAAAACCTGGATGCATTTGTGCGGCAGCAAATCCTGTTCAGGGAAATCAAGCCCTGTTATTATATCTACCAGCTTATTATGAACGGCCGTAGCCAGACTGGTTTAGTTTGTGGCAGCACCGTAGACGATTATGAAAATGATATTATAAAAAAACATGAATTTACCCGGCCGGAAAAAGAGCAGGACCGCATCAATCATATAAAAACAAGTGGTGCGCAGACAGGCAATGTATTTATTGCTTACCGGAACGTTTTGGAAATTGATACACTGGTAGACAACTGGAAACAACATCATGCACCTGTATATAATTTTATAGCAGACGATGCAATTACGCACACCATATGGGTAGTAAACGATAGTAAAGTAATTGACAATATCACTGCGTTATTTGCAGACCAGGTTCCGGCAACTTATATAGCAGACGGCCATCACCGCGCTGCGTCTGCCGCCAAAGTGCGTGCTGCCCTCGGTAAGGCAGCAACACCAGGTGCAAGTTACTTTCTTACGACGCTCTTCCCGGCAAACCAGCTGTATATTATGGATTATAACAGGGTGGTTAAAGACCTGAATGGATGGACCCCGGAAGAATTTCTGGAGCAGTTGCAACATGATTTTGATTGTACCCTGGCTGGTAAAAAGGTGTACCAGCCCAACAGCCTGCACAATTTTGGAATGTACCTGGATGGCAACTGGTACCAGCTTAACGCAAAAAAAGAGAGCTATACCACCGACCCTATTGGTGTGCTGGATGTGACCGTATTGTCCGAAAAGGTGCTGGATAAATTGCTGGGTATTAAAGACCAGCGTACGGATAAGCGCATCGATTTTGTAGGCGGTATCCGTGGCCTGGCTGAATTGGAAAAAAGGGTCAACAGCGGCGAGATGAAAGTGGCATTCTGCCTCTATCCCGTGAGTATACAGCAGCTTTTTGATATTGCAGACAGTGGCAATGTAATGCCTCCCAAAAGCACGTGGTTTGAACCCAAACTACGGGATGGTTTGTTAACGCATTTGATCGACGAATAGTTGTTTTCGTTGTTGGCGCTCTAGGCGTTAAGCCTTATTAACGGCTATTCGTTACGTTTTAACACACAGGGTTGCCGGCTCTTTCCGCAAAACTTTATCTTTGAATCCATGAAAAGAATAGCAACCATTTTATTTGTTTGTGTTACCGCCGGGTTTTCAGCGTTAAACGCGCAGGATGCAAAAACGCTGCAGGAGACCGCACGCAATTTTTCCAAAGACGGTGATTTCAGCAATGCGGTCATGGTCTTGAGTAAAGCGCATGAACTGGAACCCAATAACCTGGCTGTTAGTAAAGATCTGGCACTGGCGTATTATCAGAAGTCCGATTATCCAAAAATGCAGGGAGTGGTAAAACCTTTGCTGGAAAGAACCGATGCAGACCCGGAAGTATACCAGATTGGCGGGATGCTGAACAAGGCCATTAATGATACAAAGGAATGCGAACGCGTATATAAAAAAGGATTGAAAAGCTTTCCGGATAACGGGGCATTGCTAAGCGATTATGGCGAGTTGCTGTGGACAAAGCAGGACTTCAACGCTATTAAATACTGGGAACATGGCATACAGGCTGACCCTTCTTATACCGGTAACTATTACAATGCCTCCAGGTACTATTACTTTACACGTGATAAAGCCTGGAGCCTTATTTACGGCGAAATGTTTGTGAATATGGAAAGCTACAGCCGCCGGACGGTGGAAATAAAGGGCCTTCTGCTGGAAGGGTATAAAAAGCTATATACAGATGCTGACATGATGAAGAACCAGGATACAAAAAATGAATTTGTAAACGCATTTCTTACTGCGCTCAATAAGCAGGCAGATATTGCAAAAAAAGGCATTACGGCAGAAACACTAACGATGTTGCGTACCCGTTTTATACTGGATTGGTTCGAAAAAGATGCAGCAAAATTCCCTTTTAAATTATTTGATTACCAACGCCAGTTGCTGAAAGAAGGTAATTTTAATGCCTACAACCAGTGGCTGTTTGGCAGCGTGCAGAACCTGGCTGCGTTTGAAGCGTGGACGGGCAACCACAGTAATGAATATAAGCAATTCACCACGGCCCAGGGCGGCCGCATGTTCAAATCGGGAACAGGACAATACTACCAGACCACTTCAAAATAATATTACTACGCTTTAATTATTAACAGACCCGGTACCCGCTACCGGGCTTTTTTATTCGTTCTTTTTAGTTAATTTCAACAAGACGAGCGTAACAGGTTACCGTTTGCATCCATTTGTAGCGCAATGCAAACACCAGCAAGCAGTAAAACCCCACAGCGTAAACATTTTAACGATTGCAACAACATGGAGCCTAAAAGATTATTTGATTGTATAGAATACAACCTGGAAAAAAATCCATTGCCGGATATGCTTGCTGCAAAAGAAAGCGGCCAGTGGCGAACATACAGTACACAGGAAGTAAAAGACATGGTAGACAAACTGGCTGCAGGGCTGCTTAACATGGGCATTAGCAGCGGAGACAGGAGCAATGAGGGACGCGATAAGGTAGCCATTATCTGTAAAAACAGGCCAGAGTGGCTGATGCTGGACATGGCCGTACAGAAAATAGGCGCTGTACTTATACCGGTGTATCCAACCATCAATGTAAATGAACTGGAATTTGTATTTAATGACGCCCGGGTGAAAATGGTTTTTGTGAATGATGAAGACGGGTATCATAAAGTAATGAGCATTAAAGATCGCCTGCCCTCCGTGCAGGAAGTGTTTTCGTTTGAGCATGTTACCAACGCGCGGCATTGGCGCGATGTACTTAACGCAGCCACCGCTGCATCCATCGCAGCTATACCTGGTATTGCCGCACAGATAAAATATGAGGATCTGGCTACTATTATATATACCTCCGGCACCACGGGCACGCCAAAAGGTGTGATGCTAAGCCATAAAAACATTCTAAGTAACGTAATGGACAGCATGCCCTGCTTTCCACCAGGTGAGCACCTGCGTGCACTCAGTTTTCTTCCCCTCAACCATATCTTTGAAAGAATGGTGACCTATCTGTACCTCTATCGTGGAACGGCCATCTTTTACGCGGAAAGCCTGGAAACGATTGGCGACAACCTGAAAGAAGTAAAACCCAACCTGTTTACCACGGTACCACGCCTGCTGGAGAAAGTGTACGACAGAATTATGCAAAAAGGCAATGAGCTGACGGGAACAAAAAAGAAATTATTTTTTTGGGCGCACGCACTGGCGGAAAAATTTGAAATCAACAAAAACCAGGGTTTATGGTACAGCATGCAGCTTACCCTGGCCAACAAACTTATCTTCAGCAAATGGAGGGAAGGCCTGGGCGGTAACCTAATGTGCATTATCAGCGGCGGTGCTGCCTGCCAGGTAAGGCTGATACGCATTTTCACCGCGGCAAAAATTTCAGTACTGGAAGGGTATGGCCTTACGGAAACATCGCCCGTTATCAGCGTAAACAGGTACCTGGAATCCGATAGAAAATTTGGAAGCGTAGGTCCCCTTATCGACAACGTGGAAGTAATGATTGCCGAAGACGGCGAAATCTTATGCAAAGGGCCCAACGTAATGATTGGATATTACAAACGTCCGGACCTTACCGCAGAAGCTACAAACAATGGTTGGTACCTAACCGGAGATATTGGTATGATGGATGGGAATTTTTTAAAAATTACCGATCGGAAGAAAGAGCTGTTTAAGACAAGCGGCGGAAAGTATGTGGCCCCCCTGCCGATCGAAAATAAGCTGAAAGAATCTATCTACGTAGAGCAGGTAATGGTAGTAGGGGCAGAAAAGAAGTTTGTAGGCGCGCTTATTGTCCCTTCGTTTGCCAATTTAAAGGATTGGTGCCGGCAAAACAATATCGTTTATACCAGCAACGAAGCCATTATACAACTCCCGGCGGTGATTGCCCTTTTTAAAGAACTGGTGGAGAGTTTTAATAAGTTTTTTAACCATGTAGAGCAGATAAAAAAATTCCATTTGCTGGAGCACGAATGGAGCATTGATACCGGCGAGATGACGCCGAAGATGAGTATCAAAAGAAAAGTAGTGCTGGAGAAATACAGGGATGCTATAGAAAGTATCTACCGTTGAGCATGTTAAATACATTTGACGAACTTCCCAGCTTATGCCCCCGGTTGGTTGCCATTAAATAAAAAACGGCGCCAGGTTGTGGCGCCGCGCTATTCAATATTTAATTAAAAAAACCGCAACACCATTAAGGCGCTACAGCCTCTTGTCTTTTCTCTATCAGGTCTCTGTCAGGAATGGAGATATCCGTCAACTTTACCTTACCCCTTTCTTTTCTTATTACCCTGGAAAACAAAGAAATTTCTTTATCGAACAAAAAGCGGAAGAATAATTTCGTCCACGAAGTATGATAGGCAAGTGAATTGTAAAAGCTGCCAGCATTTTTTCTTACCAGCGGTAATTTGTTCCATGGTATAGAAGGGAAATCATGGTGTTCATTGTGATAGCCCACATTAAATGCTACCGTATTTAGTACACCATAATAGCTATGGGTTTCCTGTTCTTCACCGCTGGTGAGGTAATGTTCCTGAATCCAACGTGCACCAAGGGGATGTAAACCAATAGAAAAGAAAAAGCTGAATAGCAAATACAAAATAGCTTTCAATCCAAAAAAATACGTAATAGCAACAATAAATATTACCTGTAGTGCAAAATTTGCCGCCACCCATTTATCGAAGGGCTTAATCTCTTTCAATCTTGATATACGGAAGAGCTGGAAAATGGGATAGAACAATAGCCAGATGACTTTACCTATGAAATAATTGTTGATTAATTTTGCTTCCCATTTGTTGGGTAAATCAGCATCCAGTTCATGAATTCCCTGGAAAGAGTGGTGTTTAATATGATAGCGCTCAAAAGAAATAGAACTCGGAAAAAGTTGCGGCAGGTTGGCAAACATGCCCGCCCAACGGTTGGCAGCGCGGTTTTTAAATAAGAGGTGATGTGCACATTCGTGAATCATAACAAACAACGCATGGTCCGCAAACGCGCCGAGTAAATAAGCACCACCCACCACCAACCACCACGATTGATCCCTTAACAACCACGCCATTAAAACCTGGAACGAAACAATGCCCAGGATCACAAATATCGTATTGGGATTTTTACCAATCAGCTTGCGCATTTCCGGATGCTGCTGTAAAATTTGTTTGGTGCGGGCACGGTGTGGTTCCTGCTTTTCTGAATGTACAAAGTCTATTTTTTTTATCATTACGGTAATGGTATGCTTTTGAAACGACCGAAGATACCGATATAAAATTAAATTGCCACGAAGCCTGCATAAGTAAGTGATATTTAATATGTTGTACGAGTGTACCTGATTACAAATCTGTTCTTAAAACACATAAAAAAACCACCGGTAGACACCGGTGGTTTGGGTTAAAAACAGCTAAACTATACCTATTTAAAAAACAATTTAATAATTTCCTTTTCACTTGTTGACTGGTTAAGCACCAACAGGTAATAAACGCCTGTTGCAATGGTGCCCGGTCTTTGTATTGTTTTGGCATCTCCCGGTCTTACAGCGTAGGTGCTGTTGAGAACAACTTTACCTTCTGCACTTACCAGGCTAACTGTGTAATTAGCGCTTGCAGCAGGTTGAAACCTGATGGTAAATGATTCTGCTACGGGGTTCGGCATTACGGAAACACTGATTTTTCCTTTCTTGCTTACTATTTGCACATCGGTATATGCAATGCTGCCGTTGGTTTTTATGATGCGCAGGCGATAATAGTTTTTTCCGGTAACTGCGTTCATATCAGAGAAATAATATTGGCTTACTACAAATTTGTTATTGGATGATACCGCGGCGCTGCCTATTACTTTGAAATTATTGCCATCCGTACTTCTCTCAACAATGAATGATGTTGCATCAAACGATTTGGCAGTTGTCCATTTCAGCTGCACATTTTCTTTTTCAGGTGCTGCGCTGAATGACAAACCATTTACTGCCAGCAATCCACCACCGCAGGCGCCAGTTACCCTGAAACTTGATATCCTTGTAAGACATCCGCTGTTTACTGACACAACACTCACATACACACCAGTATCGGGCGGTAATAAATTTGTTATTGAGAATGTCTGGTTATTGCTGATTAACATACTGTCTGTTGCACTTGTCTTCTTATACCAGCTATAGATGGCGTTCGGAATACTGTCAACGGTAAGTTTGATATCATTATAAAAACAATCTGAAGAACTTTTCACAATTGTATTGCTCAAAGGCAGAATACTTGCATCATTGATGGCGGCATTTCCGCATGCGTCAATAATACGAAGGCGAACCAGTGAATAAGTTGTTCCGTTGCTGATACCAAACGTTGAGCCGACCTGTGGTGCCTGTATGATAGCAGGTGAAGCCGGACTGCTTCCAATAATCTCGTAGGTAAACGGAGCTAAACCACCGGTTGCAGCTGCACTTACGCTGAAGTTGTTGTTGTTACACTGGTAAACCGCAGACTGATCCAAATTCGGGTAATCATAAGGCTTCAGGTCAAACGTATCGTAGACAGTTGTTCCACAACCCTGCAATGTATACTTCACAATATAATTGGCAGGCTGCATGTTAGTAAAAGTAAAGTTAGAACCGCTCTGTGTGGTAAATGACACGTTAACGGCTGTTCCATTTCTTTGAATAATAGAAGGTGTTACAGTACCGCCACTGAATTGTGCGTTTACCAGCAGGTCTCCTGAACCATTTAACCATAACCCACCCGGGCATTTTGAATTGGCGTTGATGCTTTTTGTAAGTGACCAGGTATTAGGGGTTATATTGGCAGAATCAACACCACTGCACGAGCCAGAAGCTACTATTTTGTATTGAAAACCTGTTGGCAGACCAGCCAGACCATTGATTACAGTTGTAGCAGTACCTGAGTTGGTAGTGTTTACGAGCATACCCCAGGGATTGTAAATATTAATTGTATACGGTGCAACCCCATTACTGATGGTCACAGTAAGACTTGTTTTACCAATCGTACATGAAGCGGCTGAACTTACACCAATGGTAATAGGCGAAGCAGTAGCAGAAAAACAACGTGTGAACGTGGTATCGTAACAGGTATTAACAGTCAGGATGCAATATGAACCGTATGGTATATTATTAAATACACCGGTACTGTTGCTATCAATTGCAGCACTGGTATTGTCTAACAGGTAATATCTTGGGTTGGTAAGATTAGACAAACCGGTCAATGCTGCACTGAAAGTATTACAAGCCTTGTTGGTAATGTTAACCGTTGCACCTACAGCCGGTACAGGAACTGTCTGGCTGAAGCAACGCTGAATGGTTGTATCAAAGCAGGTACCATCATTCTTCATTTGTATGCAATAAGCACCATACGCCAGGTTGTTAAACACGCCCGTAGCGTTGCTGTCAATTTTGATGTTGTTAACGTCCAATAAATAATAAGTAGGACTGGTAAGATTCATCTGCCCGTTAACACTGGCAGTAAATCCGGCACAGGTCTTATTGCTGATCACCACTGTGTTGATTGCGGGTACTGGCGCACCTACTGTAAAACAACGCTGAATGACTGTATCATAACACAAAGGATCGTTCTGTATGTGCATGCAATAGGTACCATATGCGAGACCATTAAATACACCCGTAGTGTTACAACCGATCACATTATTATCAATATCATAAAGACAATACTGGGGGTTAACAATGTTTGCCTGTCCACTCACACCCACTGAAAACGTACTGCAGGAAAGGTTAGAATAGGTAACATTGGTGGCAACTACCGGCATCAGCTTTCTTCTTGTAAAGCAGCGTGTAATCACAGTACCCGTACAACCGTCTGTAATATTGATACAATAAGGACCGTAAGGAATATTAGTGAAGACACCTGTTGCGTTGCAGGATATTAAAGTGTTGACACTGTCGTACAGGCAATACTGCGGGCTTGCCAAATTTTGCTGTCCCGTAATAGCGGCATCGAAACCACTACATACCTGGTTGCTGATGTTTACTGTTCCGGAAACAGACACCGCTGGCTGTCCTACTGTAAAGCAACGGTTAAACGTAGTATCATAACAATTGTCGGTAATGCCGATGCAATACGAACCGTAAGGAATATTATTGAAAACACCATTGGTGTTGCACCCGATTAATACATTAGAATTGTTGTACAGGCAGTATTGCGGATTATTCAGGTTTTGCTGACCGGTAACCGTAGCAGTAAAATCACTGCACTGGTAATTATTCGTTACAACAGAAGCATTCACGTTTGGTATACTTGTATCTGTAAAAGGCAATGTTCTTATATTTCCACAACCGTCTTTTATTATTAAGCTACCATGGCGGTAACTACCTTTAAAAAAGCGAAAAGTCCTGTTGGCCGACCAGATAGTATCGCCAGCAACAACAGTTGCGCCGTAGCTAAAAGTATTAAAAACTGAACCAGCAGCATTTGTACTGCCGCGGTTATCTGAAGCGCTGATCGTAACTTCTGCTGTATCACAGGCTGGTTTAGTGATTGCAGCAAGTGAAGGGGTCCAGGAATAATTGGCTATCGTCATTACCCTTGTCTGCAAGCCACCACATGAGTCGCTTAGCTGTATATAATAGTCACCTGCAGTAAGCGCGCTAAAAACACCTGAAGTGTTTGTAACCCCTACCTGCGAAGCTGATGGCGAAATAATTGTGAACGTGAAAGGTGCGGTACCGTACTGCACATTATTAACGGTAATACTTCCGTTGGCGGCATTAAAGCAGGTAACGTCCGTAGCAAGAAGATTGAAACGGGGATCCTGGTAACTACCACCAACCGTAACATTGGTTTGTTCTTCTGTGCAACCGGTGCTGATATCCTTTACTTTAACAGTATAGGAACCCGGTTTCAGTCCGTCTATAATATTGGCGGATGTATTAATATTGTAAGACATACCAGTAACTATATAATTATAGTTACCTGAACCGTTGGTAGCCGTAACCGTAATGCTACCGGTTGCCTTACATCTTGAATCTGTTGTAGAAACAGTTATTGCCAGCTGGCAGGTCTGCGCCAAAACTGGTGTTGTAAACATGCACACCAAAATGATGATGTATAATTTACTAATTAAGGAAAATTGTTTCATGGTACGTTTTTTTGTTTTAACCCTAGTAAGTGTTTTTTTGTATAGCTGCAGAAAACCGTGATTTAAAAAGTGATAATTACCTTATTTGAATCACCGTATTTTCTGCAGTAATATTAGTAGCATTACTGCGCCCGCGCAATGCCGTTTAGACAAAGCACATTTCGTATCAGCGCTCCTTATCATAACCACCTGAAAACTAAAGCCATAAAAATGTTGCAACATTGATTGTATTCGACGAATGAACCGTTTTAATAGATTAGCAATAAGTAAGGGTAAATCGGAAGGGTATGCGGGTTTATATTGGGGGATATTAAGGAATATTCGTTCATAAATCCTTGTCTAATAAGTGTTTGCGGGCAGCTTGAACATGAAGACTATAGGGCACTTTTTGCGATGGGAGCTATCAGCCAGGCTCGAAAAATTACGGTTTTTTTTATCAGATACCGCCTGTGAAGGGCAAAACCAGGGCTGGAAACGCTGTTAGAAATAGGGTATAATCCCGCACTGCAGTCGCGCTGCTACCGCCTGCAATAGCATGTGTTTGCGGCCACAGCAGCACAATCAGCGGGGAATTTACGCGCTTACTATAATATATGCGTTATCGCGTTCAGGTGCCCGCCGCTAAAAATGACTGCCTATTAGTAAAAATTGGCCCAAACGGCGCTGTGAGCGCTACGGCATCGGGTTGCGGAATGTACACCGCTGTAACCTGCAGCGGGAAATAGACGCCGCCGAAAGGTCAAATAAGTGATTGTGCAGTTGCAGGAAATAAAAATAATGACAGCCTTTCTCATTAGATGGGTATAAAAAAACTTTACCTTCCGCAATATGGATGCGGTCCTTTTGAAAAATAAATCTCCCCGGCAGTTACGTATTGTCACGAGTATTTATTTTTTCATTTCAGGGTTTGGGTATTCAACCTGGGCTTCCAGGATACCTTCCGTGCAGCAGCATCTGCACCTGAATGAAGCGCAGCTGGGCGCAGTCTTGCTGGCGATGCCGGTTGGACTAATTCTTACACTGCCGGTTACGGGCAAATTGTTGGGCCGTTTTGAGAGCCGGATAATTATGGTTACCGGGGCTGTGATTTTTAATTTTTTATTGGGAATTCCTGGGTTTGTGGTAAATACGCTGCAGCTAACCCTGGTCTTGTTTTGTTTTGGATCTGCGCGAAATCTTATGAATCTCTCAATGAATACGCAGGCAGTGGATGTGCAGGCGATGTATTCCAGGTCAATACTCACTACGATGCACGGTATCTGGAGCCTGGCTGGTTTTGCAGGCGCGGGGCTCGGTTATGTGATGGTATTGTTTGGGATATCCACTGCATGGCACCTGCTAAGCGTTAGTATCGTACTGGTAATAACCGCCAGCATTTGTTTTCCTTACACCCTTCAGAAAAAACCGCAGCCCCAGGAAAAAAAACCGGTGTTCTCTCTACCGGATCAACAAATGATGAAGTTTGCGCTGATCTGCTTTGGCGTAATGGCTTGCGAGAATATTATGTACGACTGGAGCGGCATTTATTTTTTAAAGGTGATTCATTCTTCGAAAGCAGCTTCCATAGCGGCTTATGTTGTTTATATGGTAACCATGACAATCGGGCGTTTTGCCGGCGATAAGCTTGTTGGTATCATCGGAATAAAAAAACTGCTCACTTATAGCGGCTGGCTGGTGTTTTCAGGGTTGATAGTGGCCGTAGTCCTTCCCTTTCAATTAATTGCGGGTATCGGTTTTGGGCTGGTGGGCCTGGGTGTATCCTGCGTAGTGCCGCTGGTATTCAGCATTGCCGGTAAAATAAAAGGCGCCAATACAGGCCAGTCGCTCGCAGCAATCTCCACTATCGGCTACCTGGGATTCCTGCTGGTGCCGCCCATGGTAGGTTTTATTGCACAGGCCACCAACCTGCGCTGGTCCTTTGCCGTTATCGCCCTGATGTCAACCATTATTATTTTTAATGTAGCGAAACTACCAGATGTAGCAGCTACTGAAGAGGAGATAGTTCAGGTAGAAGAAATATGACAGCAGGTTGAATCAACTTAAACATTGATCAATTGCTTTGCTGATATTTTCCAGGCCGGTTGTAAAAATTTCGGTGTCCGTCCACCCAAAACCAATGCGCATATAACGGTCCGTCATGCCAAACCAATGGCCGGGTCCTACCATAGTCTTGTACTGCTGCATGAGGGTGGCATAAAATTTTTCAATATCAATGCTAACGCGCTCCCGGAACCTCGCAAAACAAACCACCCCGCCTTCCGGCATTACCGCTTCAAGGCGTTGTTCTTTTTGCAACCAGTTTTGAAGCACGGTAAAATTTTGCAGGGCTTTTTTATTAATGGCTGCCGCAAAGCTTTCTTTCTGTTTATAAAACTGGTAAGCTACTTCTTCATCCAGCGCAGAGTTGCTGATGTAGATCATTTCTTTGGCAGCGAGAAATTGCTCCAGCAGTTTTTCATCCTGTGTTATCAGCCATCCAATTCTAAGCCCGGGTAAACCATAGGCTTTTGAGAGTGAAGCAACGCTTATGATCCTGGCGCTTGCAGCAGCCAGCACAGGGTACGGTGTTTTGAAACACGCATCGCGGTAGGTTTCATCTGCCAGCAGCCAGCAATTGTTGTTTTCTGCCATTACGGCGAGCGCCTGCAACTCCGCTACCGTCATCAGCATGCCCGTGGGATTGTGCGGACTGGTAATACTGATGAGTTTTGTATTTGGCCGGATAGCCGCTTCCACAGCGCCAATATCAACCCGCCACCGTTTTTCAAATTCAACATCAATATAGCTAATGGCGCAGCCAATGGTTACCGGCACTGCTATGTTAGTGGCATAATTCGGTCGCACTACTATTAAGTGATCCGCGGCAGTTAGCAAAGCGCTGTTGATGATAAAAAGGGCACCCGCAGCACCGTTGGTCAGCAAAACGCGGCTTTCATCTGCTATACCCGCATCTGCCGCAATTAGTTTCCGGAGCCCGTGGTGGCCGCGGTGGGCCACATACTCCAGCTTCAGTTCATCCAGTGATAAATTCAGCTCATGAAACTTTAAATCAGTCACCGAGCTTTCCGCAAGGTTGTACAGGATGTTATCGTACCCGGTCTCTTCCGGTGATTCTTTTTCGATGGGCATCCGTTTGTACAGCAAATTTTTATTTTTTTAGTGTGTGATGCGCCAACGCTGCATGATCGGTAAGGCTAAAAATGGAGAAAGTTTGCAATTATACCGCCAGTGCCCTGCTGTACTTATTGCGGTATTGCACAGGCGATAAGCCAGTTATCTTTTTAAAGGTAGTGCGGAATGCTTTTGTATCTGTATACCCAACATTGTACATTACTTCATTTACATTTTCAAGCGACGACTCAAGCCCTTTTTTGGCGACTTCCATTTTTACGCGTTGTATGTATTCAACAACCGTATTGGAGGTAGCTTTTTTAAACCTGCGTTCCAGGTTGCGGCGCCCCAGTGCCAGCATGGAAGCGAGCTGGTCAACCGTTATCTTTTCCTCAAAATTATTCTCAATAAATTCCTGTGCTTTTTTTACAGGTTCATCGGTATGCGCTTTTTGTCCCTGGAAGATAAGGAACGGCGACTGGCTGATCCGGTCCATATCAATCATAAAAGCCTTGGCCGTAAGCACGGCAATATCACGCCCTGCATACCTTTCAATAAGATACAGCAGCAGGTTGAGGTAAGCATAGGCACCGCCGCTGGTGTAAATGCCATCCTCTTCTGTCATGATCTTATCGTCTACCAGGAGCACATCCGGAAACAGCGCCCTGAATTCATTGGCGGCGGTCCAGTGCGTGGCACATTGTTTTCCTTTTAATAACCCGGTAGCTGCCAGGAAAAATGCGCCGATGCAAAAACTTACTATTTCAGCCCCCGCGTTGTATTGATCTGTAATCCACGGTAGAAAAGCTGCATTGTCTTCCATGGTTTTTTTAAAATCACCATGGATGGCGGGGATCACAATTAAATCCGTTTTTTTTACTTCCTGGATCAGTAAATCGGGATTCACTGTAAAAAGGCCATTCGTTTGTTTTGTTTCTCTATCAATACCTACCAGGTGTACATCAAACAAAGGAGCTCTGTCAGACATAGCAAGAAACTTATTTACTTCCAGCAATATCTGGTGTGTTCCCTCTATATTGCTGAGACTGGTATGGCCAAGCGGTATAATTATTGAAACGTGTTTCATTTCGTAAATATAAAAAAAATACTTGTCGCAATCACCCCCTTTATTGCCGTATTTACACCCTTTGCCATATTATCTACCGAAGTAAGTTTGTGTTCTATAAAAATCAGGTTGATGGAGACGTATACATTATTACATGATCTGTATGTATTTGGCGCGCCCGTGCCAACATTCCCGGAAGGAATAAACGCCACGTTCAGCACACTTATGCAAAAGATTCCAAATGGAGCACAGCGCGCTTATTACGGGCTTAGCAGCATGGATGCCGATGGTACCATTAGTTATTTTGCGGCGGCAGAAGAAAAATTTCCGGGAGAAGCAGACATATATGGCTACCAGCGGTATTGCATTGAAAAAGGTGTGTATTTAACCGTAACCGTGCACAATTGGCGAACAAAAACAGCTGCAATCAAAGGAGTCTTTCATGAAATAATGCAGGATGAACGCGCAGATAATACAAAGCCCTGCGTGGAATGGTATAAGGATGACAATGAGATGCGGTGTATGCTGCTGACTGACCCTGTAAAACAATTGTTTGCATCAGCTGATTTAACCGCTGCTAGTTTAATGGACTTACTATCCCCTTTGAGTGAAGCCCAAATAAATGTTGTGCCTTTTAAAGATAGCTGGACAGCGGCGCAACTGGCAACCCACGTAACAAAATCAAACAATGCCATTGTTCAGGCCATGGATTTGGAAGGGAAAATGCCCGACAGAAAGTCGACTGAACGGGTAGCCGAACTTAAAAAAATATTTCTGGATTTTAAAACCAAAATGAACTCCCCGGAATTTATTTTACCCAAAACCGGTTTCTATGAAAAGCAAAATCTGTTAGCTGCCTTGCAAAAGTCAAATGACGCATTAAAAGCAAAACGGACAAATGTGAACATTCATGAAGTAATAGAATTTGCCGCCTTCGGGCAGATCACCCGGCTTGAGCTATTGTATTTTGTGCTATACCATACACAAAGGCACATCCACCAGCTAATTAAAATCCTGCCTTTTATTAATCAGCAGGCAGCAAATCCAGGATAATTACCATTGAAGCAGCAAGGGCTTACAACACGCGCCGCTGAAGGATGAACCAGCCGGCGGTACTGTATGTTGTTTGCCCGATCTGTTAACTGGATGTGGGGTGCCCCCGATATGCGTTTTTTGCCGGGCATTTATAAACTCACTTTCTGCCAGCGAGCGTGTATTTTGCAGCCGAAAAGATTTATAAGATGATTAAGACCGCTAGCAGAAGCAAGCAGCAAACCTTTTTTTTAATCCTGATGCTGGGTGCGTTGAATACGATTTCGCCCATTTCGATAGATATGTACCTCCCAGGGTTCCCCGAAATTGCAGCTGATTTGCATACCACTATTGGTAAAGTGGCGCTCTCTGTATCCACTTATTTTCTTGGGTTTGCTGCGGGCCAGTTGTTGTATGGTCCTTTATTGGATCGTTTTGGGAGGAAGCCTCCCCTCTATGCCGGACTTACTTTATATGTGCTAGCGTGTTTTGGTTGCATTGCGTTTAATTCAATCAATGCGTTGCTGTTGTTCAGGTTCTTACAGGCGCTAACCGGCTGTGTGGCAGCCGTAGCCGCGATGGCAATGGTACGCGATTTTTTTCCTGTAGCGGAAAGTGCTAAGATTATCTCGCTCCTGGTACTTATCCTCGGGGTATCGCCGTTGCTGGCGCCTACCGCCGGAAGTTTTATTATCACTTCATTGGGATGGCATTCGGTATTTGTAGTGCTGGCCATCATTGCTTTAATCATATTGCTGATTATAATTTTCTTTCTACCCGAAGGGCATGTGCCGGACCCTAGTGTATCGCTGCGGCCGAAGCCAATTATAAAAGGTTTCACCAAAGTTTTACAACAAAAGCAATTCTCGGTGTATGCACTTGCTGGTACGTTTTCTTTTGCTGGCCTTTTTGTGTATGTGGCCGGTTCGCCAGCTATATTCATGGATGAGTTTCATGTAAGTGCCAAAGCTTACGGGGGTATTTTTGCATTATTGTCCGTAGGGTTTATCGGCGGCAGCCAGTTGAACCATGTTTTGTCGCGCCATTGGTCGAGTGAACAGATTTTTAAAACCGCGTTGTTCGTCCAGGCGTGCAGTGCCGTTATTTTTTTTGCGGGTACTTATCATGGATGGTTTGGTTTAACGGCAATCATCGCTTGCCTGTTTGTTATACTATCCTGTACGGGTCTTACTTATCCAAATGCAGCCGCTATTGCAATGGCACCGTTTACTAAAAATGCCGGAACAGCAGCTGCCCTGCTTGGCTTTATACAGTTGGGTATTGGTGGACTGATCTCTTCCGGTGCAGGCGTACTGGAATTAAAAGGCAGCCTTGCCACTGCGTGTACAATAGCTGTTTCAGCTATGCTGGCATTGGCAATTCTACTGGTTGGACGAAAAGGCATCAGCAGTGCTGCCGTCAATGAGATCAGGCTTTCTAAAGATCAAATTTTTTGAACTGGTTGCTACCTTACACCTGCGGACATTCAATGCGGTGGCAAAAATGTAATAAATTGGCATTACGAGCAGCCGAATATAGCAACAGCAAGTTCAGGAACAATGTCGCAAATTTCCTGTAATATGTCGCATCCGCCACCCGCACAACCAAAAGGTTTCATATAAGTTTGCAACTGAAAGGTTGCATTTAAGATATGAGACGAGACACATTCAAGGCCATAGCAGACCCCACCAGGCGCAAAATTCTGGGCATCGTTGCCAGGAGGTCATTCAATATAAATGCTGTTGCAGACAATTTTACCATCAGCCGTACCGCCGTATGCAAGCACATCAAAATCCTCACGGAATGTGGCCTGATAACTATAAGACAACAGGGACGGGAGCGTTATTGCGAAGCACGGATGAAGGAATTGTGTGAAGTGTGGGACTGGGTGAGCCAATACAGTTCGTTCTGGAACAATCGCCTGGATAGGCAGGATGGATACCTGGCGAGCATGCACGGGGAGAAAGCCAGCAAGACTGCGAAAAAAAAAACATCCGGGCATGCAGTAGCCGTGACAACCGCCAGGAAAAAATTCCGCAAATGAGAAAATTAAAACGGATAAAGCTATTGCAAACAGGTTTGTTTACAAAGCGGTAGTAAATTCATCTCCCCTGTTGTAAATTCATGGTTAAGTATCTAGATATTACGTAACACAACTAAAACACATTCTATGAGTATTTTATTAGGAATTCTCGGCTTCGCCGCGGCACTGGTGATATTGCTACTGATCATTGCATTGTTTGTGAAAAAGGAATATGCGCTTGAGCGGGAAATTATAATCAATAGGCCGGTGGGAGAAGTATATAATTATATAAAGTTGTTAAAGAACCAGGACAATTACAGTGTGTGGAACAGAATTGATCCGGGTATGCAGAAGACTTATACCGGTATTGATGGAACCATTGGTTTTTTGTACGCGTGGGACAGTAAAAATAAAAAGGCCGGTAAGGGAGAGCAGGAAATAGTAAATGTGCAACAAGATGAAAGGCTGGGAATGAAGATTCATTTTATCAAACCTTTTGAAGGCATGGCCAATGCATATCTAACCACCACTGCTGTGGCTGCCGGCCAGACAAAAGTGAAATGGGGCCTTGACAGCAGCATGAAATATCCCATGAATATCATGCTGCTTTTTATGAATATGGAAAGTATGCTGGGTAAAGATTTGGCGGCCGGGTTGGCGGATCTCAAGACAATCCTTGAAAAACAAGATTGATTCTTAGTATATTTTTTAACAGTTCTTCATTAAAAAGACAAAATGACAATTAATCCCTATTTAAATTTTCCCGGTACTACGGAAGCCGCATTTAATTTTTACAAATCAGTATTTGGCGGTGAGTTTTCAACACTGCAGCGTTTTAAAGAAACTCCAGACGGTGACAAACTGAGTGCCGCGCTGCAGGAACAAATCATGCATGTTTCTTTGCCGATAGCGCCGGGCTATATTTTGATGGCCACAGACGCACCTGCGGAAATGGGATTTACGCTGCAACAGGGAAACAATTATTATATCGCTATCAGTCCAGACAGCAAGGAAGAGGCTGAGCGCTTATACAATGGCCTATCCGCCGGCGGAAAAATAGAAATGGAATTACAGGACACGTTCTGGGGCGCCTATTACGGTTCATTTACTGACAAGTTTGGAATTGGATGGATGATTAATTATGCCAAACGATAGCACGTCGTTACGTTATTGCGATTAACGAGACAAACAAGATCCTAAGACAAAGTATATGAAAATAAAAACTACCCGTGTTGTCTATTGGGTGATTACCATTCTTTTTGCACTGCTGATGTTGATGGATGGCTTTGGCGGCGTTACCCGGCAGCAAGCCGGTGTGGAAGTAATGCAGCACCTGGGCTATCCGATTTATGCACTGAGCATTTTTGGGATTGCTAAGATACTGGGAGCGCTGGCGATTGTGCAGAATAAATTCAAAACAATCAAGGAGTGGGCCTATGCCGGCTTCACTTTTAATTTCATCGGTGCTATGCTGTCACGTGCTTATTCAGGCGACCAAACCAGCTGGATATTATTTCCACTCATTCCGTTGGCAGTACTTTTTCTATCTTACTATTTTTGGAAAAAATATTGTGCACTGCCTGCAGCTAAAAAATTTTAAAGATTTCGTCAGTTAAAAAATACAACTATGAAAAAAATAAATACACTTTACTGGATTTTTACCGGTCTCTACGCCATCGTAATTTTTCTTACCGCTATACCCAACGTAATAGCGAATGCTGATTCCGTTAATATGATTGTAAAGCAAATGGGGTATCCCGCCTACTTTGTTCCTTTTATCGGCGTTGCAAAATGTTTAGGAGCCATTGTGCTGGTTATTCCCGGTTACCCACGCCTAAAAGAATGGGCCTATGCTGGTCTCGCATTTGATCTGGTAGCGGCGGTATATTCTTTTATTTCCATAGGCGTGCCTGTTCTGGAATGGATACCGTTGTTATTGTTTGCGGTTGTGCTGGGCTGCTCGTATATTTTTTATCATAAAAGGTTAAGGGCAGGCGGCGCACCTTTTTTAAAATAGCAGACCATCCGATATGATTGAAGTCTTTAAAACAGATATACAGGAACCAGCCCAGGTGCAGCACGTGGTGGCCGTACTGGTACAGCACTTTCCTGATAGCAGAATTAATATAGACCTGCACGACTGTGACAAGGTGCTGCGCATCGAAGGCTCAAATTTTTTACCCGGTAAAATTATGATGCTGCTGAACGAACAAGGATTTAGGTGCGCAGTACTTGAGTAGGCGATGCCGGATCTCCTTGAGCCTCCTGACAGCAAGTAACATACTATTTAACATGGCAGCCGGTGATTTTTTTCTGCTATGAACAGTTACAAAACTTGTTGGGCTGTAAATTAAAAGAGGCGGTACCTGCCCAACGTGCAGCGTTGATACAGCCTCTTTTTCATTGTGAAACTAAGGATAGGGCTGAAAGGGTAATTATTTATACCTACTGGTTGCCGGATGAAAATTCTTCCAGGAATGCCAAAACTCCTGGTAAGACTGGATAGCTTGCAACTGGCTGCCTTTCAGCGGTCCGTCTGTGCAGCTGCCGTTCATATTCCAGACAGACCCGGTATTGGTATCTGTGAGCGTATTATTGAATTTGTTTTTTTTGAAACGAAGCGAGTAGCCGGAGATCGCCCTGTTCCAAACATGAAAGGAAGCAGTATCATTTTCCAGCGCAATCACCAGTGGCAGGCCAGGCAATGAATCTTCCACCAGTTCCTTTTTAACCAGCTCGTTCCAGTCGTAGGCGCGCGATGCGTCTTTGTGAACAATTCCCACCACCCAGGATTTAAATTGCCAGGATGCTGAATCTCGTTTTTCAAGTGATCCATCAATGGTACCCTTATTGTATCCTGCCAGGTTTTCATATCTTTTTTTATAGCTGCTGTCCGCTTCCAGCACAGTAGCATTTGGATACAAGCGCAGCCATGCTGCCAGTGACATTTGCTGTGATGCTATTTCTGTGAGGATATGGCCTTTTAATGGTCCGGCAACGGCGATACCGGTTGCCTGCTGCCACCAGCTCTTTGTGGTAGCATCTTCAAACATAGCATTAAAATGATCCATACCTACCAGCCGGAAAGTTTCTGGTTTGCCATTAACCTCCGGGCTGAATACGCGGCCCGTCCTGCAGACTGTACAATAGGTTATGATGGCTGGCGTGTTTCCAATAGTATCCCGCACCTGGTGGTGATAGCCGATGATCTGTATGGGAAAAGCTTTGGCTTCACCATTGATGGCTACACCAATAACCAGGATTGTGTCGGCGCCGGCCTGGTTGCCTGCAGCAAAATTTTTATGTTTCGGCTGGTAAAACATTTTATCTGCCTCAAAACGGAAATTGACAAAGTAGGCAATCACGGCATATACAGTTAACACCACTGCCAGCAGCACGCGTTTCCATAATGTGTCACGTCTGAAAGTTTGCATTAGCGGCCATGCAATTGCGGCCAGCAATAACATTCTTATCCAGGTTATATTTCTGCCCAGCCAATAGGCGAAGCCAATCGTTTCACTCGTTTGGCTTCCCGGAAACGGCATAATAAAATATACCCGCAAAATCTCCGCTGCAAATAACAGCACCAGGCCCGTAATTAAAATCAGACGTTTCATATTTATTTGTTTATTTACCTGTTTTATGTTACTTATAGGCAAATCTGTTTGGCAAGGCCAGGGTCCGCCAGCCGCGTAGTAAACGGGTCTGGCGAACGGTAGCTTAGCTATTCGTTATTGTTCTGTTACCGGGAGGGGAAACTTATCCCACACGTCGTCACCCGTTCTGTCAATGGGTAATTGTGCCAGTAAATTATACCTGCGCATATCTACCCAGCGATGCCCTTCATAAAATAGAGAAAATCTTCTTTGTTGGAGCAGTTCTGTTGTTAATGCATTCTGGGTTGAAGCCCCGCTGTACGCCGCCAGGTTATGGCCGGTCCTTATTTTATTGATGGCCTTAATTGCCTCAGCAAAATTGTTTTTCTGTATATACGCTTCCGCATAAATAAGGATTAGTTCTTCATTCCTGATGATAGGAATGGTACCGGTACTGGCAGTATACACCCATACATCCCTGTTAGAAGATAAACCACTAAGTGAAGCAGTAGTAGTGCGCAGGGTGGCTTTGTTTATCCTGTCATCCCCTGCTTCAATGTCGGTGGCATACGATGGGTGGGCCAGCCTAATTTCGCCCGACTGGTTCTGCGGAATGAACATGGGGTTTAGCTGATCACCCGAACCTGTGCCAAATACGTGGCTTACACCCAGGTTAAAACTTTTGTCAAGGCCAAAAAATGATTCATTCAATGCTGTTAATGCTGCATCCCAATTTTTTTGATAGATGGCCACCCTTGCAGCCAGGGCACGATTTACAGCGAGCAAGCCTGCTGCATCACCAAATCCCGTAAAGCCTGCCAAAGGAAAAGAAACAACAGCACTACCACCAAGATCTGTTTTGGCTGAGTCAAGCAATGAAGCGATAGCGGTGAGGGCATTGGGATAAGTAACAAATGCGCCCAGGTGATCAGGATCGGTCACGTCAATCCTAATACCATTGGTGTACGTGAGGTTGAGGTTTAACAATAACTGGTAGGCCTTAATGGTTCTTGCAAAACCTTTATAACCGCTTTTTTGCGCGGCTGATATAGTGGTTGCATTTTCCGCAGCCTGTATCAGCACATTGCAGTTCTTAACGGTTCTGTAACGGGCCGCCCAGGGTTGGGTAATATAAAAGTTACTGCTGCTGAGTGTGCCGCTGTTGGCGCCCAGCAAATCAGTAACATACCTTGGCTCCGAACCTGAAAAACGATAGCCTTCCCTTCCTAACGTGCCGGCATCGTCAAGGTACATAGAAAGTACATTACGCATGCCCGATTCTGTACCGCTTACCAAATTGTTCAGTTCATCTTTTGTGGCATCCTTTAAAAAATCTTCTATGGTTGGGCTGTTCAGATTGCCGTAGTCTTTTTTGCACGAATAAAAAAGAAAGGGGATGCTGATGAGAAAAAGGAGTTGTATGATAGTATTTTTTTTCATGTAATTTTTTTTAACGGTCAATTCAATAATGACACTTCGGTCTTTTAATTTAAAAATCAAGCGTAAGGTGAAAGTTGGCTCGTTTTACAGCAGGGTAGGGATCCACATCCACACCGGTAGAGAAACCGGTGCCAAAATTGGATACTTCCGGATCGTATGATTTGTATTTGGTAATAGTAAGGTAATTGTTGAGTGACACGCCCGCACGGATACTTTTGATAAACTTCAGCGGCAATTTTGTAAATGAATAATATAACCCAACTTCCCGCAGGCGCAGGTAGCCGGAGTTTTGTACAAATTCTTCTGCCGTGGTGCCTACTTTGGTAATCCGGTAAATGCCATCGGGCAGGCCAGCTTTGTTGGTTACCTTATCAAAGTCAACGCTGGTTCCGCCAAAATCGTTTTGTAGCGAGGTTAAGTTTACATTTTGTCCGCCGGCTTTGAGGTGTAAAAGAAAGCGAAAGCTCAGCCTGTTCTTAAAGGTAACTTCGTTGTAGGTATTCATCTGGAACCTCGGCTCAGCATCACCCAGTTTGCCAACGCCCTGGCCATTTAGTCCGAGAATTTGTGTGGCTGATTGTCCTTCCTGTATCTGGAAAGAACCCAGTACATAACCAAATGAGCCCTGTGGTATAGATGGTATCGTTAACGTTGTTACGAGTGATCTGTTAAACCAAAAATTTACCGAGGTGTTCCAGCTGATGGTTTTAGTTGACACAGGCCTGGCGTTTAAACCGAGCTCAATGCCCCGGTTGCGTAGATTGCCTGCGTTCACCCATTTGCTGGTAAACCCGGAGGAGGACGGCAGGTTGCTCTGCATTAAGAAATCATATACATTTTTATTGTAGTAGGTTAGCTGGAAAGAAACCCGTCCCTTTAGTATGCTGAAATCTATTCCCGCTTCCAGTTCTGTCTGCCGTTCTGGTTTGATGGTTGATTGTCCCTCCTGGGTACCGATGATAACACCGGGGTTGCCAGCGATATTTGATACGACCAGCGAAGTGAATTTACTGCCATATGCCGGAACATTGTTTGCCTGCCCGTATGCGGCACGCAATTTCACATCGTCAAAAAATCCTTCCTTAACAATACCCATCCGGGTAAGGTTCCAGGATACGCCTGCTTTCGGATAAACATAATATTTACCGGCATCGCCATTGTTGGAGGATCTGTCTAAACGGGCACCCGCAGTTAGCAGGATAGCATCTGCAATAATGGCCTCTTCCTGTAGAAAAATGCCATTGTTCTTGTATTTACTTCTGAATTGCGTAGGACTCAATGCACCGGCCTGGTCAACATTCGACTGACCTGAAATCACCTGCGTGGCCACATTCAGCAGGTTATTGTAATTGCCTGTTTCCTGAGTTATGCCTGCGGAAGTGGTAAAGGATAATTTATCTGATGCGGTATAGACATTTACCAGCGATAAAATATAATTGGTACTCAGGTTTTTTGTAAACCCCTGGATAGCGGTTCCTTTGGCTACAGATTGAAACTGCAGGTTGGCCGGGAACAGGGCATTGGTTTCCAGATTGTAAAAATCAAAACCGCCCCTTGCAATAAATCTTGTGGTGCTCGCATTGCTTTTCTGCAAGGTGGCATCCAGCGTAATACCGCTGATAAAACGATTCACTGATTCGTTGTTTTTCATGAGCGCAATGGTTTGTAACGGGTTGGATGCGGCAAACCGGTTGTTGGGATAATTTCCAACGGCATCAGGGTGCAACTCTGCAAAAGATGGGGTAGACGATAGGGCGATACCAACTGTTACACCTGCATTGTCGTTGCCGGTTAAACCTCTGTCCGCAGAAGAATTGATGTAATTGGAACTGAAGCCTATTTTAATATTATCATTTAGGCGGTGGTCCATATTAAAACGCAGACTACTATTGCTGTAACCGGTGTTTTTTACAATGCCGCTTTCGTCTTTATTTGCTGCGGAAAAATAAAAGCTCGTTTTTTCTCCGCCGCCGCTCATGCTTAGCACGGTGTTCCTGGCAAAACCGGTATTGCCAAAAACTTCTTTTTCGTAGTTGTAAATTTTTCCGGCGGCCTGCGCATCAGTAAACTGCTGCGCATAGGCAGAACCGGTAGCAGGGTCGCTGGACAGGCTCGCTGCCGTCTGCGCGGTAAAAGCCCGAACACCCAGCAGTTTTCTTACCTTAATAAAACCCAGGTCTTGCGAAACCGATACCTGTGTTTTTCCCTGTTTCCCCTTTTTAGTAGTAATGAGGATAACACCGGCTGCCGCTTTTGATCCGTAAATAGCAGCTGCAGAAGCGCCTTTTAAAACTTCTATGTTTTCAATATCTTCTGCCCGTATATCGGCTATCCGGCTGGATGGATTATCCTGCGCGGAAGTAGGAGAGCCGCCGGCGGTAGAACCGGTAATTGCATTGATACCACCCGAAGTGGCCGTGTTATCAACAAATACACCATCTACCACATACAAAGGTTGCGTATTGCCGAATACAGAGGTAACTCCCCTCAATTTTACAGAGATACCGCCACCAGGTGCCCCGGTATTTGCATTAATATAAGCGCCGGGTATTTTTCCATTGAGTGCAGCATCAAACGTTTGTGCAGGCGCTACGCTATTTAACTCTTTTGACGAAATGGTGGCCACTGCATTGGCCAAATTTCTTCTTTTTACACTGGTAGCAAGCCCGGTTACTACCACCTCATCAAGCCTGGCCACATCTTCTTCCATTTTTAGCTGCAGGTCTGAAAGGTTAGCAGTTGCAACAGTTTTTGTTTTAAAACCAATTGAACTAATGTGGAGCGTTGAATTTTGCGGAACATTTAGAGAGAATTTACCGTCCGCATCTGTAACTGTTGTTTGTCCTGTTCTTTGTGCAATGATAGTTGCATTGGGTACCGGGTTGTTTTTATTATCGGTAATCTTGCCGGTGATCGGTTTTAGTTGCGCAAAAAATGTTTGTGGAAGCAGGAGTGTCAGTATTAGTCCTGTCATCAGCATGAGTAATTTCTTCATTTGTGCATGGTTGATTTTGGTTAAAAAAACGGTTAGGAACTGTGGCTGAAATTTTTATTAAATGGGTTGATTGGCTAAGAATACATGATTGCCGTAGCCGTGTTGAGCAACTTGTTTGGCCCTCGGCGGATAACTAGAAAGGTCCGTTGGCGTCACGGCTCCCAGTCCGTCCACATAACGGTTAAACATGCAAAAGGCTGCCGATATCAGTACGGTATCGTGGATATCTTTATCGGTAGCCCCAAGCGCTTTGGCATGCGCTATCTGTTCAGGCCGAACCTGTTTGCCTCCTTTCTGAACGCTGGCCGCGATCGCTAACAAGGATTTTAATTTATCTGTAATGGGTGCGTTTTCATAGTCTGCTTTTACCTGGTTAACCAATTGCTGGCTGCCATTCAAATAGCAGGCAGCAATTGCTCCGTGCGATTGGTGGCAGTAAAAACAATCATTCAGAAAAGAAACATGCGCGGCTATCAGTTCACGGTCAGCCATGCTAAGGCCCTCATTACTGCGCAATAAAATATTGGTCAGCTCTCCCATGGGCGCAGCTGTTTCCGGACTAAAAGCCAACAGCGACCTGATACCAGGCAAATTTTCATCTAGTTGTATATGTGGCATTGTATAGTTTTTTGATGTGTTATTTATGTGGATTGCTGCCGGCGTAGCCTTCCGTTGCACGCATAGCAGCACGATCAATGTACAGTTGCCTGTCCTGAGGCGCCCAGGTGTTCAATCCGTCTACATACCTGTTGAACATACAAAAGGCAGCAGCTATCAGTACGGTATCATGTATCTCTTTATCGGTAGCCCCCCGTTGCCTTGCTGCTTCAACCTGTTCTGTTGTTACCTGTTTACCACCCTGCTGCACACTTCCGGCAATGGAGAGCAATGCTTTTAATTTTTCTGAAACATTGGTTGACTGGTAATCGTGTTTAATGTTGTCAATGTAGACGGTGTCACATTTGAAGTAGTGCTGGGCCATGGCGCCGTGTACCTGCTGACAAAAAAAACAGTCGTTTTTTGCAGATACATAAGTTGCAATCATCTCTCGTTCACCACGTGTAAGGGAATTGTCTTCGTTGTGCAACAGTATTTCCGCCAGTTCATTTAATGGCTGGGCGGTTTCGGGCCGGAAAGCCATCGGGCCCCGGATGCCCGGCAGATCATTTTGCAAATCAATATAGGCCATGCTGATTATTGTTTGGTTGGTAAAGAATAGCCATTTTTCATTCGTTCTCCCATGGACGCATAAATAACCGGGTCAGTGGGCGTAAGACTGGCCAGTCCGTCTACATACCGGTTAAACATGGCGAAACTCGCTGCTATAAGCACCGTGTCATGTATCTCCCGGTCGGTTGCCCCCAGGTCTTTCGCTGCAGCAATGTGCTGGGGTGTTACTGCTGTGCCCATTAGCTGCACCTGGCCGGCGATATGCAACAAAGATTTCAATTTTTCGCTTATGCATGCCTGTTGTATATTGGCCAGTACATCATCCACAATGTTTTTTTGATTGCCGTAGAGGCAGCGTGCTGCCGCGGCATGACTATTGCCGCAAAAAACGCAATGGTTGCGGTGGGAAACATAGGCTGCGATTAATTCCCGTTCGGCTTCGCTCAGCGAGGATGCACCTCTTAACAGGACCTGTGCCAGTTCGTACAACGGCTTCCCTGTTTCTGGCCTGAACAATGCCAGGCTCCTGATGCCTGGTATGCCTTCCGCTAGTTGTATATGTGCCATAGTTCTAAAATTTGTAAAAGCTTTATTAATCGTAAATCCTGAGATGCTGGTAGCGATCAGTTGCAAAATAATTACCCTGTCAATTCTTCCATCGTTTCTAAGTCAGCTTCAACCTCATTTACGGTTACCTCACCTTTTGCAAAAAAAGTAGCTATCCATCCCAGTACAAATACACCTGAGAAAATAAACAAAGCATTGCTATAGCCACCCAGATCTGTAACCATTACGCCAACAAATAATACAGCCGTGGCGGTTAGTAGCCTGCCGATATTAAAGCAAAATCCGGTGGCTCTTCCCCGAATGGCCACAGGAAATAAATTCGGAATATAAACAGACAATACGCCCTGGCTGATGCCAAAGGATAAGGCCAGCACGAATATTTCAGCATAGGTAACAGGAGACAGCACCGTGTTAATTTTAAACAACAACAATGACATGGCGGCGCAAACACTAAAGCAAATCAGCATTGATTTGCGTGCACCGATGGCATTGATTAACCAGCCTGAGAAAAAACCACCCGCGAGTCCGCCTATGCCCAGCATCATCATGCTGATGCCACGTGGTTTTTGGGCATCGCCCGTAATAACCATGCTGTGTATCCAGGTAGGCAACCATGAAAAAATGGCCCATAAGCCAATGAGCATTGTGCCAAAAATAATTGAACCGGTCAGGAGCTCGGTCCGGTAACTGGCGGAGAAAATGTTTTGTTTGCGCGAAACTTTTTGCGGGAATGACGCTGCAGCATATATCCATTTTTCTGATTCTTTCACCAGCCAAAAAGAGACCAGCGATAAAGCAATCGGGATCAAGCCTATTATGAATGCCCCGCGCCAGGACGAGACAAAATAGTCAATGACGCCAGCAGAGAAAATACCAACGGGCATGGCAATGGATAAAAAACCCATAAAAATAGCTCTTGTCTTTTCAGGCCATTCTTCCATCATGATAGTAGTGGTAGCAACCAAAATTGCACCGAGGCCAAAGCCGGTAAAAAAGCGGCAGATAACCACTGCCCACCAATTGGGCATGTAGCCCGTTAAGACAGTAAATATTCCCAAAACACCCATGGAAAACAGTAGTGCTTTTTTTCTGCCGGCCTTATCGCAAACAACGCCGGTAATGAAACCTCCCAACGCAGCACCCAAAATAAAAGTTGCGTTTATATAGGCGCTGATATTATTTAGTTCATCTTCGTTTTTGTTTCCGAGCAAATCTTTTACAGCCACTGGCAGGTACACAGACATCAGTGTTGATACGATGCCGGCAAACACCGTTGCCAAAAAACAGATGACAAATAATGATACGTGGGCGGGTCTTGCTTTTTCTTCTGTCATCATGCATTGGTTTTTAAATGATCGTATCCCTGCGGTAACCTGTTGTAACCATACTTTTTTAATCTTTCGCCCAATCCCTCGTAAAAAGAAGGATCGGTAGGTGTTACGGTAGCTAGTCCGTCTACATAGCGGTTATATAAACAAAACAGCGCTGCTATCAATACAGTGTCGTGAATTTCTAGGTCGGTGGCGCCAGCCGCTTTGGCCGCCGCAATTGCATCAGCTGTAACGGCCAGCCCGCTTTCCTGTGTTTGTGCAGCAATGGTGAGCAGGGTTTTCATTTTATCGCTTACGGGCGCAGTCTCAATACATGCTTTTACTTTTTTCGACGTCTCCGGCTCGCCCAACAGCACATCTGCGGCAGCGGTATGTGCGGTTGCACAAAAATTGCAGCCGTTGCGGTGCGAGACAACAGTAGCAATTAATTCCCGTTCTGCCTCCGTTAATGAAGAAGGTCCGCGGAGCAAAATTTGTGTCAGCTCACGGATGGGCGCAGCAGTTTCTTTGCTGTATTCAAGCAGGCCGGTAATGCCCGGTAGATGGGCTTCCAGTGGAATGTATGGCATGAACAATTTTTTTAATTGTAAGCAGGAGAAACGGTTGAATAGCATACTGTACTCAATCCGCACACGCGAATCTTACCTGGAAAAACAATAAATGGATTGGGTAACAACTTGCATCGGCATTACCTTGTATAAACAGACTGGGTGCTAGCAGGCCTTCGGCGGATGGCCGGCCGTATCGAGGTCAGTGTTGTGCAGCAGCAAAGACAAGTTCTCTTCTGTTGTGGAGACGGCTATAAAAAATGTGGTAAAACTGTATTGAATGGCGGTGTGATTGAAGTCCGCGCTGAAAACCATTTTTTTTGCAACCGGGACTTTTCCTGTTTTGGCTGCGGCGTTATCATTCATTTCACTTGAGAAGCTGGTTTTATCTTTCTCAAGTTGTGTTTTTTGCCGGTTGGGAATCACCATAATATAGAGGGTGTCATTGAAGACCCGGCGTTTTACATAACTATAATGGGTGCCGTTTTCCTCGATGGATCCATCTACGCGCTCAAACTCGTCGCTGTTTCGCGAATATGGCAAATGTAACGGGATGCTCACTTCCAATAGTTCGCTTTCATTGTATTGGTGTTGATCGAGTTGCTGCACCAACTGCTCTTCTGACCGTTGCATAAAATAACGGAAAGCCAAAGAATAACCACCTGTGTTGAACAGGTGAACCGCAAGCAGCAATATGGCAGTTAGTTTTTTCAGCGAAATAAAAATAGGTAAAATTTTAATTCTGCAACAATTTTCTTGCCGCGGTTAATTTTTCCGTTGTCCCGTTAAACAGGAATAAGCAGTTGCAAGGAACGGTGCCGTGTGTTAATTCCAGCAGGCCAACAGGCGGAGAAGGCGTTTGCTGCGCAATGGACTGCACAGCATGTACAAATAAACAGCGCATGAAATGGCGAAAGGTATTCGTAGTTTGAGAATATTTTTTTACGGGCTGTTTAGCCAATAATGCTTGTGTGGCCCTACCAGGAATGTATAGTATGTTTTTGTCAATACTGGCCCTTCCCATGCTGTAACCCATGATTACTTGCAAGCAACCTTAAAGGTAAACGAACGAATGCCGATTCAATTTTGTCCTGTTTTTCCGTTTTTTTGTGCAATTGCTGTAACATATGTTCTCGCGCCAGCGTCTCTCATTATTACAAAACCTGTGTTAATGAAAATACGACTCCACGAAATTGAATTTGGCGCAGGTAATACTGATAAAAGCAAGGGCTTTTACCAGGCAATCTTAGGCCTGGACCCTATAATTGATGGAGCACAATTGAAGGTTTTCAACTCGGGTGTTGCGGGCGTGGATTTCAATGTTTCTGAAAATCAGCCTGCCAAAACGGTCACCACCAGTTTTTTAACAGATGATCTGCAAAAGCTGATTGAACGGCTCCAGCTGACCGGCGTACTATTTGAAGGTCCTTCTACCGCGCATTTTGGTATGTTGTCTATTTCTTTACAGGATCCGGACGGTAACTTTATCAGGATTAATCAGCCCACCAAAGAATCTCCCAGCTGGTTGAAGGTGTAAGCCTTCCTCTTCAGTAGCCCATCATAGTGGCTTTGTAAAATAGCTGCTCATTTGTTTATTTATGTGCAATGACTACGCCTGCAGTTCGGGTGCTATGCAGGCTGCAACACACAGGCTTGCATTCAGCGTGTAGCTGATAGTCCATATTTTTTTATTTTATACTTCCTTTCCATTTTTTAACGCCTTGTCGGCCGGGAACTGGCATTAGCGGCTGCCCTGCTTCTTTGTTAAAAAATACCATGCCTTGATGCCCCGCTGCGTTATCTACTTTAGCATTCTGATCGCCTGCAGACTAAGGCCGGGCAATACGCGCAATGCGTTGCTTCGTAAATAATTATTCGTAAATAAATTTAATGATTGTCTTTTTTAAGTCAATGCTATAGTGCGGACCAGCCCTTGCGGGTATTAAATTTGGACGTGTCGTTCGTGATTAGCTTGCATGTCGTATTTTTCACACTAAATCTGCAAAATGAAGAAACTACTGCTGCTACTGTTATGTTATCTGCCTGTCGTACTTTCTGCGCAGCAAATAACTACGCGTTTTGAACAATCGGGTGGTACTGCGTCGCCCGCCTATGCTGAAATAATCAGCTGGTGGAAAATGCTGGATGCGCAATCAGATAAGGTAAAGATGGTTCAAATGGGTGCCAGTGATGCCGGTTTCCCGCTGCACCTGGTGATTGTTTCCGGTGATAAGGACTTCAATTTTGAAAGTCTGCGCAAAAAAAATAAGCGGATTATTTTGATAAACAATGGCATACATCCCGGGGAGCCGGATGGCATTGATGCTTCCATGATGTTGGTAAGGGATATTGTTACCAACAAAAAATCGCTGCCCAATAATATTGTACTGGCTATCATTCCGGTTTATAATATCGGCGGCTGTCTTAACCGAAGTAAAAACTACCGGATCGATCAGAACGGACCGGTAGAAAAAGGATTTCGTGGCAATTCTCAAAACCTTGATCTCAACCGCGACTTTATAAAATCCGATTCAAAGGAAGCAAGATCTTTTGCGGAGATTTTTCATTTGTGCGATCCGGACGTGTTTATTGATAACCATGTCAGTAACGGTGCAGATTACCAGCACGTGATGACCCTGCTTACATCGCAGCACAATAAGCTGGGTGGAGCAATGGGAGAATTCATGAACAAGGATTTTGAACCGGGTCTCTATGCTTCAATGAAAGAAAAGGGATATGACCTGGTACCCTACATCAACGCTTTTGGCGATACGCCGGAAACCGGCTGGTCAGAATATTTTGACGGTCCCAGGTACAGCAGCGGTTATGCATCCCTGTGGCAAACCTTTGCTTTTGTTCCGGAAACACATATGCTAAAGGCGTACGACAAACGGGTAAAAGCAACGTACGTATTAATGGAAAGCTTTATCAGTTTTACCAGTAACAATAGTGAGAAAATAAAAACATTGCGGGAGCAAGCAAAACAATCTGTTAAAACACAGGCAGAATTCCCAATAGCGTGGAGCCTGGATAAATCGCAGTCAGTAGAGATAACATACAAAGGTTTTGAAGCAGGAAGGAAACCAAGTGCTGTGTCGGGCCTGCCCCGGTTATACTATGATCGCAACAAACCTTTTGAAAAGAAAGTTCCTTTTTACAATACCTGGCAAACCGCTGCAACAGTTAAGAAACCACTTGCCTATATTATTCCGCAGGGCTGGTGGAAAATTATTGACTTATTGAAAATTAATAAGGTACAGTTGCGCCGACTTGCTGCTGACAGCAGTATGGAAGTAGAGTTGTACCGTATCGAGGATTTTAAATCATATCCGCGCCAGTATGAAAGTCATCACCTTAATACCGAAGTTAAAATAAGCAGCACGGTAAAAAGAATTAATTTTAGAAAGGGCGATTATTATATACCCATGAACCAGGTGGCGAACCGTTTTATAACAGAAGTGCTGGAGCCGCAGGGAGGTGATTCTTATTTTGCGTGGAATTTCTTTGACGCTACGCTGGGTCAGAAAGAAGGGTATAGCAGTTATGTGTTTGAAGACACGGCAGAGGAGTTCTTGAGAAACAATCCATCTATAAAAACTCAATTGGAAGAACGCAAAGCCACTGATACCGCCTTTGCCAAAAACGGGCCGGCACAATTGAATTTTGTATATCAGCATTCACCTTATTTTGAACCAGACCTGATGCGCTACCCCATTTACCGGGTGTTGCGCTAAGCCATTCAATGAAATGCTTTTCTAATAATTTTTCAAGAAAGCATGGCCTATGCGTACCAAAACGCCTGCAAATGCTCTTTTTACGCCAATACCAAATTTGTTCAGTTGGTGTCGCTTACCGTTGTCGGAAAATTTACGGCTGGTTTCTTGGTGGACTGCCTTAATTTTGCCGGCATTACAGTCGCTTTTTTCACCAATGCCAATCCAATGCTAGAAACCCAAAGAGATGCTGTCAGAAATCGGCTTATCAAAATGTACAAAGCCGCTAATGCCGGGCATGTTGGATCTTCCTTGTCCTGCCTGGAAATGATGGTTTTTGTCCGCTCCTACCTGATGAAGCCCAATGATGAATTTATCTTATCAAAAGGGCATGCGGCTGCTTTATTATACAGCGTGCTGGCAGAGGAGGGTTCGCTGTCTGCAGCAGACATCGAAAGTTTTTATAAGGATGGCACGCTGTTATCCGCGCATCCGCCCGTAAATAAAATTAAAGGAATTCCATTTGCTACTGGTAGTTTAGGACATGGGTTGTCACTTGCTGCGGGCTTTGCTTTGGCCGGCCGGCTCAAAAAAAACACCAGGAAAATATATTGCATCACTTCGGATGGAGAATTGAATGAAGGCAGCACCTGGGAAGCCGCATTGTTTATCGCGCATCATTGTTTAAAAGACATTACGTGGTTGATAGATAGAAACCAGCTGCAGGGTTTTGGCAGAACAGAAGAGACGCTTAAGCTGGAGCCACTCGATAAAAAACTGGAAAGCTTCGGGTTCCAGGTGGTTATTGCCGACGGACATGATTTTAATTCCTTAAAGAAAGCGGTCGCCGCCTATCAGCACGAGTTACCCCTGGCTGTCATCTGTAACACAACAAAAGGGAAAGATCTTACGCTGCAGGATACCGTTGATTGTCACTATCTGCCACTCACGGATGCAGATTTTAATAAACTAATACAGTAACAGGATGCGGAAAGAATTTGCGCAGGCGATAACTGATTTGGCGGCTGAAAATGATAAGATTATTTTTCTCACCGGCGACCTTGGTTTCATGGCGTTGGAAGGCGTGAAAGCTGCAATGGGCGAAAGATTTATAAATGCTGGTGTGGCAGAACAGAACATGGCTTCTATGGCGGCTTCACTGGCATACGAAGGTTTTATTCCGATCATCTACAGCATCTCGCCTTTTATTACCCTACGGCCTTACGAACAAATAAGAAATGACATTTGTCTTCACCACCTGCCTGTGAAAATCATAGCCAACGGCGGTGGATACGGTTATGGTATTATGGGAGCAACGCACCATAATATAGAAGACATTGGTGCGATGCGCCTGTTGCCTAATATGAAAGTTTTTGTTCCTTTTACCGGAGATGATGTAGCGGCGGCGCTGGCAGCCATGATAAATGATCCGTCACCAAATTATTTGCGCTTGAACCTGGCATCTGCTCAGCCTGGGATTAATGCGTTTTCTGAATGGAGAAAAATCAATACGGCAAAAAATAAAGCCAGCGCTATTGTAATAGCCACAGGAACTGTGGCAGATAATTTATTTAAATTGCCGGAACCACAGCGCCACCAATTGGATATATGGCTGCTCAGCAAGTTTCCGGTTACACATATACCGGAAGAATTGCTGAACAATATCACTGCAGTAAAAAATGTGATTACTTTGGAAGAGCACCAGGGTCAATGCGGAATGCACGAAACACTGGCGAGTTTGCTGCTGCATCAACTAAACGTTCCGGTACAATACCATAACCTGTACGCGGATGGATATCCAAGCGGGCAATATGGATCCCAGCAGTGGCACCTGGCAGAAAATAGTCTCGGCGGTAAAAACCTCGAAAACAAGATAGCAGAATTTATAAGCAATTAATATGTTGGAAGGTAATATCAAAAACGAAATCCAAAAACTGCAGGGCCCAATAGTAATATTTGGCGCAGGCGGTTTTATAGGAAGCAACTTGTTTCGTTATATTTTGCAATACAGGGATGATGTGTATGCAATTACTTCTACTTCTTTTGTTCCCTGGAGAATAGATGACTTGAGGGAAGGCCGCATCATCCGGACCGATATTACTAATAAGACCGATCTTGAAAGGCTATTTAGTCAGCATGCCTTTAAAACAATTTTTGACCTGGCAGCTTATGGCGCCTATTCAAAGCAAACAGATGTAAAATTAATTTACAGGACGAACGTGATTGGTTTACTTAATTTGCTGGAGCTTACAGTGGCCTACAATATCAGTGCATTTGTACATGCAGGCAGTTCTTCAGAATATGGATTGAATTGTAAAGCGCCCCTGGAAACGGCAGAACTGCTTCCCAACAGCCACTATGCAGTTACCAAGGCCTCCGCGGCCAATATGATCAAATACTACGGCACCATTCTGCAATACCCAATTGTTAATTTGAGGTATTATTCCATTTACGGGGAGTATGAAGAACCCGACAGGCTTATACCGCGTATCATTGAAATGGGGATGCAGAAAGAATACCCACCCCTTGTACAACCGGATATTTCAAGAGATTTTGTTTATATAGACGACGCGGTATATGCCACACTGCTGGCTGCCAACGCCGATTTCAATATTATCGGCGGACAGTCCATTAACATTGCCTCTAATATAAAAACCACCATTAAAGATCTGGCAGCTACTGCCAAAGATATATTCGCCATTCCCGGTGAACCGGCATGGGGCGACTTTGCCAACCGCAAGTGGGATCTGAAAGAATGGTATGGTAACGCTGCGCTGGCAAAAGCAGTCTTACACTGGGAGGCAACTACCAGCGTGCGGGAGGGGTTGATAAAAACATATAAATGGCAGGCGGCATATTCAAAACCATTGTATGAAAAAAAGATATACCAGGACCAGATAATGCACAAAATTACAGCCGTGATTGCCTGTTATAAAGATGCGCAGGCGATGCCCATCATGTATGAACGACTGGTAAAAACTTTTCATAGCATCAACGCTGATTATGAGATCATTTTTGTAAACGATGCCAGTCCGGATAATACCGCCGAAGTGCTGATGGTGCTGGCCCAGCAGGACAGTCATGTAACCGGCATAGAACATTCGAGAAATTTCGGCTCACAAAGTGCTTTTATGAGCGGCATGGAAATCGCCACGGGCGACGTGGTGGTCTTGCTGGATGGCGACCTGCAGGATCCCCCGGAACTGATAGCAGAATTTTATGCGAAGTGGAAGGAAGGTAATGATGTGGTATACGGGCAACGTATAAAGCGAGATGGCAATAAAATTTTGGTACGCTTGTACAAGGTCTTTTACCGGATATTCCGAAACCTCTCTTATGTTCCCATACCACTGGATGCCGGTGATTTTTCTATGATGGATAAAAAAGTAGTAAATGAATTGGTAAAGCTTCCGGAAACCGACCAATTCCTTCGGGGATTGAGGGCATGGGTAGGTTTTAAACAGGTAGGGGTGCCTTATGTAAGGCCGGAAAGAATGTTTGGCGTAACCACCAATAACTGGCGAAAAAATATTGGATGGGCTAGAAAAGCCATCTTCTCTTTTAGCTATGTGCCACTGGAATTACTGACCTATCTCGGGTGGATACTGACCTTGCTTTCTTTTGTTGCTATTGTTGTGCAGCTTGTTTTATATTTTACCGGTGTGCCGGTGCCGCACGGCATCACTTCCATAATAGTACTTATTTTATTTTTTGGCGGACTAAATATGCTCGCCGTTTCTATTCTCGGTGAGTACCAGGCTAAAATATTAGAAGAAGTAAAAAAGCGGCCAAAGTTCATCAGGCGGCGGATCATACAATCTTCCAATGATAAAATATGAGCGAAAAATTTCAACCGGTTTCAAACACACCGCCCATTGGTTTTGCCGGAAAAATAAAATTCTACGGCAGGATGTTGCTGGATCTGCAGATATTAACAATCTTCAAGCATGTAAAAAGGTATTTGCCAACCTATACCGGCAACGTCCTTGATATTGGCTGCGGCCAGTCGCCGTATAAATTTCTGCTGGATAAAACACGCACCCGTTACTATGGTATAGATGTAGTGGAAGCCGGTGCATTTGGTTATGACAATCCCGAGGTCACCGCGTTCGACGGGCAGCATATTCCTTTTGCCGATGACATGTTCACCGGCATCATTTGCACCGAGGTGCTGGAACATGTACAGGGGTTCCAATTTTTGATAGACGAAATGTACAGAACAGCAAAAAAAGGTGCGGATATTATCGTTACTGTACCATGGTCTGCGCGTTATCATTATATTCCGCATGATTATTTCAGGTACACACCCAGCAGCCTTAAAACGATGTTCTCTCAATTTTCTAGTGTAACTGTACAACCAAGGGGAACCGACATAGCCGTCATTGGTTCCAAAATGATTGTGTTATTTGTGAGCGGATTTTTTCCCGCTGCGCCCTGGAAATATATTTTTCTTCCAATTTATATAATAGCACTGCCTTTACTTGCACTGGCTGTTTTTATGGCGCATGTTGCTATTGCTTTTGGCATAGGAAACGACGATGATCCGTTGGGTTACACAATTATAATTAAGAAATAAATACTGAATTATTATGGCTGCTATTAAAGATGACAGGGGGTTTAACCAGATATTTGAGCAAAGTAAAGGCAACCTGGTGCGACTGAAAAGAAGGGCAGCCTGGATGATAGGAGAAATGGAAGTGCAGGAGGGTAAGAAAATTCTTGAAATTGGCTGCGGTACCGGTTATGTTGCTTTTACCATTGCCCGCCAAACCAATATGCAGGTGCTGGGTTCGGATCTGTGTATTCCATTTATTGAAGAAGCAAAATCACAATACAAGCTTCCGAACCTCTCCTTCGAAGTACTGGATTTTAATAACGCCGCTGACAGCATACATAACAAATTCGATTACCTGGTAGGTAATGGTATACTGCATCACCTGTATTATAACCTGGACGAGGTGTTGCGCACGTTTAGCAGCATACTTAATCCGGGGGGCAAAATAATATTTATGGAGCCCAATATTTACAACCCTTATGTTGCGGCTATTTTTAAGAATAAATATTTGCGAAAAAAAGCCAGCCTGGAGCCGGATGAGATGGCTTTTTCAAAACCATTTATTACAGAGAAATTAAAAAAGGCTCAGTTTGGGTCTATTAAAGTGAGCTACAAAGATTTTCTTCTTCCGGGTGTGCCAAAATGGATGATTGAACCATCCATTGCCATTGGAAGTTTTTTGGAAAAAACACCTTTGGATATTATCAGCCAGTCAATACTAATTAGTGCGGTAAAAGGGTAGGATGGTAGCGATTGCAACCGCTCGCGTATTTATTTTTTATTAAAAACCAGTCATGTCTAATTTCCAGGAAACTAATTTCAGGAAGCCATTTATACAGGTAGTGATTTTGGCCACGTTAGCATTGCTGGTACACGCTATTGTTCTCAAGTTTATATTTCCTGGCTATTACAGTCCCCTGTATCCACATCATTCAGATTTTTATATTGCTCCCGCAATGGCAAATTCTCCAGGTAGTTTTTTTCAGTATAAATACCTTGGTTATTCGCGTCCATTGGGAATGTTTTTTTTAAAAATCATTGGGCACCTGGGTGTACATGGTACCATTTTGTTTACCATAATTAATGTGGCAGTTAATTGTTCGCTTACGGCACTGTTATTCCGCCACTTGCTCGGTACTTTATTTGGCTGGCCATTTATAGGGTTATTCTGCGTTTATTGCCTGGTGCTTTTTTGCCAACCCTATTTTTACACTTTTTATACGCAGGATTTATTTGCACACCTGTCTTACCTTTTTTTATTGTTGGGTAGCATCCTGTTTTACAAATTTCGTGATCGTAATTCCGTCGCTGCATGTGCCGCATTGCTTACCTGCGCGGTTTGTGCCTTTTTGTGTAAAGAAACGTATGCATTATCAGCGTTGTTTATTGCGTTTGGGTGGCTGTTATATTATTGGCGGCGTTCGTTGAGAAAAGCTATTTATCCGCTGGCAATCATCACTACAACATTGGTTGCAGTACTGGTTTTCAATATACTTATTAAATCTGTTTTTATCAATTTAAAAAATACGCTGGCAACAAATCCCTATTATATAAAAACTACGATACCCTCCATATACAATGAAATGGCCCGGTATGCGGGAGAGGGTTTGAATGTTGCCAGTTGGTTGTTTATTGCCACCAGCGTTTTTGCAGGCTTTTTATTTGTAAAGTACAATAACCGCAGCGCTGGCTATTTATTGGCCGGGTGCATCATAGCCGCATTCTTATCGTGGATCCCCAACGCATTAATTCCCAATCACCATCACGGGGGGTATTCATTTAACGGGGCTTACCTCTTGTATTTGCCTGTATTTTCTATTCCGTTAATTGTGCAGCTGCGTACAGTGTACCTGATACCAGGTTATGCCTTGCTTGCTTTTTGCCTGGTTAGTCCATTCTTAAATGCAAAAGAATACGCCAAACAGTGGTGGATCCTGGAACAGGAGTCCAACCAGCGAAATTTATTATATTCGCTTGCCCGGTTAATGAGGGAATTACAACCTGCCGGTGATGCACAAGCTATTTTGATTACGGGCTTAACCATGCCATTTTATCCATTCCATCATCCCAATTCCCTTAAAAGTTATGCCAATTCAAAATATGCCGTATATGATGTTGTAAATTATTCAATAACGGTTCCGGGGCAAAGGGACGATGGGGTTAAGTTCGTAAGGCCATTGGATGTGAAGGTAGGGGACTATGCAGCTGTCTGGATGTTTGCAGCAAATGGTTCAATATTAAAAAACTTAGCCATGTCGCCATCGTTACAAGACTCGATAACAAAATATAATTTACGGGAGCTGGTGCTGTATCCGGACAGTATAAAAAACGAAAAATTATCGTTTTTCTTAAAATAAGCGTCTTACAAAGGTCTGGCCTTAAATAAATTTTCATGAGTTTAGTAAATAAGCCCGCTAACTATGCCCTGCTTTTATTTGTAGTAGCCATACCGGTTCTCATCTATCTTTATTTCCTTCAATGGAAAACCGGCACTATTTACGGCGATGATTTATATATTTTCAGAAGTCATGAAGCGTTGAATGGTCTTGCAGCGCAAATCAGTATACCCGTATCCTTTGGAAAATACCGGCCTGTGCACGGCATCAGCATGCACTTCCTGATCGCGGTGTTCCAAAAAAATATAAACGCTTATTATATTTTCAACGTCGCCATTCAGACAATTAACACTTTATTGTTTGCTGCAACAGCATACTTGTTTGTAGGGTCACGCTTCATTGCCCTTTTATCAGGCCTGCTCATCGGGTTGTCAAGGTTTTCATTTTTTAACATGGTTCAGTTATTAAATGGGGGTGCTTTAGAGGGACTAGCAATGACATTTTTTCTCGCTGCTTTGTTGTTTTTACTGCGGGCAATCAAAAACGATGCTTATCCGCCGGCTAAAAAAGACCGGGCTATTTGCTGGAGTATTTTATTTGCCAATGCAAGTATGTACACGCATGAGCGATACATTGTGCTTTTGCCATTTATCGCGCTGCTGATTTTTTTATATCCAGGTTTAAAGCTACTCAGGCAGAAGCAGAAGCTAAAATTGGTTTTTTTTGCCCTGGCCTCCATAGCAATGAATGTAATACTTAAAAAAGCGATTTTCAGTATGCCTTTTTTCATGGGCACCGCCGGCACCAGCATGCAATTCTCTTTTTCTTCGGCCATTGCTTTTTTTACGGAAGCGGTTGCCTCCATATTGCAGTGGAATACTGGTCCGCAGCACCTGGTGGGCATTGATTTTATTTCCCTGCCATTTTTATCTAAATTACCCGTACTCATTTTTATGGCCGGATTGCTGATTGTACTGGTTGCTTATATAAAAAGTGTACGACAACAATTTGTAACAGGGAAAAGAGAAATACGCAACCATTTTTGGATTTTCCTTTCCCTGGCGGTTCTGTTTGGTTTGTTTTTAACTCCGGCAGTTGTAACTATCCGGCTGGAACAACGATGGTTGCAGGCGTCTTACAGTATATTCATTTTAATGTTTCTCATTGCATTCACGGAAATACCATTTCGTAACAGGCAAACTAAAATGGCTGCACTGTCAGCATGGGTGGTATTGCTGTTCTGCGTAGATGGCAACTACCTGAAGCTGGGCGCCAATAATAGCTACCTGGTGCATGCAGAAAAAACAGCGCATCGCTTCGAACAGGCTATCCGTGATGGAACCATCCGGGCAGGAACAAATAAAATATATTTCTGGGAGAAGCAGCGCGACCCAAATACGGAATCATCTATTAACTGGGAACTCGGCAACGGGTATTTTTTCAAATTTTACCAGGGTCGTAATAAAAAAATCCTTTTTGTAGATGCTGATTTTCAAAACAGCCATCCTCACGCAGACAGTGCCATCACAAATTTAAACATGCAGACAGCGCAGGTAATTTACCTTGACACCGCGCTGACCGATATCACCGAAGACTACCTGCAGGATTCTTTGCGGTCATTTAGCACCAGAATGGATAATGCAGCCCTGAGTGGAAAAAACAAGTATTTCAAGCGCCAATTATCAATTACCGCCGATAAGCTCGATCAATTTTCCGCCACTGGGTTTTATGAAAATGAAAGTGGTATGCGTTGGACCAATGGCAATGCCAGCATCAGCTTTGAGGGCAGCCAGCTGGTTAAAGATACCCTCCGTATTGAACTGGATACTTTTATGCCCGAAGTTTGCAGAAATGTGCACCTCCGCCTGGCAGTTACCGGTGTAGATAAAAAAATTTATGAGCCACTTGCATCAACGAGGAAAGGCGATCTGTTTACCTTCCTATTTTACTTCGCAAAGCCGGTGCAAGTTCGGCAGATAACAATAAAGTCAGAAAAAATTTCGGGCAATCCGAATGACCAGCGCGTACTATCTTTTCCTTTTAAAGGAGTGGTTGTAAAATAGTAATTTTCAGCACAGTGCAGCTTCTGGCGCACTTACACATTTTCTTTATCAATCCATTTGGTAACGGCCGGCGCTTTGTATTGCATCATCTGGTCCAGTAAATCCGTCACATCGGAACTCACCAGCAGCATACGGCGGTTGACTTCTTTCAAAAAACCTTTATCTACCATGGTCTGCAAAAATTGAATCAGCTCATCGTAGAAGCCATCCACATTTAAAATAGCCACTGGTTTTTTATGTAAGCCCAGTTGTGCCCATGTCAGCATTTCAAAAAACTCTTCCATGGTACCAAATCCGCCCGGCAATGCAATAACGCCGTCCGACAATTCGTCCATTTTGTGTTTTCTTTCATGCATGGTTTCTACCAGTATAAGTTCTGTGAGGTGCTGGTGCGCAATTTCTTTGGTTTTTAAGAACCGTGGCAGTACGCCAAATACTTTACCGCCTGCTTTCAATACTGCGTCTGCTACTACACCCATCAGTCCAACATTGGCACCGCCATAGACCAAATCTATCCCGCGTTCCGCAAGGGCTTTCCCCAGTAGTGCCGATTGCTGTTCATAAATAGGAGAGGTACCAAAACTAGACCCGCAAAACACCGTTAACCTTTTCATGTTTCAAAAATACCCAATTTTAGTTGATGCGGATTTTGCTAAACGCCGGTAGCTTGTAAGTGAGGAGTGTTGTCACCACTCGAAGTCAGTGCCGCGACGGATAATAATGATGGAACTGTTACAATTTTGGAAATGCCGTTGCTATATAAATCTGCGCGGCAAAAAGGCCTGGAGGAACTTGCCGTAGTCTTAGTGGTCTCACCAAGAATCGAACTTGGATCTAGAGTTTAGGAAACTCCTATTCTATCCATTGAACTATGAGACCGAAAAAAGAGGAAATGCAAACGTGGACGTGAAAATATCGACGTTCGCGACATTCAATATAAAAAGATCTAAGCAGGCAGAAATTTTCAACTTTTTACCTTCCGCCGAATTTGACATTATTTGCTGCCGGGCGGCAAAAATAAGCGATTCCGGCTGAATAGCATACGCTTAATTGCACTGGTTTAATACTTACCTTCCGCCTCCTAAAATAGGCTGTATCATGAAAAAATTGCTTCCTTATTGCATTGGGTTACTCCTGCTGACCGCTTGTTGTATAAACACCACAAAAGCCCAGTCTTCCGGTGCCCGGCTCAACCATGTTGCCCAGTACGTGCTGGACCTGAAAGTAAGTACCGACTTTTACCAGAAAGTGGTTGGCCTGGATACCATCCCCGAACCATTTCATGACGGCCGGCACACCTGGTTTCTAATTGGCCCAAAAAGCCACCTGCACATCATATCCGGCGTAAAAACGCCCCTTCCAAAAGAAAAAAATACCCACCTCTGCTTTACCGTTGCTTCCGTTGAAGACTTTATTCCGCGACTCACTAAAAACAATATTGCTTATGAAAGCTGGACAGGGGAGAAAATGACCTTTACCAAACGGGTAGACGGGGTGAAACAGATTTATTTCCAGGATCCCGATGGTTACTGGATTGAAATAAACGATGCACGGGATTAGTGACTGCTGCTGGTGACTCTTGCAACCGGCGGGGCACCAGTGTTGCCTGTACAAAGCGCTGCCCCGCCCCATTTTCCGCAATGGCGGCTGCAGACTCACAATGAAAGACTTATCTTTGCCCTCCTTTTTTAACAGGCTAATATTATGAAGTTTTATAACATTCTTATCCGGTTCCGGCTTTATATAGGTATTGCTTTAATTGTTATTGGTTTGGTGGTGAACTTCTGGGGTAACAGCTTTTGGGCTGCTTTTCCGCTGTATTTGATCGCTATCGTCCTCATCTTTGGCCATTTCTTTTTTGGGCCGTTGCGCCTCATCCAGGAATACATGGAAAACGGAGATATGGAAGGCGCCGAAAAAGTATTGGGCGCCATCAAATTTCCGGGCCTTATGTACAAACCTATCCGTTCAGTTTATTATACCCTCAAAGGCAACATCGCCATGATGAAACAGGATTTTGACGGGGCAGAGAAAAATATGCAGAAAGGCCTTGACCTGGGCATGCCGATGAAAGAAGCGGAAGGCGCCAGCCTGCTGCAAATGGGAATGTTGTCTATGCAGAAAAATGATATCCGGAAAGCCGAAGGATATATCCGATCTGCCATCAGAAAAGGATTGCCCGATAAAGAAAATGAAGCCGCTGCTTATTTACAGTTGTGCAGCATCATGATGACCAAAAGGGAATTTCGCGCTGCAAAAGAATATTTCAGGAAGGCAAAGGGGTTGAAACCCACCACGCCACAGATTGTTGACCAGATAAAACAAGTTGAAAAATATATCAGCCGCATTCCCGGCTAAAAAAATGTTGCCTATTGGGTAGTAGCGAATAGCAGGGAAACCGGAAAATGAATTTCTTTTATGAAGAAATTCATTTTTTTTTGAGCCAGGCAGTAGCGCGCTATTAAGCTCCTGTTGCGTCGCACACTTGTACAATATATTTTTATTGAGCATAAGGCGCGGCAAGAAAATCTTTTATAAAGCTTAATCGGCGCTGGTACTCCGCCCTTTAATCGCTGAAAGCCAATAGCTGGCTTTCTCCCTTCCATTTTCCAAATACGCTTTCTGTTTGCTGGTAGCGGAAAGTAAAAATCTTCCGGAGCTGGCTGCGCACCATTAATGCATTGGCCGCATCGCCCAAAAACCAAAACGGAATTTTATAGTGCACGATATCGGTCATTTCCACGCCACCTTCAATTGATTTGAAATGATGCTGGTGATGCCACATGCTGTAAGGACCGTACCGCTGCTCATCAATAAAATAAACGCTGTCTTTTACATGGGTGATTTCGGTCATCCAGTACAATGGGATGCCCAATAACGGGCTTACGGTATATTCAATAATTTGCCCGGCATACATCTTATTGCCATGGTGCTTTGATATAACGTTAAAGCGCAGGTGCGCAGGCGTAATGCTTTTAAGATTGTTGGGGTCACTAAAAAATGCCCAAACATCCGCAAGGCTGCCTGGTATTTTTTGAATTGTTTTGAGGGAATACACCGCCATAATGTTCCAGCTTTGGATATCATAAACGGTCCTGCTGGGTAAAGGTTCAAATTTATTTAGCGCGGCAACCGGTACTTATTCCAGTATCTATTTATAACTAGGCCTCCACCGTGATGCCCATGGAACTTTCCAGTACACGCGTAATGGTATTTTTTAAACGCGGAAGCGTAAAAATGGTTTTCTCAATATATTCTACCACACCCAGCTTTAATATGGAAGAGGTTACAGCAATCTCCAGGTTGCTTGAAAAAAATATAACGGGTGAAGCAAAAGTGAGTTTTTTCAATTCCTTCAGCACGTCGTACCCATTGATACAGCCATCCAGGTTGTAATCCAGTATAATGAGATCAGGGCAACCATCCAGTTCCGCCAGGAAGTTTTCTCCGGTACTAAACACGTGAATGTCCTGGCTGATATTTTCCAGTTGCTTTAAAACCAATGTCTGGTAAACGGGATTGTCTTCTACTAGAAAAATTCTCGGCTGTACTTTTTGCATATTATCGGCTTGTGCTGTACAGTTATTCAACAATACTGCCAAACGAGTTTTAACAACAACGAGTTGGTTATCAACAAAAAATAGTGTTTCTACCATCGGCATCATTCCCAGGGCCGGAAAGGCGTGCCGTTGTGGGAGCTTTAAACGCCAAAATCCCGTTGCAGCTGAACGATACAACTGTTGATAATATCCGACACCTTGTTCACCAGCAATGGCAGGTCGCCCGTTTCTGTCCCGTTTTTTCCACTGTTTTCGATAACACGGATATCATCTTTTAGTGATACAATGCCCATTGAGTCAATAGTCGACTTCAGCTTATGCGCTATTTTTCCCATGCGTTGCCATTCTTGTTTGCTATGCGCATCCTGTAAATCTGCAAGACCGGGCGGCACAGTTTCAATAAATAGCTGTACCATTTTTTTTATAAATGTTTCATCACCCCCTGAAACAGATCTTACCATAGAAAGATCATACAGCGCTGTGCCGGCGTGTTCGTTTGTTGCTGGCTCTTTAGATGTTGCTGCGGGCTCACCGGGTGCTGCGCCGGTATTGTTGGGGAGGTTATTTTTGATCACTTCAAAAAGATTTGCTTCTGTAAATGGTTTAGAGAGATAATCATTCATGCCGGCTTTGATATAGGTCTCACTATCGCCTGTTAGCGCATTGGCGGTCAGCGCAATAATGGGAATGCCCGCTTTTTTTGCGTTCGGAAGTTTCCTTATACATTGCGTTGCGGTGATGCCATCCATTTCCGGCATTTGAATATCCATTAGTATAAGGTCAAAATCGTTTGCTTCCAGGGCAGCTAGCGCTTTGCGGCCATTATCTGCGATGGTTACGGTAAAACCCCATCCCTGCATAATGTGTTTTGCAAGAAACTGGTTGAGTTCCACGTCTTCTGCTACCAGCACACGGCGATTACCCAAAGTGGTATAATCCGTTACCGCGGGAATGATTTTTTCCTGTAGTGCAGGCTCGTATTTTTTGTATGGCAGGATAAAACGAAAACTGGTGCCCGTATTAATCCGGCTTTCCACCCATAATTCTCCACCCTGCATTTCTATGAGGTGTTTGCAAATAGAAAGGCCGAGCCCGGTACCACCATATTTCCTTGTAGTATTAGTGCTGGCCTGTTCAAACGGAGTAAAAATGGCTTTTAGTTTATCCGCTGGTATACCAATGCCGGTATCGTCTACGATAAATTCCACCGCCATCCAGTCCTCCTTATCAAACTTAATATGGGTTTGCAGGGTTACGCTACCCCGTTCTGTGAATTTGACAGCGTTGCTGAGTAAATTATTGAGTATTTGCACCAGGCGGTACGGATCGCCCGTTACCTGCAGGCGTCGCGGCAACAGGTTTTTATGGGTTAGCCGAATCCCTTTTTCTTCGGCTTTAAAGCCGAATGAATGAATAATCGTATTTACCTTATCGGCAACATTAAACGGTATTTCCTCAAACTGCAGTTTACCCGCATTTATTTTTTCAAGGTCAAGGATATCGTTTATGATGGCCAGCAGGTTGTTAGCGGAGTCTTGTATAATTCCCAGGTAATTTTGTTGTTCCTTATCCAGCACTGTTTTTGCCATGAGGGCGGCAATACCAAGTATGCCGTTCATGGGTGTACGTATTTCATGGCTCATGTTTGCCAGGAAAGTATTTTTCGCCGCAGCAGAATCTTCCGTTATTTTTTTTGCGTGCATTAATTCCTGCTCGGCCAGTATGCGCTGGGTAATGTCCTGCGAAAAACCGATAACGTAGGGTTCCAGCCCGGGTTCTTCTACCTTATAGTTTTGGTACAGAAGGTATATTTTTTTGCCCGCTTTGTTTAACACACTGAACACGCCCTGTGACCGCCCATTTTTATTAATTACATCCAGGTAGTTTGTTTCAAACAGATTTTGCTGTTCCAGCGGAATAAAATCACGAATGCTTTTGCCAATCATTTCCGTTTCGGTGTACTGCAACGCGTGCAATATGGCCGGGTTAGTGGTAATTAATTTTCCGTTTAACCCATGGGTGCAAATAAGCGCCTGGCTGTAGTTAAACAAATCGCGGTAGCGTTTTTCGCTGCGGGTGACTTGTTCTTCAATTTTTTTTCGCTCTGTAATATTTATACCATATCCAATGACCATCTTGATGGTACCTTGCTCATCAGGAACCGGAAACATTTTACGTAGCAATATTTCTTTCACCCCATTTCTGTCGGTCATTTCCTCTTCCCATTCCACCTGTTGTTTTGTTTTCATCAGCTGTTCAAACAATACTTTCCGGCGCTGCGCAATGGCAGTATCTTTTCCGCTTTTCAGGATGAATTCTTCATTTGTTTTACCAATCATCCAATTGCGCATCTCCGGATCGCGTACCGCTACCGGGTTAAGAAAAAGATAGCGCCCGTCTGTATCCAGTACAGCAATGTCCGAAGGAATAAAATTTAGTATCTCTTCATAGAAATTGCGCTGCAGTAATTGAAACTCGTGGTCCGTTGTCATGGTGGTTGCTTAAGATTCCCCTGGCCTAGCTTATCATCAGTTCTTTGCTCTGTATCATGCGGTAAATGGTCGATTTTCCGATATCTAATAACCTCGCCACTAATAGCACATCGCCTTTATTGTTGTCTAAATAATGCTGAATAATAAAGTTGCTGTGTTCCCGCAGCGTCTTTCCGTTGGCAAAAATATCAGTCACTTTGGTGGTGGTATTTAATGTAATGTTTTCTGGTTCAATGGTAGGTCCATCGCTCATTACTACGGCAAGGTCCATTATCGATTTTAGTTCGCGCACGTTTCCGGGGAACCGGTAATTGAGTAATTTTTGTTGCGATTCATTGGACAGTGTCTTCTTCTCCGTTTTATTTTCTGTGCAGAACTGTTCAATAAAATGTTTTGCCAGTATAAGTATATCACCGCTCCTGTCCCGCAGCGGGGGAAGGTTAATGGGCAAACCGTACAGACGGTAATACAAATCCTCCCGAAAAGTTTTTGCCTCCACCGATTCCAGCAGGTTTTTATGCGTCGCTGTTATAATACGCGCATTCACAGGAATCACCTGGTTGTCGCCTACACGCGTAATCTCTTTCTCCTGCAGTACCCGCAATAATTTTGTCTGCAGGTTAATATCCATTTCGCCAATTTCATCCAGGAATAGGGTTCCGCCATCCGCTTCTTCAAATTTGCCGATGCGGCGCGTGACTGCCCCGGTAAAAGCGCCTTTCTCATGGCCGAACAATTCACTCTCAATAAGATCTTTCGGAATGGCAGTTACGTTTACCGCAACAAACGGTTTTTTTTGCCGGTCAGAATTATAATGAATGGCTTTGGCCACCATTTCTTTTCCGGAACCGGTTTCTCCATATACAGATACGCTGATATTTGTTTGCACCGCTTTCTCAATCATGCTGAAGACTTTCTGCATGCTGTCGCTGTTACCAATCATTGTTTTTGAAAAATCATACTTACGACCAACCTCTTTTCTTAGTTGTTCTACTTCCTGCTTCAACCCGTTTAATTCCTGCAAATGCTGAATGGTATTCCATAAACGATCTTTGGTATCATCGTCTTTTACAATATAATCAAAGGCACCATTTTTCAGCAGGTTGATGGCAGTGGCTACATCTTCCTGCCCGGAGATGATGACTACATGCGTATTGTTATTGTGTTCCTTGATCTTTTTCAGTGCTTCACTGCCATCACAATCCGGCATGGAATAATCAAGGGTCACTACCTGTGGATTTTCGTGCAGGGCTCCAAAAAATGAAGCGGAGTTTTCAAATCGCCGTACTTCATAATCAGGGTTTAAAGAAAGATAATGTTGCAGCATAGAGCCATACCAAACATCATCTTCAAGTATGAAGATTTTAAACGCAGCGCGGTTTTTCATAAATCTGGATTTTCTACCCCTATAACGCAGATTTCATATAATTATTCCCAAATGAGGAAAGCTTCCTATTTACATCCTGTATTTTGTATTTGTCGTGCAAGGTACTCAGTATCAATGAATAGATATTTCCACTTATAGGACATAGACCGGTTAAGCGGTCCAATACTTATCTTTGGAATATGCAGGACATAAAAAATAAACTGGCAGACAGGTATGCAAATGAATACAAAAAACTGAACAACCAGCAGCAAAAGGCCGTAGAAACAATTGAAGGTCCGGTGATGGTAAACGCAGGTCCTGGTACTGGTAAAACACAAATACTGGCCTTGCGCATCGGCAGCATCCTGGAGCAGACCGATACCAACCCCAACAATATTCTTTGTTTAACTTATACAGACAATGGTGCCATTGAAATGCGCAACCGCCTGCTTAAAATAATTGGTAGCGCGGCTTACAATGTTCGCATCCATACATTTCATTCTTTCTGCAATGAAGTCATCCAGGACAACCTTACCTATTTTGGTAAATTAAACCTTGCGCCCATCGGCGACCTGGAAGAAATTGATCTTTTTTATAAATTGATTGACAGTATCGGCAAAGACAATCCGCTGAAGCGATTCCGTGGAGACGTGTACTATGAAAAAGACCGGTTGCGTTCTTTGTACAGCCTGATGAAAAAGGAAGCCTGGGATCCAACCTACCTTAACAGCCGCATTGATTTGTACCTTAGCAGCCTTCCGTCCAAAGAAGGGTTTTTTTATAAAAGAAAATACAAGCAATTCAACGCCGGCGATCCTAAGCCCGCCGCTATTAACGATGAAACAGACAGGATGGAAATGCTGCGTGCAGCTGTTAACCTCTACCCGCGTTACAATGAAATGATGGCCGGCCTGGGCCGATATAATTTTGATGACATGATACTGTGGGTACTGGACGCTTTCAATAAGAATAAAAACATGCTGCTGGATTACCAGGAACGCTTCCTGTATTTCCTGGTGGATGAATTTCAAGACACCAGTCGCTCACAGAATTTATTGCTGCAACACCTCACCGGCTATTGGGAAACACCTAATTTGTTTGTGGTTGGCGATGCCGATCAAAGTATATTTTCATTCCAGGATGCCAACGTGGAGAATATTATAGAAGTTGAAACCAAATATGCCGCTAGCCTGACTAAGATTGACCTGGTAAATAACTATCGTTCTTCGCAAAATATTTTAACCGCAGCGCACCGGGTAATAGCGCACAACAGCCTGCGTACTGTACAGCCCGGAAACGATAAGCCGCTCCGCGCTTCCAATCAAAACCTGCTGGGTATTTTCATTGAACCGGTCATTGCTGAATATGCCAACCCTGCACAGGAAGCAATTGACATCGCCATGCAGATAGAAGCGTTGGTTAACCAGGGCATAAGCGGAAAAGAAATCGGGGTTATCTACCGTAACCATGCACAGGTGGCTACCATTATTTCTATACTGGAAGAGAAAAAGATTGCCGTTAATACCAAAAGAAAGATCGATTTACTGCAATTGCCCTTTATCCAAAATATCGTTTACCTACTCACCTGGATAAACAAAGAAAAATACATCCCCTATAGTGCAGACGACATATTGTTTCAACTGCTTCACAGTGACTTCTTTTCCATAGCGCCGCTGAACATTGCCAAATTAAGTATGACAGTAGCAGCAAAGAACCGCGTTAGTAAAGAAGACACTTTTTCTTTGCGGCGTCTCATGGCCGAGGCCGCAATACCCAAGGCAGATTTATTCAACCAGCCCAATGGCCAGTCGCTGAAAGAAGTTAGCGACATGCTCGAAGATTTATTGAAAACGTCCGGCAATACCACCCTGCAACAGTTACTGGAGCAGGTGATACAGAAAGCAGGTGTGCTTTCTTATATTATGCACAGTGAAGAAAAGCCATGGTACATGCAGGTGCTCAACGCGTTTTTTAATTACCTGAAAGAGGAAAATAAACGCAATCCTGAACTGTCGCTGGATGAATGGCTGAGTAACATGGAAACCATGAAAAGAAACCGCCTGCCAATACCCCTTTATAAATTAACCGCCAACGACGAAGGGGTAAACATGGTTACTGCGCATGGCGCCAAGGGGTCTGAATATGCGCAAGTTTTTGTAATCGGCTGTACCCAACATATTTGGGACGATAGCAACAATTCCGGTAAGTATACTTTTAAATTGCCTGATAACCTGGTTAGCATACACCGGACTGCCACCGACCTGGAAGAAAGCAGGCGGTTGTTTTATGTGGCCGTTACCCGGGCAAAAACACACCTGCATGTTTCTTATCCCCTTAAAGATGATAAGGATAAGGAACAAACAAAAAGTACTTTTATTACGGAGCTGCTGGAAGGAAGCAATTTATCCATTACGCATAAACAAGTGCCGGATGTGTTGCTGGCAGATTATCTTTTATCGCAGTTTAAAATTAAAGCCAGGCCGGAAATTGAAGTGGTGGAAGATGAATACATTGACCAGCTGTTGAAAAGGTATACACTCAGTGTCACGCACCTCAATAACTTCCTGGATTGCCCGCTCAAGTTTTATTACCAGAACCTGATCCGCGTGCCAGCTGCCAAAAATGAGAGCATGGCATTTGGCAGTGCGGTTCATTGGGCGATAGAAAGGCTGTTTGTAAAAATGCGTGCCAACGACAACGTTTTTCCAACCGCCAGGGAACTGGTAGAAGATTTTAACTGGCACATGAAGAATAACCGGGAAGCGTTCACCCCGGAAGCATTCCAGTTAAAAACAGACTACGGTGAAAAAATATTGCCCGCCTATTACAATTACCATATCAACAGATGGAACAAAGTGGTGATAGCGGAGAAAGCAGTCCGCAATGTAACCGTGCAGCAAATACCCATCAATGGCAAGCTGGATAAATTGGAGTTCAACGGCAGGCAGGTGAACGTAGTGGATTACAAAACCGGTAAGTATGCCAATGCAAAAAAGAAACTGGCGCCGCCCGGCGAAGCACTACCGCACGGAGGAGATTACTGGCGGCAGGCGGTGTTCTACAAAATTTTGCTGGACAACGATAAAACCAACGACTGGCAGGTGGTGAGTACAGAATTTGACTTTATAGAACCCGTGAACGATGAATATAAAACCGCGCTCGTGCAAATTACAGATGCGGATATTGCCACCGTTACACAACAAATTATAAACACCTGGCAGAAAATACAGGACAAAGCATTCAAAATTGGTTGTGGTAAACCGGATTGCGAATGGTGCAATTTTGTAAAATCCAATAGCCTGGCAGTGGTGCTGCATCCGCCGGAAGAGGAAGAACCTGCCGTGTAATCAACCACAGCCAGTGCTTAATTGGCGGTTGAAAAATGCGCGGAAGCGGGTGTATTGAAGTAAAGCACTGTTACCAATACCTGCCAGGTGCTGGTTAATTTTATAGCATTATTAGCAATGCCGCAGCAACCGGGTACCCTAAACATCTTATGTTTGCAACTGTATGAACCGCACAATTTTTACCTCTTTCCTGGCGCTGCTAGTGATGTGCATTGTTATAGCTGCAACCAGCGGCGGATGCGCCAACCCTATTGCACCATCCGGCGGGCCAAGGGATTCAATTGCACCCAAACTGGTGGCGGTGACTCCCAAAGACTCATCAGAAAATTTTAACGCCAAACGGGTAACTTTTTCTTTTAATGAATTTGTGCAAGTGGCCAACATACACGATAACCTTATTGTATCTCCGGTGCCTAAGCTGGAGCCGATAGTGGAGTCTAAATTAAGAACGGTAACGGTAAAAATAAAAGATACCCTTGAAGCCAACACTACTTATTCTTATAATTTTGGCGATGCCATCAGGGACGTTAATGAAGGAAATATACTGAAGAACTTTACTTATGTTTTTTCAACGGGAGATCATATTGACAGCCTTGAACTGACCGGCCGCGTGGAGATGGCGGAAACCGGCCTTGCAGACAGCACGCTGATTGTAATGTTGCACCGTAACGGGGAAGATTCCGCGCTTATTAAGGAGCGACCGCGGTTTATCGCCAGGCTGGACAGCCTGGGAAGATTTCATTTCCGGCACCTGCCGGCAGGTAAATTTTATTTATACGCCCTGAAAGACGAAGGCGGTCAAAAAAAATACATTTCCAAAAGGCAGGTTTTTGCTTTTGCAGACCAGCCTGTCAATATTGCTGCAGTTAATCCCCCGGCAATGCTGTATGCTTACCTGGAGAAAGATACCAGCAAGCCTTTTACCAGTACAGCGCCCAAAGCAGCCGCCAGCAAATCAGACAAGGAAAAGGAAAAAGACAAACGGTTGAAATTTGCAATGAATCTTGAAAACGGCCAGCAGGATTTACTCGGCAAGCTGGAACTGATTTTCCCCGACCCTTTAAAAAAATTCGATTCGGCCAAAGTGCAGTTTACAGACGAGTCCTATAAGCCGCTTACCAATTACAGTTTTGTAAAAGACAGCAGTAATAAAAGACTGATCTTGTCGTATAACTGGCCGGAGAATACCACCTTTCACCTGGTGGTAGACCGGGAATTTGCAGAAGATTCCAGTAGTCGTAAAATTCCCAGGAACGATACGCTTACGTTCAAAACTTTCAAAGAGTCCGACTACGGCAATGTAACCATTCGCTTTAATAACCTGGATCTCGCAAAAAAGCCGGTATTGCAGATTCTGCAGACGGGTGCCGTTAAAGATTCTGCCAGGCTGGTATCAAAAGATTTCCAGATAAAGCGCTTTAGGCCGGGTGAATATGAATTGCGGATTCTTTTTGATGCGAATGGCAACGGCACCTGGGACGCCGGGGAATTTTTTGGCACCCGCCGCCAGCCCGAAAAAGTACAGGCCATCAAGCAAAAACTCAAGGTAAAAGCCAACTGGGATAACGATAATACCATTGAGCTATAACAGGGCCGCAAATGATCCGTAGTTAACGTCGGTATTGTATTACCAAAAAGGAAATCTGAAAACATGATTTTTTGCGTAGCCCGCTATCATGTGATTAATATAAAAAGCCGGCGTTCATTTAATTAACGCTGAAAGAAAAAATCTTTCCGTCCACGTTGTCAGACGCGCTGATGCCCTACTCAATAATTCTGGCAGGTTCAGCCTCCATTACAGGCCTCTTCAATAATATTTGGTTTTTGGCGTTTAGGTATACCGTACCTCCCAATATTCACCTTAACCCAAAGACCCAACATGAAAAAGCCAAGCTTGTTATGTACCGGCATACTGTATGCCTGTGTCCTTTCTGCCCAGCCTTCTTTTCAAACATCTTTGCAGGCCGGTATATCACTGCCGTTAAAGAGCAATGACCTCAACGATACCCATGACGGTAAAGCCGTTCATTTTGGTAATCACCTGGATTATTCATTTGGTAGCAAGTCGGTACGGGTGGGACTTGGCGCATATATAGGGTATATCAATTCCATTTCCACAGACAACCGCTACAAAGAAATTGGGCAAGCCATAGCAGAACGGTATCGCTTTTCATCATCGCAACTTACTTTCAATTCGGCTTCATTTAAAAGTATGCACATTTTGCTGGGGCCGGTTGCTTCGTTTGGTTCCGATAAACTTGCCATGCAGGTATGGGCAAAAGCTGGTTACGGATTAAATGAACCATCGCAATATAGTGTGTTGTACAAAGAAGGTAATATTGTAAACAACGTATATAGTAACCAGGCTGGTGAGCACAAAAACGGACTGGCATATAGTGCAGGTGCAGGCGTTAAGCTGGCCATTTCGCACTATGTGGGCCTGCAACTCGCCGCAGGCTATTTTGCTACACAAACAGATCAGGTTAATTATAATTTCGACAGGGAAAAAGGCAGCGCTCCTAAATATTATACTGCCGCAAACGAATTTATCCAGGCGTCTGCGGGTTTGCAATTTACCATCGGCAACCCGGGCAGAAAGGGCAGCAGTGCAGCAATGGTTGACACTGGTAACCCGGTTGCGGGAAAAATGGATCAAAAGATAAAAACTAAAAGCAATATCAAAAACGACCGGGTGCGTAACCCGGATGCCGGCGATACAAACGATAATCCTGAGCGGGATTCTCTATTTTTCTCACCTGAAAAAATCGAATTGGGGGCTGCTGTTACCGGCGTGGCAAATACCAGGTTGCAATCGGTGGATAATTACCTCACAGGTTTCGTATACCAGACAGCACAGGGGGCCGCCATCAGCCAATGCGGCAGCAATGCTATGCCCGGAGACCCAGTACCCGGAATTGATGTTCGATTAAAAAAAACCGGCGAAGCAGGGTCAGCACTGTCTGCGCGCACCAACAAAGACGGCAGTTTTGCATTCAGCAATATTGCACCGGGTAATTACTCAGCAGAAGCCGGTACCGATAAAATGGATGTAACCGTGCAGGGAAATAATGAGCCGATGTACCGCACATTGGATATAACGGGCGGCAGTTGCGGCAGCACAAAAGAAAACTTCATTATTACGGAAGGCGATAAAACGTATGTGGAAGTGACTGGTGCCAGGGAAGCAGGCAGCGGCATGGCCACAGGCAAAAGGGATGCTGTGTCCGGGTTGCCTACGGGTAAACGCATGCACAAACCTTACCGTGTAGCAGATACTGACTTTGAAATTGATGCAAATAAAATAATTGCCATTGACGGCAAATTCTATGCGCAAATAGTTTCCAGCAGGGATGCCGGCAGCGGGTTGGCTTCGGGCCGCCGCAGTACGCTGTTTACTGGTGATATAGATGGAGATGGTATTAATGATAACACCACCAGCGGCAATACTGCTGGCCGCCAATACAGTCCGTTAATGATTAGGAAGGCCTGGGAGGGAAACAATGTCGAAAAACTTGTTCCGCCCGATGCGGCAAGTGGCCAGCCGACCGCTAAGCGCCAGTACCAGCCACTGATAATAAGGATTAACCAGGAGGAAGATACCTACGAAGTTGTTTCACCACGGGATGCGGACAGGGGCCTGGCCACCGGCAGACGGATGCGGCTAAACAACGAATCAGGAAAGGACAATGATATTCCAACCCATGGCGAACAGCAAAGTATCAACGGCAATCCACTCTATGAGCCGAGTGGCGGGGGAAGCGAAAACCCCCTCGCTAAAGATGCAGGGATGCGGGTTATTGGTGGCGACGGAAAAGAACACGATGTGTTTGTTGCGCAAACCATGCAGTTGCAAACTGGCGCCACGGGTGTTATTTCACCGTATACTGCGTACAATGTTGCGCAGGTGAACTGGATGAATCCGGAAAGTTTAAAAAACGACAAAGCCGCGAAAGGGATCACTGAAAAAGGCATCAAACGCAGCGAAGCCAGTGCCAGGAAAGGTTGGGATGGCTCCGTAAAAGGAAGTGGCAAAGGCATCAACGAGGCAGGCTATAGCAACAAAGGGATACAGGAAAATGGCGCTCAGCAAACAGACCAGGCTGCCAGGAAAGGTTGGGATGGCTCCGTAAAAGGAAGTGGCAAAGGCATCAACGAGGCAGGCTATAGCGACAAGGGGATACAGGAAAATGGCGCGCAACAGTCGGACCAGGCTGCCAGGAAAGGATGGGACGGTACGGTAAAAGGGGGCAGCAAAGGCATCAACGAGGCAGGATATAGCGACAAGGGAATACATGAAAATGGCGCGCAGCAAACAGACGACGCTGCCAGGAAAGGATGGGATGGTACGGTAAAAGGGGGCAGCAAAGGCATCAACCAGGCGGGATATAGCGACAAGGGGATACAGGAAAATGGCGCACAGCAGGGGGACCAGGCTGCCA
>JBDSEV010000074.1:0-4953 GCA_039919885.1 Chitinophagaceae bacterium
TTGGATATTTCGTTCTTGCTGATACAAAGATGCAATACGGGTAAGGGAGAATGAAATGAATTCGGGTATTGGTGTATTTGTTTCGATAAATGGATGGAAAATGCCGGTAGCTTGGGTTTCGCGCAGCGGTAGAGCGGGGCAGCGGACACAGCGAAAAACGTTTGCGCGGCTTGTTTGCGCGCTTTGCGGGAATATTCTACGATCGGGTTTCGCGCAGCGGTAAGCGAGGCAGCGGGCACAACGAAAAACGTCTGCGCGGCTTCTTTGCGCGCTTTGCCTGGAATATTCTACGATCGGGTTTCGCGCAGCGGTAAAGCGGGGCAGCGGGCACAGCGAAAAACGTCTGCGCGGCTTCTTTGCGCGCTTTGCGTGGAATTTCTGCGATAGGGCTTCGCGCAGCGGTAAAGCGGGGCAGCGGACACAGTGAGAAACATTTGCGCGGCTTCTTTGCGCGCTTTGCGTGGAATTTCTGCGATAGGGTTTCGCGCAGCGGTAAAGCGAGGCACAGGCACAGCAAAAAAACCTTTGCGCGCCTTCTCCGCGCGCTTTGCGTGAAACATCCACGCAGGGGTTATTACGGAGACAATAACTTTTCCGCCCTTTCCAAATCCTCCGGCGTGTCAATTTCAACACCCATATAATCAGTGATCACCATTTTTAAGCCCACCCCATGTTCCAGGTAGCGCAGGCATTCTATTTTTTCTGCTGCTTCCAGCGGCGTAACCGGCCAGCTGGTAAAAGCCATCAGGGACGCTTTCCGGAAAGCATAAACGCCGATGTGTTCGTAATAAACAATGGGTGCAGCTGCGCGCGGATAGGGCAGCACACTTCTTGAAAACATCAGTGCATTCATGGTAAGGTCTACCGCCACTTTTACATAGTTGGGGTCTTCAATAAATTTTTTCTCTGTTAACACCTGCATCAGGGACGCCACCTGTACCGTACTGCCCGCTTCGCCGTTAAAAACGGCTAACAATTGCTGTAGCGGCTGTTTTTTTACAAAGGGTTCGTCGCCCTGTACGTTTACAATAATATCAACGTCCATACCTGCCACCGCTTCAGCAATGCGATCGCTGCCGCTTTCATGCGGCTGCCGGCTCATCACTGCGTTGCCCCCATTTAAAGTAATCTCCTGGTAAATAATATCGCTATCCGTAACTACCCATACTTCATCAAATAATCCAGTGGCCCTGGTATTGTCATACGTATGCCGTATAACTGGCTTACCGCCCAGTAACTGCATAAGTTTGGCGGGAAAACGCGTGGCGGCATAACGCGCCGGTATCATCGCAATTCGCTTCATGCCCTAAAGATAATGAAACTGGTTTGCGGCGGTTCGCAGCGGTTGCAAAAGTAGCCCCAAAGCCCAAAATTAGCCGCCGGTCATGTTCGTCTTATGACTTGAATCCTTATATTTGAAAAGGAACACATCAACGATTGCATGTAGCATTAACTCTTTCAAACCAACAGCCATGCAAGCCAGCGACCTAATCAATAGTTATTTTGTGGACGCCCGTACCTGGGACGAAATGTACAGCGACGGTACCGTTCGTGAACAGTATAAGGGAGCACTGGATTTTCTCCAGCAACTCAGCATAGACGAACTTAATAAAAAAGAGGAGCAGGCGAAAAGGCTATTCATGAGCCAGGGAATTACTTTTACCGTTTACAGCAGCGGCGAGGGCATCGAAAAAATATTTCCTTTCGATATTATACCGCGCATCATCACCGCTGCAGAATGGAGTTTTATTGAAGCGGGCATTAAACAACGCCTGAAAGCCCTGAACCTCTTTCTTAAAGATGTGTACCACGAGCAGTTCATCATTAAAGACGGAATTGTGCCGATTGACATGATTTACAGCTGTCCGCATTACCTGCGTGAAATGCATAATTTTCCAGTACCGTACGATATTTATGTGCATATTGCCGGAATCGATTTAATACGCAACAGCGACGGCAGTTTTTACATCCTGGAGGATAACCTTCGTACCCCCAGTGGCGTTAGCTACATGCTGGAAAACCGGGAAATTACAAAGCGCATTTTCCCGGACCTGATTCCCAAAAATAATGTGCGGCCGGTAATGGAATATCCTACCATCCTGCACAAGAACCTGGTTTCTTTGTCGCCGCGGCAAATACCCAATCCAACCATTGTCGTACTTACCCCGGGCATTTATAATTCGGCGTATTTTGAACATACAACGCTCTCCCGGCTAATGGGCGTTGAATTGGTGGAAGGCCGCGACCTGGTGGTAGACAATCACCGGGTATACATGAAGACCACCACGGGTTTGCAGCAGGTAGATGTTATTTACAGGAGAGTAGATGATGAATATCTTGACCCGCTGGTGTTTAATTCCGAAAGCGCGCTTGGCGTTGCCGGTATCATGAGTGCATACCGGAAAGGAAATGTTGCCATTGTAAACGCTGTGGGCAATGGGGTGGCAGACGATAAAGCCATTTATACTTTTGTGCCCGATATGATCAAATATTACCTCAATGAAGAACCGCTGCTGAAAAATGTGCCCACCTTTCAGCTGGAAAACAAAGATCACCTGAAACAGGTATTTAGTGATATCAGTAATATGGTTATCAAAAAAACCAACGGCAGCGGCGGATATGGCATGCTGATGGGACACGCAGCTACCGATGAGGAGATAGCCGCCTATAAAATTGAAGTCTTAAAAGATCCGCGGCAGTTTATTGCGCAGCCGATTATCAGTTTGTCGTCGGCACCCTGCTATATGAACGGAAAATTACAACCCCGGCGAATTGATCTCCGGCCATATGCACTTTGCGGGCCGGGCGGAATAGAAATTGTTCCGGGCGGTTTAACAAGGGTGGCGCTGCGCGAGGGATCGCTGGTCGTTAATTCATCGCAGGGCGGGGGGAGTAAAGACACCTGGGTATTAGCGACGTAGGAAAAGGTATGAGGTGTAGGGTTTAAGGTTTAAGGAACAAGGGGTAGAGTTTAGGGTATCGGGAGGGAGGTAGCGGGCGTCCTTCGCAGCGGATTTGCGGCAAAAAAACCTCCAACCATAAACCCTTAACCATATACCTTCTTATTATAAAATACAATTAAACAGATGTTAAGCAGGGTTGCAGATAGTTTATACTGGATGAGCAGGTACATGGAACGTGCCGACGGCATTTTGCGCATGCTAAAAATCAATTATGCATCGTCGCAGGATGATCTCAATGAGTTTTCATGGGCACCGGTACTGGAAATATTTACCTACCTGGAAGATGAGCAATACGATGTCATTGGAAACGATTCCAGGACGGTACTGCAATTTATGGTGACCAATAAAGAGAATCCCAATTCTGTATTGAGTATCGTTACCAAGGCGAGGGAAAATGCCCGAAGTGTGCAGGACCATATTACAAAGGAGTTATGGCAGTGCCTCAACGATTTTTACCATACCGTACGGGATGAGCAAATGATTGGCTGGCTGAACCGCGAAGACCCGATTAGTACGCTTGATATTTTAATACGGCAGGGACTGTTGTACTATGGCACCATAGACATTACCATGAGCCGCGGTGAAGGATATGCTTTTATTAACCTGGGTAAGTTTATTGAACGGGCCACCCAATCAGCCGATATTCTGGATGTAAAATTCAGCGACGTTAATTACGAGATTACCAGCGCCGATACCACCTACTGGAAATACCTGCTGATGTCTATTTCCGGGTATGAATTATACCTGAAAACCTACCGCAGTGGTTTTGAGGCAAAGCACGTAGTGGAGCTGATTGTGCTGAACCGCGATTTTCCGCGTTCCGTGCTGTATTCAATTAACCAGCTGATGCGGTATTTTATGCGCCTGAAAAGCGACCGCAATGCAGACAGTTATCAGAAAATTGAATTCCTGATTGGCAAACTAAAAAGCAAAATCAACTATTCTACTACCGAAAGCATATTGCAACAGGGCCTGCACGAATACCTGGCCGAAGTAAAAACCGATTTAAATGAAATTGGGGTAACGCTCAACCAAAATTATTTCGCCTATACCTGATGTTTTTCCGAACCAACACCCACTAAATTGTTTACATGCCCCGCTTTAATATTCGACACATTACCCGCTACAGCTATGAACAGCCCGTGCGAGACAGCGCCAACCAGGTAACACTCTTTCCGTTGCAGGATGAAAACCAGGATGTGACCAAACAGGATTTGATCATCACCGGCGATCCCCATGTAGAACTTTTCAAAGATTATTATGGTAACACCATTGGCGCCTTCACTTATGCTGAGCCGCACAAAGAACTCGTGATTGATTCAAAAATAGATGTGGCGGTGCACGAGAAAACGATGCCACCGGATACAAGTCCCAAAGAGAAGCAGTGGCAAAATATGCAGGAGATTCGATATACCTATCCCTATATCGATTTTATAAAACAAGAACGTTTTGAAGCCATCGACGAATTACGCAACCTTCCTGTCATTATTAACAGCAGGAGCGGAACGCCGCTCGCCGCGGCCACGCAGTTGAATGAATACATCTTTAAAAATTTTTCTTACGACAGCGCCGTAACAGATGTGGAAACCACCATTGATGAGGTGTGGAAACTAAAAGCCGGCGTTTGCCAGGATTTTGCGCATGTTCTGCTGGTGATGCTGCACATGATTGATATTCCCGCGCGTTACGTGAGCGGTTATGTTTGTCCGAATAAGACCGGCTTGCGCGGGGAAGGCGCCACGCATGCCTGGGTGGAAGCGTATATTCCTTTTTATGGCTGGCTGGGACTTGACCCTACCAATAATTGCATGGTGAATGATCTGCACGTACGACTGGCAACGGGCCGAAGTTTCAGCGATGTTTCGCCCGTAAAAGGAACGTACAAAGGCACTTCAGAACATACCCTGGAGGTTGGCGTGACTATTTCCTATGAAGATGGAACCGTATTTGAAGAAGCGCCTGCCATTTTGGTGCCGCAGCAAAGTAAAGA
>JBDSEV010000085.1:0-24116 GCA_039919885.1 Chitinophagaceae bacterium
ACACAAGACCGGGGCCGGTTTTCTCTTCTTTTTCCTTTGATACCTGGTAACCACCCATGTTTTTATCATTGTAGTTCCAGCCAGTTACATCGGATTTTCCACTTTTGTTCTTGGGTTTACAAGAAGCAACGCTCGCAGCGCAGGATAGGATAATCAGTAAAGTCTTCCAGTTCATTTTAATAGCCATTTTGAAGCCGGTTTTAGAATAAAATAACGGGATGTTGAAACTTATATTGTATTTGACGGTAAAGGTTTACCCCTCAACTGCGAATATAAGTAGCTTTCAGGTATCGGGTTCGTATAAATACGTTAAAAACAACGCGGTGGACGATTGTTCCCGTGTCAATTTTTTAACCCATTACCACCAGCCATTGCTAGCAAGCAAAACATGGGCCGGGCTACCCAGCGGCTTAGGTCCATGCCTTTTTTAACACGCACGCGCAGGGGATGACACCAACCAGGCAGGTATATATATTATGCAGGTATATATATTATAATGCGGTACGCCTTTGCCTGGCGAGGTAAGCTTGCCCCGTTCACAGATAATTATTAATAGCGGGCATAATACCCGCTCCTGAACAGCGTTGGTAATAAGTAAAGCCAATGCTGTAATTATGAGGACCGGTTGTTTAATGCTCCTGCTCACATTGTTGATCGTGCCTGCGCTAAGCGGGCAGCGCACCTACAAAAATGCATCGGTATTTGCGTCGGGCAACTGGTATAAAATAGCAGTCAGCGACCCAGGCGTATATAAAATAGATATTCCGCTACTAAATAAACTGGGCATCAACACAGGCAACCTCGCCTCGGCCAGCATTCGCCTGTATGGAAACGGCGGCGCTATGCTGCCTGAAGCCTGCAACGGACTAGCTACAGACGACCTGCAAGAAAACGCCGTGCAAATAGAAGATGGGGGAGACGGCATTTTAAATGGGAACGACTACCTGCTATTCTATGCAGCCGGCCCGGATAGCTGGACAAAAGATTCTGTGAACCAGCGGTTTAGACACCATAAAAACCGCTTTAGCAATAAAGCATATTATTTTATTGGTATTGGCGGTGCTGGTAAGCGCGTGCAACTGCAGGCCAGTACACCGGTGCCTGCAACCACCATCACCAGTTTTTCTGGCCGCTTGTTTCATGAATTGGAAGCAGTGAACCTGCTCAGCAGCGGAAAAGACTGGTTTGGGGAGGAGCTGGCGGCATTGCCAGGCCGCAGCAAATCATTTATACTTCCTTTGCCTGCGCCTATTGTTGCCGGACAGCCAGCTACCCTTGTTTCGGCCTGCGCTGCGCGTTCTGTGATCGGCAGCAGCCGGTTTACAGTGGCCATCAATGGGGCGCCGGTGCTGCAACAAGATATTGGCGCGGTGGGCAACACCAACCTTGACCTGTTTGGCAAAAGAGCGGAATCAACCGCCAATTTTACTCCTGCTCCATCGCTTTCACTGAGCTATACTTTTACGCCCGGTGGAAACAATGCCCAGGGTTGGCTCGACTGGTTCGAAATCTTTTATCGCGGACAGCTACAACTAACGGGTAAGGAACAGTTGCTGTTTCGCGACTGGAACAGTGTCGGTGTTGGCGCTACGGCCAGCTTCGTGCTGCAAAACGGCGCGGGTGCCCAGGTATGGGATATCAGCAATGCCGCAGACCCGGTTAAAATGAATGCCACCGTTGCGGGGAATACGCTTTCTTTCGCCAACAGCAACGCTTCGTTGCATGAGTACATCGCCTTTTCAAATAACTTCCTGTTACCGGCGCCACTGGGCAAAATTGCCAACCAGGACCTTCATAATACCAACCCTACGGATCTATTGATAGTTACTTACCCGCCGCTGTTGCAACAGGCACAACGCATCGCATTGTTTCACCAGCAGCACGACAACCTGCGTTCTGCCGTGGTGACCACGGAACAGGTTTTCAATGAATTTTCTTCCGGCACACCCGACCCCACGGCCATCCGTGATTTTGTAAAGATGTATTATGATAAAGCCGGCGCCGACAGCAGCGCACGTCCAAAATACCTGTTGCTGTTTGGCGACGCATCGTACGATTATAAAGATCGCCTGAAGAACAACAGCAATTGTGTACCGGGGTATGAAACCAGTGCTTCGCTCGATCCTTTGTCAACCTATACCTCCGATGATTTTTTTGGATTTCTTGATGATCATGAGGACATCAATTCAAACACTGTCATCAACCTGCTGGATATTGGTATTGGCAGGATACCGGCACAAACCGCCGCGCAGGCCAAAGCCTATGTTGATAAATTAATCAATTATACCGATCCGAAAAGTCTCGGTCCCTGGCGGAACCAGCAAACTTTTATTGCCGATGACCAGGATTTAAACCTGCACCTCAATGATGCCGAAACGATCGCTGCAACAGCGGCCGCCGCCAATCCTTTATTTGTTCAGGATAAATTGTACCTGGATGCCTATGCGCAAAGCATCGATCCGTTTGGCAGTCGTTATCCGGAGCTCAATGCCGTTATACTGGATCGCATTCAAAAAGGGGCACTTATCTGGAATTACAACGGGCACGGCAGCGCTTCCAGGCTGGCAGAAGAAGGCATCCTGGACCAGGATATTGTTGACAACTGGGACAATGCCTACCGGCTGCCATTGTGTATTACCGCCACCTGCGACTTTGCGCCGTACGATAACCCTGCTATTCAATCACTCGGCGAAAATATTTTGCTGCGCGAAAAAACGGGCGCCATTGCATTAATGACCACCACCCGCCTGGTATTTGCCTTCAGTAACCGCATCATGAACCGGAATTACCTGCAAGCAGCGTTGCAACCCCGTGCCGATGGCAGTTACTTAAGCCTGGGCGAGGCAGTACGGCAGGCAAAAAATAGTACATATCAAACGCAGGTAGATGTTGTGAATAACAGGAAGTTTACACTATTGGGTGATCCTGCGTTAACACTGGCTTTCCCCAAATACCGCGTACAGACTACCACCATTAACGGACAGCCGGTTACCGCAGTGCCGGATACATTAAAAGCGCTCGAAAAATACACATTTGGCGGGCAGGTCAATAATGCGCAGGGCAACCTGGTCACGGGTTTCAACGGCACCCTTTACGCCAGCATTTTTGATAAACCACAAATTGTTACTACCCGCGCCAATGACGCAGACAGCTACCAGCAAAATTTCCAGGTACAAAGCACGCCCATGTTTACAGGAAGCGTGACAGTGGTAAACGGACAATTCACTTGCAGTTTTATTGTTCCCAAAGACATCAATTACCAGCCAGGCAATGGCCGGGTTAGCTATTATGCAGAAAATGGCCAGCTGGATGCCAACGGCAGTTATGCTGGCTTTTTGGTAGGCGGCCCGCAGGGTGTAAGCAGTGATAAAACGGGGCCCGTAATTAAAGCTTATATAAACGATGAAACGTTTGTAAACGGCAATACGGTGAAAAACGCGCCGGTTTTACTTTTACATTTGTCCGATACATCGGGTATTAATATTGGTGGAAGCGTTATCGGTCACAACATCAGCGCCATCGTTGACGGTGACGCTGACCAGACGTATGTATTAAACCGGTTTTTTGAAGGAGCGACCGATACTTACCAGCAGGGCACGGTGCGGTTTCAGCTGCCGGACATGGAAGAAGGCAACCATAGTATTGTGATAAAGGTGTGGGATGCCGCCAACAATAGCAGCCAGGTAACCATCAGCTTCCGGGTATTAAAAAAAGAGGGAATGATCATCACTTCTTTGTTGAGTTATCCAAACCCTTCTGCCGGCGCTGTAAACTTTCGCTTGCAGCACAACCGGCCCGGCAAAAAGCTGGAAGCATGCATTCAAATATTTACGTCGGTGGGCAGCCTGGTGAAAACAATGAAGGCAACAATAAATACCAACGGAAGCCGTTCAAGTGATATTGAGTGGGATGGTACAGCAGAAAATGGTGTACCGCTGGCCGCAGGGGTATACATTTACAGGGTGCAGCTAACGGCAACAGCAGCTGGCGAAACAGCTGTAAAATCAGGAAAACTAGTGCGGCAATAACGCGTATTTATCTAAAAATCTGTATTTTAGCCGCTCAAATTAAAATAGTAAGTTATAGAAGAAACCTATACGTAAATTTAATTTAGATGAAAAGCAATAAGACCTTAAAACTAATTGCGTCAATTTTACTCATTTCTGGATCAACTGCATTACAGGCACAGAACGATGGTAAGATTAATGTTGTTACCACTGCAGTACCCTTCTTACGCATTTCTCCAGACGCCCGCGCGGGCGGTATGGGCGAAGTAGGTATTGCTACTGCACCCGATGTAAATGCTCCTTTCTGGAACCTTGCCAAAACACCTTTTAATGAAAGCAAAGGCGGAATAGGGCTTACTTATACTCCCTGGTTGAGAAAATTACAATTAAATGATGTTTACCTGGCCACCTTGTCGGGTTATTATAAATTAAGTGACAACGAAGCCATCACTGCTTCCATGCGTTATTTCAGCCTGGGTAATATTCAGTTTACTGATAATTCAGGACAGGATCTGGGTCAGTTCAGGCCAAGGGAATTCAGTTTTGACGCGGGTTACAGCCGTAAGCTATCTGATAAACTTGGGCTGGGTGTAGCATTGCGTTATATTCATTCCAACCTGGCTTCCGGTGCTGCCGGTACTTCCGGTACAACCTACAAGGCTGGTAACGCTGTTGCGGGTGATATCTCCCTGTACTACCAGGGCTTAAATACGGTTGGTGAAGGTTGGAACCTCGGCCTTACATTGAGTAACCTGGGTTCTAAAATTGGGTATACCAATGATGCCGCACAAAAGGATTTTATTCCGGCCAACTTAGGCCTGGGCGTAGCACATACCTGGGTATTTGATGAAAGCAATAAATTTACGCTGGGTCTTGACATTAATAAATTGCTGGTGCCAACTCCACCGGTATATACAGGAGATTATTCAACCGATTCAGCGTCACAGTCTAAATACAGGACCAAAAGTTCTATCAACGGATGGTTTAGTTCATTCAGTGCGCCCGGTGGTTTTTCAGAAACCTTAAAAGAATTCCAGGTGTCTGGTGGTATGGAATATACCTACCAGGAACAATTCTCCCTGCGTGGTGGTTATTTTTATGAAGATAAATTAAAAGGAAACCGTAAATATTTTACGCTTGGTGCGGGTCTTAAATACAATGTGTTTGGTTTAAATGTTTCTTATATTATTCCTTCCGGCAGTGGTATTAACCAAAATCCTTTGTCGAGCACACTTCGTTTCAGCCTTATATTTGATTTGGACAGCGATACCAACGGCAGCGAAAAATAATTTTTTCTATACTTAGTTGAAAGCGTTCCCCAGGGAGCGCTTTTTTTTTGTTCATTGCACGCAACGAGGCACGCACTACCGCAAAGAATTTTTCAGCCTATTTATTTTTCTTTGTTTTTCTTTGCTGTCTTAGCGTGAAACAAAAATTAATGTATGTCATACAGGATAGGATTTGGTATAGATTTTCACCAGCTGGCAGAAGGCCGTGATCTATGGATTGGAGGCGTTAAAATTCCGCACAGTAAGGGGTCGCTCGGGCACAGCGATGCAGACGTATTGCTGCATGCTATTTGTGATGCATTGCTGGGGGCGTTGGCCCTGGGAGATATCGGGATGCATTTTCCCAATACTGACCCGGCGTATAAAAACATCGACAGTAAAATTTTATTGGAGCAGTGTTTTGTGCTGGTACAACAAAAAGGCTACCGGGTGGTAAATGTAGATAGCAGTGTTTGCCTGGAAGAACCCAAGATTAAAAAGTATTCGCCGGCAATGTCGGCCACCATCGCCACTATTCTTGCAATCAGTAAAGACGATGTTTCTGTTAAGGCCACCACCACCGAAAGAATGGGTTTTGCCGGCAGGGAAGAAGGGCTGATGGCCTATGCCAATGTGTTGCTGACAAAAATTTGATAAATGTGCCGGTTTAGAAAACCTCCATTTCCACATTTGCCCGTTACCAGATTTTTAATTTTACTTTGCAGCCATGTCAATCAAGGTTAATATAATCAACCAGTCATCCAACCCATTGCCTGCTTATGCCACCAGTGGTGCTGCCGGAATGGATTTAATGGCCCAAATTACCACACCCATCACACTGCAGTCGCTGGAACGTTGCCTGGTTCCAACAGGCTTGTTCATTGAGCTGCCCGAAGGATACGAGGCGCAAATAAGGCCCCGCAGCGGGCTTGCCGTTAAGCATGGTTTAACCTGTCTTAATAGCCCGGGTACGATTGATGCTGACTACCGTGGCGAAATAAAAATTATACTCGTGAACCTTTCTAAAGACCCGCATACAATTCAGCAGGGCGACCGTATTGCACAAATGATTGTTGGCCCGGTAGCACAGGTTGGCTGGGAACTTGTTACGGTAATTGGAGAAACAGCACGTAACCAGGGTGGATTTGGACATACAGGAAAATAAAAACAAATGAAATATTTTATCAGGATAGGATTGTTGCTCGTGGTAGTATTTGCGAACAGTTGCAAATCGGCCAAAAAAATACAAACGGCTATTACCAAAACAAAAGGGGACACCACGCAGCGCATCATTGTTGATAATTCTCATGCGGATTCGATCATGGTGATACATGATCTGATGAATAAACTAAACCGCAACCGCATCGTTGATTTCAAAACTTTTTCTGCAAAAGCAAAAGTGAACTACCGCGACAAAGAAGGGGAACAGCCGGAACTCACCGTTTTTATACGCATGCAGAAAGATAGTCTCATCTGGATATCAGTGAACGCGACCATTTTCAGCTATGAAGCATTGCGCGTGCTGATAACACCAGACAGCGTAAAGGTCCTTAATAAAAAAGATAAGGTAGTGCAGTTGCGTTCAGTAAATTATTTGAAAGAAATTACCCACCTTCCTTTTGATTTTCATACCCTGCAGGATCTGCTGCTGGGCAACCCGATTTACCTGGACAGCAACGTAGTGTCCTACAAAAAGAATGATCAGGCGATTACGTTAATGAACATCGGCCCATTGTTTAAACACCTGCTGGCCATTACCAACGGTGATTTTTTATTGCAGCACAGCAAACTGGATGATGCAGACCCGCTTCGCAACCGTACCGCAGATCTTACATATGGCGGATATGAGAATAGCAACGGTGTAAAGTTTGCTACAGAACGGCGCATATCTGTATCAGAGAAAAGCAAACTGGACGTAGATATGAATTTTAAGCAATTTAGCTTTAACGAAACATTAAGCTATCCCTTCAGTATTCCTAAAAATTTTAAGCGCCAGTAAACGTTGTATACTATACTTTTGAAGCTGTCGTTGTAACAGCGCCCGTCCGTCCCATTTTCATGACCGAATTAAAACCGTGTATGCACAAATTCTGCCTGTCTGCGCTTTTATTGTTCATAGGCTTAATAGCTTTTTCACAGCAACCCAGCAAAGCAGAGCTGGAAAAAGAACGCGCGGCCATACAGAAAGAAATAGATGATGTAAGGCGCTCGCTGGATGAGACAAAGCGGAATAAGAAAGCATCGATGGCGCAATTAAATGCAGTGCAAAAAAAATTGCAGCTGCGGCAAAGAGAGATAAACGTCATCAACAAACAGATGGACTTGATAGAAGGCGATATCAACCAGGGCTGGAGAGATATTACCAAATTAAAAAAGGAACTGGATACCCTGAAACTGCAATACGGTAAAAGTGTGATCTATTCCTATAAAAACCGCAGCAATTACGATTTCCTGAATTTCATATTTTCCGCCAGCAGTTTTAATGACGCCCTTAAAAGAGTTTCCTATTTAAAATCATACCGCGCTTACCGCGAGGAGCAGGCCAATAATATAGTCCGCACCCAGGATCAGATACAAGGTAAAATTACCAACCTTAACCAGAGCAGGGTACAAAAAACGCTGGTGTTAAAAGAAGAAGACAAGGCAAAAGAGAAATTGGAATCCGAAAAGCGTGAGAAAGATGACGTGGTGAGCAAACTGAAGTCAAGAGAAAAAGAGCTGCTAAAAGATTTTGCGGATAAGAAAAAGCAGGATATGAAGATATCCAATGCCATTACCATTGCCATTAACCGGGCAAGGGCTGCGGCCATTGCGGAAGCCAGGAAAAACGCGGAAACAACGGCTAAAAACAATGCAGCCGCTGCAAAAAATAACCCGGCAGTTAGTACGCCGGCAGCAAAGAACAATCCAACGGCTGTTATCACACCAAAGGCAGCTGAGAAGCTATTTACTTTTGACGCAGATCCGGCAGCAAAAAAATTATCTGATAATTTTGAGAAGAACCGGGGAAGCCTGCCATGGCCAATTGAATCTGGCAGAATATCTATGCGATTCGGGCCTTCTACCATACCCGGAACCAACCTGCGCACCGATAATAAATTCCTCACTTTTGAGACCGAAGCCGGCAGATCGGTAAAGGTGATATTTGATGGTGAAGTAGCGCTGATTACCTATATCGGTGATGTACAAGCGGTAATTGTAAGACATGGTAAATATTTCACTACCTACAGCAATCTCTCGTCCGTAAATGTTACGAAAGGCCAGCAGGTAAAAACCGGGCAGTTATTGGGCAAGGTGGCAGAAAAAGAAGATAACCTCGGCGAACTTGAACTGGGTATTTCCAACGACGTAAATAGGAATTTTGATCCGGAGAAATGGCTGCGGTGAGAAGAAGTAGCTGTTAGCCGTTAGTTATTAGCACATGACCACTGTGCATTTTTTGCCAGGCGAATTTATTTTTCATTGCACCCTTAATTCCTCGTTGCCGGCAGCCAGCAACGTATGTTATTGTATTAACTAATTGCCAATAGCTAACAGCAACCTGCTATCTTAAATGCATTGGCAAAAACGATTGTACAGTTTTTCGTATTGGGGAATGATATTATGGATATCGAACAGGGCCGCATGTTTGCCCGCCTGCACTTTAAATTTTTCTAACGTAGCATCGTCTTTCAAAATATGCAAGGCATGTTCGGCCATTTCGTCCACATTGCCCACATCACTTAAATAACCAGTTACCCCGTTTACATTAATTTCCGGCAGACCGCCCGCGTTTGTGCTGATAACGGGTACACCGGCTGCCATTGCTTCCAGCGCGGCCAGGCCAAAGCTTTCATAATCGGAAGTCAGCAGAAAAAGATCGCCCACGGCCAGTATCTCTTCCATTTGCTCCTGTTTACCCACAAAACGAATGTCGCCAAATACACCCAGGTCACGGCTGAGGCTTTCCGCCATAGGCCTTTCCGGACCATCGCCCACAAACATTAATTTACTTGGGATGACTGCATTTACTTTTGCAAATATTTTTACCACATCCTGTACCCTTTTTATTTTCCTGAAATTAGATGCGTGCAGTAAAATCCTTTCGCCAGCCGGTGCAATTACCCGTCTGAAGGCGTCAATTGGTTTTTTATTGAAACGCTTTACATCTACAAAATTATGGATGACTTCTATTTCCTTTTCAATTTTAAAGGAACGGTAGGTTTCATCGCGCAGGTTATGCGACACCGCGGTAATGGCATCGCTTTCATTGATAGAAAACGTAACCACCGGGGCATAGGTTTTGTCTTTGCCCACCAGCGTGATGTCTGTACCATGCAGGGTGGTAATTACCGGGATGCGTTTGCCCTGCTTTAGTAAAATTTGTTTAGCCATATACGCCGCGGAAGCGTGTGGTATCGCATAGTGTACATGCAGCAGGTCAAGGTTGTTGTTGGCAATAACGTCTACCATGGTGCTGGCCAGTGCAGTTTCATAGGGCGGGTAATCAAACAGCGGATAAGTAGGCACCCGAACTTCATGATAAAAAATATTGGCATTGAATTCACTCAGCCGGACTGGTTGCTGGTAGGTAATAAAATGAACCTGGTGATTCTTGTCGGCCAGCGCTTTACCGAGTTCTGTGGCAAGTACGCCGCTGCCGCCGAACGTGGGGTAACAAACAATTCCTATACGCATTCTTGCAAAATTATTTTTAAATGTTTCCGAAGGTAGATGAAATAAATGTCTTGCCAGTGGAACGTAAATTTGTATGATTTTTATGGCGGCTATCCGTTACATCCTGCAAACCTTAATTATCAAAGCCAACTAATCTCCCTGGCTGCATCTTTAACCATAATACCACATGATTGTTTGCCTTATCTTTAGCAAAATTCCTTAAACATGCGGAAATTGCTGACTTTTTGTTTGCTGCTGGCGGCTAATGGGTTATTGCTTGCCCAGTCAGCAGACTCTCTTTTCATTTCAAAAATTGCGGATGAAATTTTAGTAAGTGGTAAGATCTATGACAACCTTCGCGTGTTGTGCAAAACAGCTCCTGCGCGTCTCTCTGGTAGCCCGCAAAAGTTTAAGGCAGAACAATGGGGGGAGCGTACACTGAAAGAAGCAGGCGCCGATAAAGTATACCTGCAGGAGTGCATGGTGCCACATTGGGTAAGAGGCGGTAAAGATGAGGCCTGGTATACCTATAAAGATGCTGCAGGCAAATTGGTGAAAACGAGCCTGGATGTACTGGCCCTTGGAAATTCTATGGGCACAGGCAAAGCTGGTGTAAAGGCAGCGGTGGTTTATTGTAATAATTTCGACGACCTGGAAAAGCAAAAGGACAATATCAAAGGCAAAATTGTTTTCTTTAATAGTCCTTTTAATGAAAAATACCTGATGACGTTTTATGCCTACGGCGAATCAGGCGTCTACCGGCGTTCCGGGCCCGCCCGTGCTGCCAAATACGGCGCTGTTGCGGTAGTGATAAGATCTTTATCAGGTTCTGCCGGTGATAATTACCCCCATACTGGTCTCACACAGTATGATTCCAGCTACCCAAAGATTCCCTGCGCGGCTATGGGTTTGCGTGATGCGGACAAACTGGGCGCCCTCTTAAAGAACGGAACAGGTATTGAATTGTATTATAAATCAGGTGCACGGCTATTGCCGGATACGATTGGCCATAATGTAATTGGAGAGATAACCGGTACTGAATCACCCAATACGGTCATTACAGTGGGCGGTCACCTGGACAGCTGGGATCCGGCAGAGGGTGCACAGGACGATGGTGCCGGATGTGTTCATGCCATCGAAGTATTGCGAGCCCTGAAAGTGCTGGGGTATAAGCCAAAGCACACCATACGCATTGTATTGTTCGCAGATGAAGAGAATGGGGGAAGGGGTGGCGAAAAATATGCGGAAACTGCCAAAGCCAGCGGTGAAACACATGCGTTTGCCTTTGAAAGCGATGCCGGCGGTTACACACCAAGGGGCATGGGTTTTTCTATGTCTGCGCAGCAACTGGATAAAGTAAAAACCTGGTTGCCATTGTTTATTCCTTATGGTGTTTATCAATTTGCCATGGGTGGTGGTGGTTCAGATATCGGGCCGCTGCATGAAGTACTGAAAACGCCCGTTGGGGGGCTGTTCCCTGACAGTAACCGTTATTTTGATGTACACCATGCGCGCAATGATGTTTTTGAAAATGTGAACAAACGGGAGCTGGAGCTGGGTGCGATTAATATGACTGCTTTAATTTACCTGGTGGATAAATACGGTTTGTAGGTTTGTTTAGTTATAACTTTGCACCCGTACATCCATCAGCAAGAAAATAGTTTATATGAAAAAGTTTTTGAGCATTTTTGTCACCATTCTTATCGTCGCCATCGTTATACTTTTCCTGGTCCGTTACTTTTTTGTATTTGGTGAAGGATCAAAAGCTGGTCAGCTGAATTTCTTTGTTAAAAAAGGCTACGTATTTAAAACTTACGAAGGCAGGATAATACAAACTGGCTATAAATCGCAGGTGCCGGGAAGCATACAATCCAACGAGTTTGAATTTTCTGTTGTAGATGAAAAAGTAGCCAATACATTGATGTCGCACAGCGGTGCCACACTGGAATTGCATTATAAAGAATATCTCGGCTCAATTCCATGGAGGGGTATGAGCAAGTTTATCGTTGACAGTGTAATGTCTGTACGGGACGAGAGCGGTAAGCCTGAAAACGATATTATTAAATAGGCATTGCTTTTATTATACAGCAAGCAGTAAAAAGATTGCCGGGTGTTTATGAACGTCCGGCAATTTGTTTTTCCAACCTTCTATTGTATAAGTTTTTATGAATTCATTGCTGCCGGTAATGTCCGCTGCAATGCAAAGACGGGTGCCGGGCTTGCAGGTTTTGCAAATACTTTCTATAAGCTGGTTGTTTCGGTAAGGCGTTTCAATAAAAATCTGCGTACAGTTTTTCTTTGCGGATTCAGCTTCCAGGTCCTTCAATATTTTTATCCGTGCGGTGGCATCAATGGGCAGATAGCCAACAAACTGAAAAGCTTGCCCATTCATGCCACTTGCCATCAGCGCCAGCAGAATAGCACTCGGCCCTACCAGGGGTTGTACGGTAGCACCCATGGCGTGCGCGGTTTCCACCAGCAATTGGCCAGGGTCAGCTACGCCCGGGCAACCCGCTTCGCTGATGATGCCAATGGTATGGCCGCGCTGCAATGCTTGCCGGAACGCATCTCTAACGCTTTCTTCCGCTTTGTGTATACTGTGCCACTCATAATCATCAATCACCATTTCTTTCCACAATTGTTTGAGGTATCGTCTTGCGCTGCGTTCATTTTCTACAAAAAAATGTTGACACGCTTTTACTGCATCTGTAACATAAGGCGGTATGGTTTCAAGATTTTCTTCATCTATAAAAGAGGGAATAAGGTATACTTTGCCGAGTGCTGCGCTTGCCATAGTAAATAATTAATTGAATGGCAAATATAAGCGGAAGCAGATTGCTGGTAGGAGACCGCGGATTAATATTGCCGGGCTACATAAGACCCGGATAACGGTAGGGAAAACTATGAATGTTTTTCAGCGATTAAAACATTGCAAGTTTAGGTAAATTGAACGAAACGAGTGGGCTAGTCCACTTTTTTAATAAACCTGATCAATGCACTGCTGCCTTCGTCTGCAAACAAACGTGCTTCAAATTGTTTGCGGCCAACTACTGCTACCAGGTAAGAAGTATTGGGCGGTATCGTACCGAGATTTTCTGCTACCAGCACCAATTCATTGTCTTCCTGCAAATCAGCTGCATTTATTTTGATAACCTGTGGCTCCCCGCCCAGTAAAATATGTTCGCGCAGCAGGCGGCCATTTAAAAAGAGCGCAATCGAGTCGCCGTCAATCGCCGCATTGTCATAAAAACGCAATTCAATAACGGGTGCGGTAACAGGAATAACCATTTGCAGTTTGTTTTGCCTGCTGGTAAATTTTTCCTGGTTGGTTGATTGTTTGTCTGGGGCAGCAAACGTATTGCCGGCCCTTGCCGGTGCTTTTACCATCGGCGCGCCTGCTTTTTCTGCAGGTACAGCTGGTACCGCTGCCGCTGCAATTATTTTTTCTTCAGGATATAGTCGCGGTCCTGCCGCCAACTGTCCAATGCTGTCAATAATATACGGATCATTGGCACCCGCAATGTAATTGTCAATTACCCAGTCCCATTCATCGGGGAAGGAGATACGGCCAACTTTTTGTAAGTGCAGCGGTCCCTTGCTGATGTCTTTGTTGTCTCTGACAGAACTGTTTCCATCCAGCAGCATTTTGTCTTCACCCGGGCAATTAAAGTCTGCTACATTAAGTGCAGCTTCTGTTGCAGCAACTTTGCCTTCCAGCAATTGATCATCCCACCAGATCACGTCGTTTGTTGCAGGGTCAAAATAACCTTTAATGCTGTACCGCCTGAAATTGTTTTTAGCATTGTAGTAATAAGAAGTGCCGGTGAGGCTGTCGCCCGATTTAATGATCTTAAGTTCGAGGTTGGCAGATTTAACCTTGCCCTTCCATATACCCGTAATCTGTTGTGCATAGGCGCCGGTTGCCAGCCCGCAAAGAATTATGACGGCAAAGATCCGGGTAGTATAGTTTGTTTTCAACAGCAACATTTACAGGGAGAACGTTTTTATGCGTATTGTATTTTGCTTTATAATTTTTTTAACTTTATTCCGCGTTGCTGCGTGCCGGTGCACGGTACAAAAAGCTGTTTTCAGTCAACCTATTGCGTTCTTTTTTGTTGGGTAACTAAACGACTTCGGTATGGCAACAGCTTCGATTAACCTGGTTAAAGCATTGAGAAGGGCGGCCCGTAGTTTACAGTCTGGTGCGCATTACGCCTGGGGCCACCACGGCGCCTGTAATTGTGGACACCTCCTGCAGGTAATTACCAAACTGGATGAAAAAGCCATTCTTGCTCATGCGCATATGGGCGCGGGTGAGTGGACGGAAATTGCAGCGGAATCCTGCTCCGTAACCGGCGCGCCCGTGAGTTATTTAATGTCGGCACTGGAAGCCGCCGGACTGACACCGACCGATATTCATCATATAGAATACCTGGACGATAAAGCAGTTTTGCATCGTTTGCCGGGTGGTTTTCGCTGGCTGAAAAGAAATGTGCGGCAGGATGTGGTCGATTATTTCAATGCCTTTGCCAGTATGCTGGAAGAAAGATTGCCAGCGGTCCCCAGGTCTTGCCCCGACCCGGTTGCAACAAGAAACGTTGTAGCTGAACGGCATGCATCGCTGGTATAAAAAACCTTGCAAGATGCGGTAGATGGAGTAAAAAATGGCTGCAGCAATTGGTCATCGCCTTTTTTACACGTTTCAAAGACTAAATTGGACAGTTCACCCAATAAATGTTTGAAAGCCCGCAAAAAAGTCCAATTTTACATTACAAACATGATTCAAACGAATCAGTTTCTCATAGCAGTTAGTTTTGGTTATATCCCCTGTATTCTTACAGGGGATATTTTATTCCGGTCATCCCAATCAGTTGTATATTCATTTTTTGAATCAGCTGCAGCCTGCCTTTGTTTTGTTGCACTAAATCTTACGCCATGCAGTCACAACCGGTAATACAACTATTAAGAAAATATGCGCCAACTTTTCACCCGGTAGTTGCGTTCTCGCCGGCAACTGATCGGCTGCGGTTGATGAATTTTACGGCAGCTAACAAAACACTTACCGAAGATATTTACAGTAACCTCAGTTCATTCAGCGAATACATTGGCACATTGCTGAAAAGTAACCACTACAAATACGGTATTGGCGGGTACGATGAGCAGCGGGTTATCTATGGGGCTATCCAACACTTTGATACGCCTGCGGAACCCAGGCGCATCCACCTGGGCATAGACATATGGGGGCCGGTGGATACCCCCGTATTTGCGTTCATGGGCGGAAGTATCCACAGTTTTGCTTTTAATAAAAACAACGGCGATTATGGCGCTACGCTGGTACTGCTGCACCAGCTCGACGGATTTGCATTTTATACCTTGTATGGTCATATCAGCATGAAGGATATTGAAAACCTTAGCGGAGCGCAGTACCTTAACCGCGGACAAACGATTGGTCATTTCGGGCCGCCGGAAGAAAATGGCGGATGGCCGCCGCATTTGCATTTCCAGGTTATTATTGACATGGAATTGAAGGAAGGCGATTATCCCGGGGTGTGCAAATTAAGCGAGCGCGATAAATACCTGCACAACTGTCCCGACCCGGATTTCATTTTACAAATGATGCAATACGCAGGTAAATAAAAACCGTAACCAATCAAAAAAATTGTTAGTAATCAATGAATGGTTCAATATTATAAGACGGACTGGAGAATTTCTTTCCATTCTTCCTGCAGCGTGGACTGCGGCATTTTTTTTCCTGCACGATTGTACCAGTAACCTGCATTACCGGTATCACCTTCTTTGCGGTGCAGGTAGGCGTGTATCCATGCAGCGTTAATGTCTTCCATGTCCTGGATAATAGTATGTGCCTGTTGCCAGTCTCCCTTTGCATCCCACCATAATGACAACGCGTACTGGTTAAGATCCTGTGGCGGCTCAGCTGCCGTAATGCTCTTGCTGAACGCATCGTATTCCATAACTTACTATTGATTTTGGTGAGATTATTGTGGCAATTGACAGGTACAGGCGAATGGTTACCTGTACAATATTATTCTATACGATTCTTTTAGTTCTATCATTTATTATACAAAACAACTACAATTATGTCATTTAATCTTCTGGACGCCGTAAAAGATCTTGTTCCCGCTAACCTCACTTCGGCAGCAGCATCCGCATTCGGCGAAAGTGAAGGCGGTATTCAAAAAGCCTTGACAGGTGCCATTCCTTCCATTTTAGCAGGACTGTTTGGTAAAACAAATAACCCGGCTGGTGCAACCAGTATACTTGACCTCGCCAAGCAGGCGGCGGGCAGTGGCATTTTAAATAACCCCGGTGGTTTAATGGGTAGCGACAGCAACAGCCTGCTTAGCAAAGGTGCTGGTATGCTGAGCAGTCTTTTTGGTGACAAAGCAGCCGGTGTTGCCGGCCTGGTAAGCAATTTTGCTGGCATCAAAGAATCGTCTGCATCTTCTGTTTTAAGCGTGGTTGCACCATTGGCATTGGGTGCTGTAGGAAAATATGCAAACGAAAAAAATCTTACAGCAGGTGGCCTGGCAGATTTTATTGCCAGCCAGAAAAATACTATTATGAATGCGTTGCCACCGGGGTTTGGCACCTTTGCCGCATTTTCGGGTATTGGGTCCGTTAGTCAATCCGAAAGCCATCCCGTTGGCACAGCTACTGCCCATACACACGCGTCCGCAATGTATACACCTGCAGACGAAGACCCCGGCAGTGGTAACATGAAATTCCTGTTGCCTTTACTTTTGGCAGTGTTTGCCGTGGCGCTGGGTATTTATTTTTTTAAAGGATGCGGAAACGGAATAAAAGAAACAGCCCCGAAAACTGATACGGTTGTGCAAGCAAAAGAAAATGCGCCTGATAGCCATGCGGGCCATGCCCATGCACGCGAGTTGTTTAAAGTGAAACTGCCAAACGATACAGTGCTGGAGGCCTATAGAGGCGGTATAGAGGATAAGCTGGTATCATTTCTTGGTACAGATTATAAAATCCTCGGCGAAGATTCGCTGAAAAAAGTTTGGTTTGATTTTGACAACCTGAATTTTGAAACCGCCAGTGCGAATATCACCGCGGAAAGCCAGGAGCAGGTGAATAATATCGCCGCCATACTCAAAGCATTTCCTTCTGTAAAAATAAAAATTGGTGGCTATGCAGATAAGGTGGGAGATGAAGCGAATAACAAAAAATTATCTGCAGAAAGAGCCAGGTCTGTGCAGGCCGCGTTGTCAGCAGCAGGGGTTGGGTCGCAGGTGACAAGTGCGGAAGGGTATGGCGCTGAATTTGCGGTATTTGCGGCGGATGCGCCAGAAACCGATCGTATCAAAGACAGGCATGTATCAGTAAGTGTCCGTTAAGTAAAGCAGTTGTTCAACTCAAAAAAAACAACCCGCGTTTTTTAATGCGGGTTGTTTTTTGTTTGGACGAGGCATACAATATACTGCAGGGGCCTAATGTGCTGCAACAGTTGCAGCCGCATCATTATAGACGGTTGCGAACGTTTTCGCAAAATCTTCCAGCTTTATTTTTCCGGCTACCGGGGTGTGCATCTGCCAGTATTCCGCGCTCATCTCACCTGTCTGCAGGGCATGGCCCATATCAGCATAATTTTTTGAAATCTCTTCCGTGAGGCCTGCCTGTATGCCGCCTTCCAATGCCTGTGCGTCGGTAAAGGTTACCCATTTCAGATCGGGTTTTTTAATGGCTTTTCCGAGTACCGCGGCCAACTGGTCTGTACTTACTTCGTCGCTGGCAACATATTGAACCGTCTGGCCCTTAAAATCAAGCTGCAACAGCAGTGGAATAATTGCTGCGGCTATATCATCGGTGTGTGCCAAAACGAATTTTTTTTCACTGAAGCTAAAATTGCTGCCCATGATACCGGCGTTCTTTATGAGGTTAGTCTGGTTAAGTAAGTTGAGGTAAAAATAGCCCGGCCGCAGGTGTTTGATATGTACGTTTTCTAAGGCGTTCAGTGCGTGTTCTGCCTTGTAAAGGCCGCTAACCGGGCCTGCACCTGATGGCATGTGCGCACCGATGCTGCTCAGGTTAACCACATACTTAATCTTGTTATTGTTAATTGCAGCAGCATAGTTTTTACCGATCTGGCCGATATATGCTTGCCAATGGGCAGTATCAAATTTGGGCGGTACCATAGTGTACACCGCATCTGCACCTGCAAAAGCCTGGGTTAGAAATAAAAGATCTTCAACTGAACCAACGGCAGCGCTGGCACCTAGCGATTGAATCTCTTTTACGCGGTCAGGTGAGTTGGTGATAACCGTTACTTCATGTCCTGCGGCTACGAGGGCCGTAACCACGGGTTTGCTGATATGGCCCAGCGAGCCGGTAATTGCATACTTCATTTTTTTGTTTTTTTATATGTTGATAAATGCCGTGTTATTTGTATATGCAAATGACGCATCAAAAAAATCAGGGCGCCAGTTTGTCGGAAATCCTGTTCATGCTGGCAATGAATTTACCCGATTCCTCTTTACCCAACAGCGCAGTACAATTCTTTTGAAACTCGTCTGAACACGCCTGCAGCAGGGTTTTCATTTCTTTGCTTTTTACAGTGGGATAAACATTGGTCGTTTTTCCTTCCGTGTTACGTACGACTAGTTTTTTACCCTCAAGTTTTTCTATTAAGCGGGTGATGGTGCTGGGCGATAGGTGCAGTTCTTCGCTAAGCGCACCAGGCTGCACACCAGGGTTGGTAAGTACAATCATAAGCAGGTAAGCATGACTGGGAGAAAGGTCGGATTTCTTCCAGGCGGCTGTTGCCAGTTTTTCGGTTTTACGGGCAAGGGCATTGCTCGCAAAATAGATGCACCTGCCATACCTGCTGTCTGCTGTTTTCAAATTTGCTGTTTAGTAAACACCAAAGGTAAGGAAATATCATTTGTATATACAAATATTGTGCTGAATTTTCTTTATTCCTTCCCGTAATGGTTTGTTATTTTTACACCATGGCCAATCAAAACCTCCATACCGGCAATGAAGCGCTTACCGCAGCAGAGAAGGAGTTTGAAAATAATATCCGCCCGGCGGCCATTGCAGATTTTTCGGGCCAGCCACAACTAATTGAAAACCTGCTTGTTTTTATCAGGGCTACAAAAATGCGCGGCGAAGCGCTGGACCATGTGTTATTTCATGGACCGCCTGGTTTGGGAAAGACAACTTTGTCGCGGATTGTAGCAAACGAACTCGGGGTGAATATCAAAGAGACCTCGGGGCCGGTGATAGAAAAACCTGGCGACCTGGCTGGTCTGCTTACCAACCTGGAACCGAATGATGTATTGTTTATAGACGAGATACATCGTTTAAGTACCGTGGTGGAAGAATACCTGTATGCGGCAATGGAGGATTACCGCATTGATATTATGATTGACACGGGCCCCAACGCCCGCAGTATTCAAATCAATCTGAACCCATTTACGTTAATAGGCGCCACCACCAGGAGCGGTTTACTTACCGCGCCGTTGTTGTCAAGGTTCGCCATCAAATCAAGGTTAGAATATTACAACAGCGAAACACTTCATAAAATTGTCCTGCGCTCCGCAGGCATTCTCAAAACCAGCATCAGTTCGGAAGCAGCTGGTGAAATTGCCAGGCGCAGCCGCGGCACGCCGCGTATTGCCAATGGCTTGTTGCGGCGTGTACGCGATTTTGCCCAGGTGTTGAACGATGGTGTCATTGATATCGGTATCACCAAACATGCGTTAAAAGCGCTGAACGTGGACGAGTATGGCCTGGATGATATGGACAACCGTATTCTGCTCACCATCATTGATAAGTTCAAAGGCGGTCCGGTAGGTATTACCACTATTGCAACGGCTGTGGGTGAGGAAGCCGGTACGCTGGAGGAAGTATATGAACCATTTCTGATACAGGAAGGCTTTATTAAACGCACCCCGCGGGGCAGGGAAGCCACTGAGAAAGCGTATGAACATTTGGGCAAGCAATCTTTCGGCAGGGAAAACACCGGGCTTCTTTTTTCAGAATGAAATAAGCCATTATACTGCGCGGTAAATCAACGGGCGTACTTGAATTTGACGATAGCAACAGTGAGGGTCATACGATAATTGATAAGGGTTTCCTATAGAGGGCTGTTGGTTTTGTCAATCTGTGCAAAGCGCTTCCTAAATGCTATATTCTTTTAATGTAAAAAAAACACTTATTGCAGCAAATAGTGCTCAAATTAATGCTATTGTAATTTATAATATCGGTACATTTAATCCGATAAACAATTTTAACAGAGACATTTTTGCAATGAAAAAGCGGCCCAATACTAGTTGGCCGCTTTTCATTTTCTGGTAGATGAAGTCTTTTTATGCTACAACCGGCGCCACCAGCCTGAAGCCGTTGCCATGAATATTTACAATTTCAATATTGGTGTCGTCCTTAAGATATTTCCGCAACTTGGCAATGTATACGTCCATACTGCGGCCGTTAAAATAAGTATCGCTGCCCCAGATTTTCTTCAAAGCCTGTTCCCTTGGCAGCAAATCATTGATGTGTTCGCAAAGCATTTTAAGCAGTTCATTTTCTTTTGGCGAAAGCGTCTGCATTTTACCGCTGTGGCTAAGTTCTCTTAGTTTGGGGTTAAAATGATAGCTGGCTAAAGTATACTCTTTGTTTTCCTGCTCACGGTTCAGTTCTTCGTTGCGTTTTAAAATAGCTTTTATTTTAAGCAACAGCACTTCACTGTCAAAAGGTTTGGTAATGTAATCATCTGCGCCTAGTTTATAACCCTGGATAATATCTTCTTTCATTGTTTTTGCACTCAGAAAAAACAAAGGTATATCTGGGTCAACATCGCGTATTTCCTCTGCCAGTGTGAAGCCATCCATATGGGGCATCATTACATCGAGCAGGCAAAGGTCAAATTTCTCACGCTGAAAAGCCGCCAGGCCAAGTCTGCCATCTCGTTCCAGTGTAACGTCGTAATCATTCAGTTCAAGATAATTCTTCAGCACACTACCCAAATTGGTGTCATCTTCGCACAATAACAGTTTTGCTTTTGCTTCCATGGTTTATAAAAGTTTAGTAGTATAAATAGAATCAAATCATTTGCCGGTACATGAACCAGCCGTGTAATGTTTTGTTAATAGTGAAGGTAACTTAATTTTGCATTTTAAATACAATTACAAGGAGCATGGCATTGCACGTAACAACCGACAATAAATTCAAGAAACTGGTCATTATCGGAGATCGTCTCCTGGTACGGCCTTCCAGGACCAATGAACGCACTGACAGCGGGCTTTACCTGCCGCCGGGTGTGCAGGAAAAAGAAAAAGTGCAGCAAGGATATGTAATTAAAACCGGGCCCGGGTACGCCATCCCGATGCCGGTGGATGATGAGCCATGGAAAACGGAGGAAGACAAGGTTAAGTATATTCCGTTGCAGGCGAGAGAAGGAGACCTGGCCATCTTCCTGGTAAGTGGCGCAACAGAAATAATGTATGAAAATGAAAAGTATTTTATCGTGCCGCAGGGTGCCGTACTAATGCTGGAGCGCGAAGAAGACTTTTAAAACCGGCGTGCGTTATAGCTGGCAATTGTTATGGATGCAGGTGCAAAACGCATCTCGCATCTTCGTAGCAAGACAAGTATACCTGAATATTGTACAGCAGGGTCTTTGAGGATATTGCAGCACACAACAACAAGCGCGCAGCGCAAATTATGCCAGGCAATCTTTGCAAACACCATTTATAACTACTTCCACCTGAGTAGCCTGGTAGCCGGCAGGAAGTCTTACATCGGGCACGGTAATATCTTCGAGGCACATAGTATTGCTGCATTCGCTGCACACAAAATGAACGTGGTGGTCGTGGTGATGGCCTTCTGTGCAGGCATCTTTGCAAAGGGCATATAAAATGGAATTATCGGCCGTAGGAATGGTATGAATAATTCCTTTTTCTACAAAGGTCTGCAGGGTACGGTATACCGTTACCCGGTCGAACCCGGCAGCGCTTTTCTTTTCAATGTCTGAATGGGCCAGCGCTCCGTTTTGCAGTAAAAAGAGTTCCAGTATTTTGGACCGGCTGTCTGTAATGCTCAGCTGGTTGCGTTTTAAAAGCTGCTGTATTTGTTGCGTCATGGCCATAGTTCCCGGAAATTATCAGTTCGGATTATTATTAAACAAAGAATTTACAAATGTACCGGTTGCTTTTTCATTCAACAGTTTGGGTATATCCTTTTCCAATTCGCCTAATTCATCTTTTTTAAGCCCATCGTATACTTTTCTCACCCTTCCATTCTTATCAACCAATGCAAAAAATTGCGTATGGATAAACTGGTCTTCAATCTTGTCATTGGCATTCTTGGGATCATCCAGCAGGTAACTTACCCGTGCAGCAAGGTACAAGCTGTCTTTTTTACCTGTAAGGAACCACCAGTTGCCCGTGCCGGCGCCCAGCGAATCTGCATATCTTTTAATGCGGGGTACACTGTCCGTTTCCGGATCAACGGTATGTGACAATATCAGGAATCCTTTCTCGTTTTTAAATTCTTCATACAATTTTTTCATATTGGTATTCATCTTCGGACAAATGCCTTTGCACGTAGTAAAAAAGTATTCTGCCACATACACTTTTCCCGCAACATCTTTTTCAGTAATGGTCATGTTTTGCTGGTTGGTAAAAGCAAACGGCTGAACATAACTCAAAACAGGCATCTTTACATCGCCGAAACCAGGTATCGCCAGCTTCAACCCAAAATAAAATCCGGTAAAAAGCAACACAAAAAAACCAATGTAAATAAGCGTTTTCTTTTTCATGGTAAATATTCGGCGCAAAGTTAGCGAGGAACGGACAGTAAGCACCGCCAAACTTCTTCCAACCTATACAACAAATTTCTTGCAACTTGGTTGCAATTATTCGTATATTTGCATCCCGCATGAAGAATTCAATAAACTGGGATGCATTGGGTATAACCACTTCGGTTGCCTGCGCCGTACACTGTGCGGTGTTGCCCCTGTTGCTGACAAGCCTCCCTGTTTTTGGGTTCGATCTAATACAGAATGCGTTTTTTGAATACTCGATGATTATCCTGGCTTTTGCCGTGGGTGTATATGCACTAAGCCACGGTTTCCGGAAACACCATCACCGCATTTTACCGCTGTCTATTTTTACCATCGGCATACTCTTTTTGCTGGCCAAACAGGTTTGGCACAGCCTTCATGTCTGGTTGCTGATACCCGCTGTAGTGGCCATTGTTTCAGCCCATTACCTAAACTACCGTTTATCTAAAACACACCGGCATGTGCATGGTAAAGCGTGCCACCATTGATTTTGCCAATTATACAACCCTAGTGGTTTTTTATTGTTATTTTTGTACATCAAATTGAATTTATGATAAAAACAGGCAGCCCGGTAATAAGCATCTATACAGAAATGACGCCCAACCCGGAAACAATGAAGTTTGTGGCTAATAAATTACTGTATCCCGGGAAGAGTATTGATTTTCAGGAAATGGAAAACGCCAAGCCTTCGCCGCTCGCCATTGAATTTTTTGGTTTCCCGTTTATTAAAGCGGTTTTTATTGCCAGTAACTTTGTTACGCTTACAAAAACACCAGAAACAGAATGGAGCGATGTAATACCTTCTATCCGCCAGTTTTTAAAAGAATACCTGGAAGAAGGTAAACCCATCGTAAACGAGGAGGAGATTGCCGTAATGAAGCATGAAAGCAGCAACACTGTTGCGGCAGATGATGACGATGTGGTAAAACGCATCAAAGAATTGTTGGAAAATTATGTGAAGCCCGCGGTAGAAATGGACGGTGGCGCCATACAATTTAAAAGTTACGATGACGGCGTGGTGAACCTGATGTTACAAGGTAGTTGCAGTGGCTGTCCGTCTTCCATGATTACCCTGAAGGCTGGTATTGAGGGCATGATGAAACGGATGATACCCGAGGTTAAAGAAGTTGTAGCAGAAGCAGAATAATTGATTTTATTTATACAAGCCGCAGGTTTGCAGATGCTGTCATCTGCAAATCTGCGGTTTTTTTTGGTTTCCTTCCCCCCGCTTTTTAATTGAACGACCGCCCGAAAAAGAGTGGCAGTGGTTTCTACCCATCAATCGTTCCTGTTCAACCACCATACATTTTCATGTATCAAATTATCAACGGGCTGGTCGTTTTTGTTTGTGCAATGGTTCAGATGGTT
>JBDSEV010000062.1:0-20656 GCA_039919885.1 Chitinophagaceae bacterium
GTTCGGCAACCTCACCCAATAATTCTTTCAATCCTGCAAACTACAGCGATTATAACGGCGGCGTTATACAGTCTACGTACCCCGGATCAACAACCGGTCAAAACCTGAATATTGCGGCAACTGGTGCCAACGCCGGCAACTGGCCTTCCAATATCGTTTTCTTTACGAGGAACAATGGTGGCACCAATGCCACAGAAAAAATGCGGTTGTTTAACAGCGGCCGGCTGGAAGTAGGTACCAACACTACTTCCGCCGGCCCGGCAATTCTTACACGTTCGGCAACCTCACCCAATAATTCTTTCAATCCTGCAAACTACAGCGATTATAACGGCGGCGTTATACAATCCACGTATCCCGGCGGAGTAACAGGGCAGGTACTAAATATTTCGGCAACCGGCGCCAATGCGGGCAACTGGCCATCGAGTATTGCATTCTGGACAAGAGCCAATGGCGGCACCAATGCCGCACAAAGAATGTGGATAGACGATAACGGCAATGTTGGCATTGGCTGCAGCAGTCCCAACTACAAACTACAGGTGGTGGGCGATATCGCTGCCAGCGGAGGCACGCTACGGGCAGCCTCTGCGGTTATCAGCACATCTATCAGCGCCTGTTCAGACATTCGTTACAAAAAAAATATCGCCCCCATTACCCATGCACTGGGAAATATAATGCTGTTACAGGGTGTTTCCTACAACTGGAAGACGGCTGAATTTCCGGACAATTATTTTACAGATAAAAATCAGTTGGGCGTCATTGCGCAGGAGTTGGAAAAAGTATACCCGGAGCTGGTGGAAACGGATGCCAAAGGATACAAGACGGTTGATTATTCCAAAATGGCCCCGGTGCTTATTGAGGCCATTAAGGAACAACAGCAGCTGATTGAAGCACAGCAGGCACAGATAAATTCCATGAAAAATGATATTGAACTAATTAAGAAAACAATAGCCGGCGCCAAAAAATAGCCGTCATATACCGCAACGTTATGACACAAATAATAAAAACAATTTCGCTTGGCATAGGACTGCTGGCAGCAGGTTTACTGCATGCTCAGACAGATTTCAGTAATACCGGCATACTAGGCGTGAATCCGGGAACAACGGTGTTTGTTACCGGGTCCTTTAATAATGAGGCCGGCGCTAATTTTATTAACCGCGGACTCTTTCATGTGAAGCAGGGGCTTACGAATGCGCAGCCGGCCATGACCCCCGGTACCGGCACTTTGATCCTAACGGGAACGGCCACCCAGGTGCTCAGCGGTACTCACCCAGTGAGCACGTTTAATCTTTTTACCGGCAACGCCGCAGGTATTTTGCTAAACACCGATCTTGAAGTGAGCGGCCTTCACACTTTTACATCGGGTGTTGTTACCACTTCCGATGCACCGCATTACCTGGTGTACGAAGACGGTGCTTCTTACACTGGCTACACAGACGCGCGGCATGTAAAAGGATGGGTACGCAAAACAGGCAGCGCTAATTTTACATTCCCATTGGGAAACGGTGCCGTGGAGCGGCCGCTGGCAATAAGCGATCTTTCCGGGTTATCTATCTTCAGCGCTAAGTACGCCAGCCCTACCATCAACACAGGTAGTATCGCTTCTCCGCTCGCAGTTGTCGACCTCAATGAATACTGGATAGTAAATAAAATAAGCGGTGGCACAGCCAGTGTGGATTTATATTGGGACAATAGCAAGGTTGCTATGCCTGCATATATTCTGCCGGAGATAAGAGTTGCCGGTTTTATTGGAGGAAACTGGATCTCGCTGGGCGGCGCGGCATCGGGCAATATTGCTACAACGGGTACAATACATTCCAATGCAGTGTCGGTATTCGGTCCAATCACTTTTGGCAGCATTTCGGTGGCGCTTCCGGTGACGATTATGCAGTTTACTGCAGCAGCGGGCAATGGGGGCAACATCGTGAACTGGACAACAGCCGATGAAATTAATGTTAGCCACTACGATCTCCAGCGCAGTGATGACGGAATAATCTTTTATAGTATTGGCAATGTTCCTGCGCGAAATGGCACCGGTGTGCAGCTATACCAGTTCACTGATAACAAGCCAATGCAACAACCCATTGTTTATTACCGCTTGCGGAGCGTTGACAAAGACGGGCAAACAAAAATGTCTAAAATTATCTCAGTCAGGTCAGGCGACAATGGACAGGGCATGTTGTACGCCATTAACCCGGCACATAGCAGGATCGATTTGCAGGTGCAGCGCACCAGCGGAACATTCCGCTATAAAATAAATACGTTGTCCGGGCAGACGATACAGAGCGGCGGGCTAAATATTGGCCTGCCAGGAAGGTACAGCATTCAATTACTGCCATCCATTGCAAAAGGCATTTATATTTTGCAGGTTGAAAAACCAGGCTTTGTATTTACGCAGCGGTTGCTGATTGATTGATCCGGCGACAGCAGGTGACAGCAATTTCGATGAAATAAAAGTTGATCCTTCCGTGCGTTTAACCGCCCTTGTACTAAATACAAAAAACCGGCAAAACAATGTTTTGCCGGTTTTTTGTATGCTTCCGGCAGCAGGCGTAGTTTGCCAGCATATAATAAACAGCTTTCAATCTTTCAGCATTGTAGCAAGGTTAGCTTACCCCGGGCCTGAATATTTGTTATAACGTGCGCTTTCAAACAGGCAGCCCATCATACACCCACTTTTTTTTCGTGCAGCCTTTTCAATTCATTCAACAAACGGCGCATGTTTCATTTATGACTCAGCTGCTATCACCGGAAGAAGAAATTTTTAAAAATTAATTTGCGTAACTCAAAAGTTACCTATATCTTCGTGTAACTTAAAAGTTACTTATTATGGAAAAAGTTATCAGACATCAATTCTTCTTTGCTCATCCGCCTGAGATTGTTTGGGAATACTTAACAAACCCAGCACTTATGGAACTGTGGCTTATGAAAAACAATTTTCAACTGGCCTTAGGGGCCGAATTCCAGTTCCGCACAGGCGCGGCACCAGCGTTGAACTTCGACGGGATTTTTCACTGTAAAGTTTTGGAAATCGTTCCATTTAAAAAGCTCTCCTACTCCTGGGGGGCTGGTCCCGGAAATGGTGAGATCCAACTTGATTCGGTGGTAGTCTGGAAAGTGGAAGCAACTGAAAAAGGCACCGATGTGGTACTGGAGCACCGCGGATTTGCGAAAGTAGAAAACCTGGAATTTTACAATGGCCTCAACCAGGGATGGGTGGAAAAATTCGAGAAAATTGCCAAACTATTAAAAGATTCCGATCATGCCAATACCAATGCTTGACGCTTTCCAGGTTATCGGCGATCCCAGCAGGCGTAAAATGCTGATGCTGCTTTCAACAGAAAGCCTCTCCATCAACAGCCTGGCAGATAATTTTGAAATGAGCCGTCCGGCTGTTTCAAAACATATCAAAATATTGCAGGGCGCTGGGTTTATTACCATTACAGACAAGGGTCGTGAACGTTATTGCACGCTCAGAAAAGATGGCTTTGAAGAAATTCAGCACTGGCTCGCATACTTCGATAAATTCTGGGCATCGAAACTAAAAAACCTGGAAAAATTATTAAACAACCGAATACGCAACTAAAAAATAAAAAAATAATGAGAAAAGATTTTACTGCGACATTAATTGTAGACCAGACACCTGCACAAGCTTTCGACGCCATAAAGAACGTGCGTGGATGGTGGTCTGGACTGCACGCCGAGGAATTTGAAGGTGAATGGGATAAACTGGGCGACGAATTCTCTTTCCGCGCCGGGGGCGGCATGCATTATACGAAACAAAAGCTCGTAGAACTGGTTCCCGGTCAAAAAATAACCTGGTTGGTTACCGATAGTAAATTAACTTTTGTGCGAAACGAAACCGAGTGGACGGGCACAAAACTTTGTTTTGATATTTCCGTACAAGGCGACAGGACTAAAATTGTGTTCACACATTTTGGCCTCGTTCCCGAATTTGAATGTTACGATTCCTGCGCACCCGCCTGGACACAGTATATACAGGACCGACTATCGAACTGGTTGAAAGCATCCAGAATAGCTCAGATGATCCCCTCGGATACTGACGCTTAAAATGGCATGCTTTAAAAAAATTTATAAAACACCGCAATCTTATAAACAACGAAAACTATATTATGAAACAACAATGTACGGTTCCAATATTGGCGCTAAGCCTGGCGATGATGTACAACTGCACTACTGCACAAACCGCATCCAAAAAAACTATTTCAACGCAAATTAATATGGATAAGCAAAATTATACAGCCACCATCCTGGTTGACCAGCGCCCCCAAACGGCATTCGAGGCCATTAAAAACTTTCGTGCCTGGTGGTCTGAAGACATCGAAGGCGAGACGGGGACAATTGACCAAGTATTCTTTTATCACTATAAAGATATTCATCTGTGCAAACTAAAACTTATCGAAGCTGTTCCCGGTAAAAGACTGATCTATTCCGTAATCGACAATCAGTTCAGCTTCACACAAGATAAAAGCGAGTGGGTCGGCACTAAGCTTATTTTTGAAATCGCTGCGGAAGGGGCAAAGACCAGGGTACAATTCACCCACGAAGGTTTAGTGCCTGCTTATGAATGCTACCGAGTGTGCTACGATGCCTGGGGAAATTACATCAATAATAGTCTCTACAATTTAATCACTACGGGTAAGGGAGCGCCCAACCCAAAAGACAAAGATGGCTTCAATGCCCAACTGGCGGCAAAATGGAAAATCAATTAACCGGGTAGAGATTTTTTACCTGTCAGCATCGCAGAAAGTAAAGCAGTACACAAAAGTTGAACGAAATTTTTTGGACCTAAGATGCTTTAAAACCAGTTCAGGTATCACAGAGGATACGGAGCTGATCCGCTCTATTGTTTCAGCGACTTCATTACCGGGAAATGTTGTTGGGGTTTCACATCTGTCTTCTATGGCAGTACTTGAGGATTGTGGTATTAAAAGGGTAAGTATGGCTGGCATATTATTTTCAACCGGGTACAAAATGATTGGTGATCTGCTCACATCAATAAAAACAGAAAACTCATTTGCGCGATTGTATTAACGCTTTCGCTACTAAAGACTGCATAAGAATTCCATCATGTGAATCATTTTAGCTTTTAAATTTAGCAATGTCATGCAGCCGACGTTTTTAAATGTTCCTGTTCGCTAGTTTTGTATTACAAAAAAATACATTACGATGAAAAAGTCTCTCCTACTTAGCTGGTTGCTGATTGCAGGATTTACAACCTCCTTCGCACAGCAGTCAGCCGTATTCAGTTCTGCCGCCGAAGGTGCGATTCATGGATATGACCCGGTAGCGTATTTTAAAGAAAGTAAAGCGGTTAAAGGAGATAAAAAGTATTCATTCACCTGGAATACGGCTACCTGGTATTTTGCCAACCCGGAAAACCTGGAAGCTTTTAAAGCAACCCCGGAAAAATTTGCACCGCAATATGGCGGGTATTGTGCGTACGGACTGGCCGATGGCCACAAAGCACCGACCGACCCGGAAGCCTGGTTGATTGCAGACGGTAAACTGTACCTGAACTACAATAAAAATGTTCAGGCCATGTGGAAAAAGAAACAATCCGCATATATTGAAACGGCCGATAAAAACTGGCCCACCTTAAAGGACAAGGACTAACCCAAAACATTCATTCACTATGAAAAAACACCGATCATGCTTGCTGGTTTTTCTTTTGTTGGCTACCGCAGTTACCTACGGACAGGCCCAAACACCGCCCCGCATAAACCAGTTTGTTGATTTGGCGGGCACAATTGGCGCCGCGCAAGGAGCCATAGCAGGCGCTTACGTGCACAACTGGCGCATTGGAAAAAAAAGAAAATGGGAAGCCGGCCTGGGGCTTCGCGCTACCAGTTATTTTGGAACGAAAAAAGACTTTACAACTGCACCCGCAAAACTGTCGCGGACCAATACCATACCTTTTCTTATTGTATTCGCAGGCCAGAAAACCGAAAACTGGGATACGCTTACTGTGCAACGTCCGTTGGTAACATCTGTTAACCTGTCTGCAAATTTTGGCTACAACTTCAGCCAGCGTTTTGCTGCTGGTTTCAATATTGACCTGGTGGGTTTTTCGTTTGGACGAAAAAGCAGTGCTATTCTTACCAGCAACGCCATTACGAGAACAGAACCGGAAACAAAAGTACAAGCGTTCAATGTTTTACTTACGGGCGACCTTGACATCGGCACCCTGAACTCTGAGTTTTTTCTGAAATATAAACTGTCTGACCATTGGGCTGTACGGGCTATTTACCAATTCTATTTCGCAGAATATAAAACAACTACCATAAAGCAAACCGCACCGGATGGAACAATGGTCGATCGTTTTCGCAATAAAGTAAACAGCTTAGGTGCAGGCGTATCGTACCATTTTTAAAAGCCAATGTGTTATATGAAATTTATTTATTTGTATGCCCTTATGCTGGTAGCCATTTTTGCGGGTTGCGCCAAAGAAAATAATACACCAACCATCATTTTGGATGAAATGATACGGTCGGATTTCGCTACGGCCAGCAATCTAAAATACACCGGTAATTTTAGTAACGGGCCTTACGGCACCGTAGCGGGCACAGCAAAAATCTACCTCCAGGAAAATAAATACACACTGTCGTTTGAAAACATTGCCGTTTCTAACGGACCAGATTTGCATGTATATCTTTCCCGCGAAATGCAGCCCCTTACTTTTATTGACCTGGGAAAACTAAAATCTACCCAGGGTAACCAACTGTATGATGTTACAGGGTTACCGGATTTTTCACAATATACGTACGTACTTATTCATTGCCAGCAATACAATCATCTGTTTGGAAGCGCAGCGTTAAAGTAGTGCTTCTACCCGCTCCCATTGAGACAAGGTTGCTGCCGCGCACCGCTTACTTGCTAAAAAAATATTAGCCTTATCTATTTTACAGGTAGTTTATTCACTTTATCCAGGTGACTTTGAATGAGCGGCAGATATTTAACTGCGAAGGCAGCAACGCGGGGTTCTCCGTATTCAGTTGCTTTTTTAAAAAGTTTCACATCCCGTTCGTGGTCAATCTTCATCATATCTTTAAATTTCTCATCAAAATCTTTTCCCGTTTTTTCCATCAAATCCTTCTTACCATCCTGCTTATCCTCACTGATGGCATTTGGCAAACTTATTTTTAATTCACTTGCCAGCACCCTGATTTTCTTAAGCAGCATGGCCTGATCTTTTATCATCAATTGGCCGTACGCGCGCACCGCCGCGGTGGTTCCTTTTTGGGTAGCCAGTTTTCCTTCCTCCCCACCCATCATTCTTGCATCAGCTGATTTTACAAGAAATTCGGCAACATCAGCATCCACCATTTTAGCATCCGCCTTTTTTTCATTACTTGCGTTAGCAGCTTTAACCGGATCCTTATCCTGGCCGTGTACCATACCAGTGGTACAAATACTCACCACAACAAAACCCGCTTTTAAAATTTCCTGATAAATTCTTTTCATTTTGAACTTTTTTATTTGAAAAAAATATTTTACGAAATTGAAGTTTGTTTCTACTCCAGCCCTTACTCAGTGCTAAACCACACAAAGCATGCCTGACTGTAAGCAGTGCTATTTAAAAATACACTCTATAAAATTAATAACGGGCTGTGCCATTCATCCGGCCCCTGCATCGTTGCCGGTGCCTAAAAAACACCACCATGTTTCTACATTTTTGCTACACGTTTGAGACTGTACCGCCTGAAAAGGGAAGCTCGAAGAAAAAATCGCTTCCCTGGCCGGGTGTGCTGGTTACACGAATTTCCGTTTCATGCAATCCCATAATTTTCCGCACAATAGCGAGTCCCAATCCTATCCCTGACGTATCGGTGCCTTTAAAGTCTGTGCGATAGTATCGCTCAAAGATTCCCGGTAGTTTTTCCGGAGCTATCCCGATGCCGTTATCTTTGATGCTTACCTGTACGCCGGTTCTGTTTAAAAAAAGACGCGCTTTAATGGTGCCATGCAACGGGGTAAACTTGATAGCATTTCCAATAAGGTTTTGCAGCACCCGGTCGATGAGCGCAATATCGGCATACACCATTGGCAGTTCGCCGGGCAACTCCGCAATGATATCGATGAATTTTTCCCGCGCAATGATCTGGTAACGGGCAACATTGTCCAGTAATAATTCGCTCAATGAAAATGTTTCAAAAACAGGCACCACTGTCTTTGCATCCAGTTTGGACAACTCAAAGAGTTCATCCACCAGCTTCTGGAGGTTGGTGCTGCTTTTAACAAGAATGTCAACATATTGATCTTTTTCCTGTTCCCCTAAAACATCTTTTTTTAACTGGAGGGTCTCAGCGTATCCTTTTATGACGGCCAGCGGTGTCCTGAGATCATGGGATACGTTGGCAACCAGTTCCATCCTTGAATGCTCCATCGATTTGATACTGTCAATATTAGCAATAATGGTATCGGCCATTTTATTGAAGGTGGCCGCAAGTTGGCCCAGTTCGCTCCCTGGTTGAAAGGAGATGCGCTCGTCCCAGTTGCCTTGTTCAAATTTTTGTACATGCGCAGTGATCCGGTTCAGGTCACGGGTGATGAAAGATAACGCGGCAGAACCGACCAGTAACGCTGCAATGATAGTAAACAATATCCCCAGCAGTGCAATCCTTGCAATATAACTGTTCAGCAAAACGGAGGTGATGGTATGGTATTGATCACCCCCGAGTATTACATAAATATAACCTTTCAGGCTTCCTTCATTGTACACGGCAGCGGCTGAAAATATTTTTTTTTCGTCTGCATGCCGGGGATTGTCACCCTGCACAAAAACCCGTCCGCCAGCCGCAATAAATTTGTTTATTGGTTGCAGGCTCACGGCCACCCGGCGCACCACAGAGTCCGGTGCCGAATACGATAAAATTTTACCCGTAGGATCCAGCAGGTATATTTCTGCCCCGGGATTCAACACCATCGCATTATGAAAAAGTTTTTCAACAACCGGCTTATTTACCGAACCGTCAACGAATGAATGGGTATCAGTCGCGATTTGCTTTGCCACGCCCGCGTGCAGGCGTTGTGTTGCTTCTTCATTGTAGGCAACGACTGTTTTTGCAGTGATGAAAACAAAAATACTACCCAGCGCTATCAAAATTAAAATGAATACGCTGAAAATTTTCCAATATAATTTTTTGATGGATTTCATACCAGGGAATCTGTGAAACGATAGCCGGTACCCCAGCTGGTTAAGATGAATACGGGATGGTTAATGTCTGGTTCTATTTTAGATCGTAGCCGGTTGATATGGGTGTTGACCGTATGGGCGTATGCCTGGAAGTCGTAGCCCCAAACAAGGCTCAGCAGCTCTTCCCTGGAGTAGCTACGGCCCGGGTTAGCGGCGAGTTGTAACAGCAGATCAAACTCCTTACTGGTAAGGTCAATACGGGCCGGGCCAACGGACACTGATTTATTGGTAATGTGAATCACCATATTACCCGCGCGGATGATTTGATTTTTATCCGGCGCTGTTTCATTGCGATAAATATCAATCCGGCGAAAAAACGCCATTAGCATCGACTTAAATTCAACTACATTAAAAGGTTTTGTACTGTAAATATCGGCGCCAAATTCCAGGCCCTTAATTTTATCCGTCTCCTCAATTCTTGCCGTTAGCATCATTACCGGCGTGTTATTGTTATTTTTTCTTAACGTACTGCAAATGCTGAAGCCGTCCATTTCCGGCAGCATTAAGTCAAGCACAATCAGGTCGAAAGGTTTTTCGATCGCCTTTTCATAACCAATTCTGCCATTGTGTTCGGTTTCAACGGTAAAGTCCATGTCGCGCAGGTGAATGGCCACCAGCCCGGCAATATCTTCATCGTCTTCAATAACAAGCGCTCGCTTTGGCATATTGTTTTTATTAAAGCGCACCGCAGCATTGTCTGCTGCGGCGCGCTTAATCAGCATCACATTTTTTCTTTCATCTTCATTTTCATTTTTCCATTCATGTCCATCGATTCGCCCTCTTTCATCATCATCGTTTTACCATCTTTCATTTTCACATTGCCGTCCTTCATGATCATTGTGCCGTTTTTCAGCGTCATGTCCTGGTCCATCATCATTGTCTTGCCATCCTTCATCATCATCATTTTACCATCTTTCATCATCACGCAGTCTTTCATTTTCTGCTTGCCCATTTTGTCCTGGGCATGGCTGGTAGTAACCATGGCCGTGCAGCAGAAACAGACAATTGTAATCACTGAAATTAACTTTTTAATGTGTTTCATTTTTTAGTTTTTTATATGAATAAATAATTGAGTCAAAATACCACGCGAACTACTACAGGGTCACTACACCCTGGGGCCGCACGGTAGCGCTTACGGGCAAAGTCACGGGATTTCCGGGCTCTGATAAAAGACCATCCGGACCCACGGTCAGCACATGCAACAAATTGTAATTGCCAAGCGTAAAATCCGGGTTGGTATACTGGCTGACTACATAGCAAAATTTACCATCCCGTGAAAACTCAAACGAGAAATCCTGGCTGGTGGTAAAACTGTTTCCCATTGCCATGTAAAGCGGACCTGAATTCTTAAGCGTCAATTTTCCGATCACACTGGGTGAAGCCGGAATACTTGTATTAAAGATGGAAATACTGTTTTCGCCGGAATTGAGTGAGTAAAGATTTTTTCCGTCTCTGCTGGTGCGCAGCCAGCAGGCGGCGGGGCCGGCATCCACCGTTTTGGAAAAACTTAATGCCCCGGAAGCAGGATCGATATTATACACCGCTACTTTTGCCAGAACCGGAAATCCAACATACAAAATATTGGCGCTGGGATGTTGCCAAAGACCCAATGCACCGCCCATACCGGGTATAACAATTGGTGCGCTGGCAATTGTAAGCTTATGATCTGTTCCAATTGCAAAGGAACGCAGCGAACCCTGTGCAGGCTTCAGCATAAAACCAAGAAAATCGGTACCGAATAAAAAATGACCGTCGTTTGAAAGCAGCGCCTGTGAAGGAGACGACCCGGAAATAGCTTTAATGGTTGAATTGTCCACCGGAGTAAGTACCCCGTTGGCATCCATCTTCATAACGGTATAATTGGGTTCATTGCCCGAGGCAATTGGATCGTTGGTGCCTTTATTAGCGATGTACACGTAATCGCCTGAGATGGCAATACTCTCCGGGTTGGGGCCACCAGCATTAAACGGCGATCCGGCGACGGCCGTTAGCGACCCGTTGGATGAAATGCGAAAAACCGCAATTGACCGGCTGCCGGCATTTACCGCCAGCAGGAACTTATTGTCTGCGGTAATCACTACTTCATTATCGGCATCATCCGGGCCCAATGCCTGGGTGGGATTGTCAAGGCCTTTACCACCGGTGGAAAAGGGGCTACCGGGCAAAGGTGTAAGGGTGGAATCCGCTTGTTGCATATAACCCAGTATTGCGTTACCGGCCGCATCATTGGTCTCCAGGTAGACCAGGTTTCCGGGTGCGGTTGAAGGCGCATCGTCATTGTTCTTATGACAGCCCATCATGACCACTGCTAAAATTGCGAGTGCAGGTAAAAATTTCATAAACGTCTTTTTAATGAATAATTACCCAACAGGAACAAAGCAGGCGCCATATGCCAAAAACAAATATCACGAATGTATAACGTTTCCAAATTGGGCGGGGCGGCGGGCAGTAAAGCTGCGGTACGAACCTAATCGTTTCGCGCGATGCTTTAATTAGACAAAGTATAGATAAAATAAGCGGGTATTAAAATCTACAAAGTGCGTGCATCAATGATTGAGAGAAGAAATTTACTGCTCAATTTTTTGTTCCTGGAGTGCTGCGCCAATAACTGGCAGGCTGGCAAGAACAATGCTACTTAAATCGCAAGACCGTTCAGGAAATAACCATATTTTCACGTCTTCAAAAATAAATATTTACCAGTTGCAATCACCGGTACATGATCGCCGGATACCTGCGTGTTTTTTGATACCCAGTTGAAAATAATCAGTATTTTCAATCCGAATACTAGGGCCATTTCTATCTAAGGCGCGGAAATGTAAATAATGATACGACCATGTTTTAAGCGTTTGTAAACAGCTAATCCTGATTGACCGAAAAATCCATTTTACTAATAACTATACAAAAAGATGAATAATAAAACATCGGTGGTCGACAATGTAATTTTACGGTCGGAACGCCTGATAGCGTAAATTTACGCGTTGTACGAAACAAATGAAGACCATACTATTCCATATCTGCATTGTGTGTTTGTTTGCAACTTGCAACACAAGGAAACCAGTATTGGAAAGCTCCCCAGATAAACAAGCAGGACAAATAAATATTGACGACTCAACAGTTTACCCCGTTGTGTCTTATCTATTGAAGAATACAAATTCAAACCCATTTCTTAAATATGAAAAAGTTTTGGAATCTGCTGAAATGCCATTCTTTTTTTCATTTAGCACCGACTCAATAGAAATTGTAAAGCTTGACTACATTTTTACTTCAAAAGACATGGATTATATGCAAGCTCAAAAGAGGCAATTTTATAAATTTAAACTCGACCAAGCAAAATTTGACTATAAGACAATAATCTCAAAAGATTCACTTGAACTTGCAAAAAGTTATCCTTATTGCTATATTTCTTTTCCAGTATTTAGTGCTGACAAGAATAAATTCATAATCCGAACCGGTTATGTTGCTGGAGCGCTTAGTGCAGAAGGAGCTATATTTATTTATCAAAAAATTGGTAAGGACTGGAAGATGATAAAAACTATAAATCAGACATTAAGTTGACATTGCTTCGTACAACATTCGGTTTGGCAATATGGTGGCTGAACGTTGTTAGCTTCGGCTGTAGTCCGCTATCAGTTTCAGTTCCGGCTTGACATTAGTAATTTGGCTTTTAGTTGTTATCTTCAACATTAGTTTTTCAAATGGCTTCGGTTAATGGCTGTACGTTATAAAATCCCCTGCCATCGCCAAGCCCTGAACGTTGCCTGCTACCTGAAAGAACTTATCTTTAACAAAATAAAAATAATTTATGAAGACGTTAGGACTAATTGGTGGGGTTAGCTGGTATGCTACATCCGTTTATTATAAAACGCTAAATGAACTCACCAATCAACGGCTTGGCAGTGCCCATTCTTCCAAATTACTTCTCTATTCGGTGGACTTTCAAGAATTCAGTGCACTACAAAATGGAGGCGACCTGAGTGCAGCGGGAAAAATGTTATCAGACATTGCGATACAGCTTGAGAATGCAGGAGCTGACTGCATTGTGATGTGTGCCAACACCGTTCACCTATTTGCTGACACTATCCGGCAAAAAATAAATATTCCGCTGCTACATAGTGCAGAGGAAACAGCCAAACAAATTGTTAGCCAAAAAATTAATAAGGTTGCACTTCTTGGAACAAAATTTACAATGGAACATCCTTTCTTTAAAGACCCTCTTTCGCAGTTAGGCATTGACACGATTGTTCCCGACGAAGCCGATAAAGATTATATTCATGCTTCTATTTTTAACGAGTTGACAAAAGGACTTTTTAAAGACGATACAAAAAATAAATATATCGAAATTATTGACAAATTAAAAAGTAGCGGTGCAGAGGGAGTTGTTTTTGGTAGTGCTGAATTTTCAATAATGCTTAATCAATCTGATTGCAGTATTCCAATTTTTGACACGATTGCAATTCATTCCAAGGCAGCCGTTGACTTTGCATTATCCGAATAATGACAGGCAGCATGGGATTTGCCAAAATGGGGGCGGACGGAAGCCGTGTTTGAACTTTTTGTTTTTCAATTTGGCTTCATGTCCAGCAGGACGTTATTAATTTAGCTGTGCGCAAATCATCGGCTTTTATTTATAAATTTAGCTTCAGTTACAACCTGACGATTTTCATATGCCGCCACATCGCCAGGCCGTGTACATATATGCCACCTTAACGCGACAACCACACTTAAAATCAAAATGAAAGAGGCAAACGAAATAAGAAAACTTAACGCAAAAACAAAGAACAGGAAATGGCTATTTTTAGTTATTCCAATATTCTTCTTTGTTTCGTTTACCTATTGCCAGGCCCAAAAATTAAGTAGTCCGGAAAAGAATTTTGAATTTTTTTGGAATACATTCAACAAATACTATCCGAACTTTAAAATAAGGAAAGTAGATTGGCAAGAACAATACAAAAAGTATCGACCGTTGGTTACAAAAAATACAACGGACGATGAGCTGTTTAACCTCTTGAATGAGATGGTAACTCCCTTGAGAGATGGACACATTGCCATTTCAAAAACTGGAGATTTGCCCGCAAGCGCCAAATACTCCTCTTTTCACCAACAATTCCCAACAAAAGACTCAGTGAACCAATTAAGGGCCGTGATTGTAGAAAACCTCTCTTCCCTAGGTTTTGCTGACTTCATAAAATTTAATAGCACTTTTCCCATTGGGGGTTTTTCTACATCAGAACAATATGGATATCTACAATTGAATGGCTTTGGCGGAATGCCGTTGAAAGCGTTTGAAAAACAGTTGGATGAGATGGGACTAAGATTTAAAAACAAAAAAGCTGTTATTATCGATATTCGCATAAATGGTGGTGGCGAGCCAGCATTTGTTAATGCAGTTGTAGCAAGATTCTCATTTGAAATTACCGGTTTTGACAAACCGATTACATTACTGACCAGTGGAGCATCTATCAGCGCTGCTGACCACTTTGCCGTGAATTTGATGGACTTCCCAAATGTTACCATCATCGGTGAACGCACAGCCGGGATGTTTTCAAGTATGATGGGCAAAAAAATGCCAAACGGTTGGGAGTTTTCACTTTCACACGAAACACATTTGGCAAAGGACGGAAATAATTACGAAGGAGTTGGTATACCAGTAGATATCGAGATAGCAAATACTAAAAATAACCTTGCTACACGTAACGACCCTGTATTAAACAAGGCTTTTGACTTTTTAAAGAATAAATAAAATAGAATAAGTAATTCGTGATTGTGTTTAAATTAAAAAACTACTCGAAGCTGAAATAGGCTTTGACTAGTGTTATGGGATATGAAGACGAATCTTAAAAATCATAGAAAACAATCAGGTAAAAAGCGAAAGCAGTATACAACAGGGGTTTTGCAATAGTGCGGCCAACGTGCAAAGATTCAAGTATACTTTTACAATTTGGCTTTTGTGCAAGCGTTCAGCTGATATTACAATTTTATGCCACAAAATCGCAAAACCCTAAGACACCAGCGGTGATCTTTAACCAACAGTATTTTGACAATGAAAATTGAACATTTAGCCCTTTGGACGGTAGATTTAGAAAAAGCGCGACAATTCTATGTAAAATATTTCGATATGCTTTGTAGCGACAAATACTACAACCCCACAAACAAATTCACCTCCTACTTCCTATCGTTTAAAGACGGTGATACAAGAATAGAGTTAATGCACCCTCCAGATATTTTACCGCATAATGGGAAAAAAGGGGTTACTCATGGACTAACGCATTTGGCAATTTCAGTGGGAAGTAAAGAATTGGTAAATTCTATTACCGAAAGATTAAGATCCGATAATTATATAATTGAAAGTGAACCAAGAACAACAGGCGATGGATACTACGAAAGTGTTATTTTAGATACAGAAGGAAATTTTATCGAAATTACAGAGTAATAAATAAATGAATAATATGAAAATGGATCATTGCGGCTTTCAGGTGAAGGACATGGATAAAGCCATAAAGTTTTATACCGAAACACTATCCTTTACTTTAGATTTTAGAACGATTAATCAGGAAGAACAGGAAGAATATGCGTTTGTCTCTTTGGGAGAGGCCAGATTAGAGTTAATCCAGGATTTGGTAAATGAATATCAAATACAGGAAATTAAAAAACCATATTGCCCTCACTTTTGCATAGAAGTAGCGGATTTGGAGATTGCGCTAAAAGAATTAAATGCCAGGGGCGTAACAATAGTAAAAGGGCCTCTAAAGATTGAAAATGAAGAAACCTGGATCTACTTTTCTGATGAAGACAATAATATTTTAGAGTATATCCAATGGTACAATAAAAAATAACCCCATACAGCATTCAAATAAAAACGAATAATAAATGATACTTACTTTCTGCTTCAAAGGCCGGATCTAAAAATTCTGTATACCAATACGGACAATGACGCGACGAAGGACAAATTAAAGAAATGCTAACAAAAGTATTCCCAATACACGGGCGGGAAGGTGGAGCAACTGACGTCGATTCGCTGTTGTGCCAGATGTCCTGCCCGGAGGTTAACTATTTAGCCGTTGACCGTATTTTGTGCATTAGCTTTTTAACCAACATTTGTTTCCGCGTACGGAACCCGGAAGCCGGTATCTTCGGAAATACCCAAAGTATATAAGCGATTTTCGTTCGACCCATTGTTCATTTTCATAGCTATATATTTCAAATTAAAAGATTGACTAAATATGCAAAGAAGAAAAATAATTCAGTTGTTTCTTTCAGTAATACCGTTAGCATCTATAACTCCTTTTATGGCAAAGGCTCAAGACAAGCTTAGACTACCAAAAAGAGGATTTAAAGTGAAAGAAGATAAAGACCGATGGAATGAAGACACGATTTTTGGAAAGGAAAAAAATATGAAATGTAAAATATCTGGCAAAGACACAGGCAACCTACTATATGTTGTGGAGGAGAATGACCCCGTAGATGTTGGTCCACCTTTACATATTCATCCTAATCAGGACGAAGTATTCTTTATTACAAGAGGAAATTACCTGGTAAAAATTGGAGACGAAGTATTTAATCTTGAAAAAGGCGACACGGCATTTGCTCCAAGAAATATTCCCCACTGTTTTCTTACAATTGGAGAAGGTCCCCACCAAATGTTTCTTACCTATCAACCTGCGGGCAAAATGGAACAATTTTTTTACAACAGAAAAAATTCAGCGTATACGGACGGAAAAACGCTTGAGCAGCAATTTAAAGAACATGACATGGAGATTGTTGGACCTACACTCACTAAATAAAAACGGGTGATAACATTGTCACGCTGCAAGCGGGGCCGGCCGTTAAACCCCAGGCTGTTTGCATCGCTGTCCTTTAGTCTTTGCAGACGGGTTCAAATTTCCGTTATTGTTGCTATCTTCAACTTCATATTTTCAATTGGGCAGTGGTTCAGGGCTGGACGAACAAACAATTTCCTGCCTTCTCAAATACTTGAACATTGGCTGAAAGCAAAACCATAATTATCATGAGTAAATTTATTTTCATTTTTGCACTGCTTACATTTTTAGTAACGACGGTATCTGCCCAAAACTTAATGCAGCCATCCAGAACAAAAGACAATTATTCAATTCCATTTCATTTAACGTCCTATAACAATATTGTACTAAAAGCAGTATTGAATAACCGAGACACTGTTAACTTAATGCTTCATACAGCTTCAAGCGATCTCGCCATTACAGAAGATGCATTGCGTAAATTAAAAACTATAAAATTTGATGGCGCTGTTGATAGCGTAAAAAGTTGGGGTGGCAGCAGTAATTCTTCTGATTTCAGTAAAAATAACTCCCTGACAATAGCAAATATTAGTTGGGATAGTATTTTAATTTGGAAAGATAAAAATTCAGGAAAACAGACTGATGGAAAGTTCGGTTTAAACCTTTTTGAAAATAAAGTGCTGGAAATTGACTTTGACAGAAATTTACTGACAGTTAAAACAAAAATGCCCCGAAAAATAATCGAATATGATAAGTTTCAATTGTTTACCAAAAACGATGAGATGTTTATTAAAGCCATTTGCCAAACAGAAAAAGGAAGTTTTGCAAATGAGTTTTTACTTCATTCAGGTTACAGCGGCGGTGTTTTGCTTGATGACAAATTTGTGAATGAAAACAACATTGCGCAACAAATAAATATTACAGGCGAGAAAAAATTAAAAGATGCATTTGGCAATGTTCTTACTACTAAAAATGGAACTTTGCCATTATTTAAGATTGGTAGACTTCAATTGGCAAATGTGCCTATTGCTTTTTTTGAAGGAGCGATAGGAAGACAAAAAATAAGTATTATCGGTGGCGATATTTTAAAAAGGTTCAATTGGATAATTGACGCAAAAAGGCAATTTATTTATTTAAAACCTAATAACCTTTTTAAGACAAATTTTTCCAACATATGAATTCCTTAACGTTCGGTAATGGGTAATACAAACCGTTACTTATCATTGTAAAAAGCATTCTAAAAAATTGAAGGACTAATATATGGCACCTAGATTTTTTTCAAAGCAATCTGAATTTAGAAATTGGTTACAAAAAAATCACAAAAAGAAAACTGAGTTATTGGTAGGCTTTTATAAAGTTGCCAGTGGAAGACCGAGCATTACCTGGTCCAAATCAGTTGATGAAGCACTTTGTTTTGGATGGATCGACGGTGTTAGAACATCTATTGACAAGGAGCGCTACCAAATTCGGTTTACCCCGCGAAAATCAACCAGTATTTGGAGTGCAATAAACATTGAAAAAATTAATCAATTGACAAAGCAAGGGCTTGTGCAACCAGCAGGGTTGGCAAGTTTTGAAAAAAGAATTGAGGGTAAATCTAAAATATATTCGCACGAAAAAGATGTAGTAGTGTTTAATAAGGTTTTTAAAGAGAAATTTAAAGCAAATACAAAAGCCTGGAAGTACTTTGACTCACTTGCACCTTCATACAAAAAAGTATCGACACACTGGGTAATCAGCGCCAAACAAGCGGCCACCCAGATTAAACGTTTGAACGAGCTCATTGCAGATAGTGAATTGGGCACAAATAAATGGAAGAATAACAAGTACAAAACTAAATAATAAGGATAAAACCACGAACTGCCAGCAAAAGTATTGCCGCAATTGGGGCCGGACGTAAGAACAATCCGCAGTACGGGTCAGTGAGTATCAAAGCCTTGATTTAGGCGGATGGAATTCAGGCGGTCGTTAATTCTAAACATCAACCTTTGTTTTTAAATTTGGGTTTTGTTGCTGGCGGGAGCAGCATCGCTTAAAACAAATAAAAACATATGAAAAAAGTAATTGCAGCATTCAATATGACGCTTGACGGTGTTTGCGACCATACAACAGGAATTGCTGACGAAGGGCTACATCAACATTATTCCGATCTGATAAATAATGCAGGAATCATTTTATACGGACGGATAACTTACCAACTTATGCAATTCTGGCAAACAATATTGCAAAATCCTTCTGGTCAACAATCAACGGACGACTTTGCCATTTCAATAGACAACATTCCAAAGCTTGTTTTCTCCAACACACTAAAGGGCACAAACTGGGACAGCGCCAAACTTGCAGACAGACCACTTATCGAAAAAGTCTTGGAACTCAAACAACAACCAGGAAAAGACATTTTGATTGGCAGTCGCAGCTTGATAATTCAACTTTTAAACAGTAAACATATTGATGAATTTCAAATTTGCATTCACCCTGTTATCGAAGGGAAAGGAATGCTGCTGTTTGACCAAATCAAAGACCGGATTATGTTGAAACTTATTCGGACGAAATTGCTAACCTCAGGTGCAACAGTGCTTTATTATGAACCTACATCGGAGAAAGCATCGAACCGCTAACCTTTCCAACACGCCCCAACACTATTTACTATTTTTTAGCACCTTGTAAGGCTCACAAAAGCCCGATAAAAAGCCAGCCTTGCAAAGCGCTACTATGCCTGCGCAAAGCCCCCACCCCGGCTGACGGGAATGCTTGTAAGCATTTCTACCAATGCACCGACTATATGATTATACTTAACAAAAAGCCCTTCCACACCCCAATAGTGCACAAATTACAATTGAAGTTCAAATTACTAAGCGCCGGGCTTGTGAAAGACTATCTTTAAACTAACTATTATCCTTTAAAAAAACCAATATGCCTTTCAGAAAAATGCTTACGCTGTTTGTCTTTATTTTATTTTTTAGTACGAACAACAACTTATTTGCGCAGGCATTTAATACACCCGTAGAACCTGTTAGCCCTTTTACCGGCGGCATTGGCGGTAGCGCAGGGCAGTATTCTAAACTCTTTGTGGTGAACGGTAACCCGGCTATGGCGTTTTACGATGCTACCCGGACTAATCTTGTTTTTGTTAGGGCTACTGATGCATCGGGTGCAAGCTATGGCACCCCCGTTACATTGGACTCTATAGGAAGTGTGGGGCAATACATATCCTTACAAATAGTGAATGGCAACCCGGCTATTGCTTATTATGATGTCACCAACACTGATCTTAAATATGTACGCGCCACCGATGCATCGGGTACCGCCTGGGGCACACCGCTTAGCATTGATGTTACGGTAACCGTAGGGCAATATACCTCCTGACAAATAGTGAATGGCAATCCGGCTATTGCTTATTATGATGGTACCAACGGTGATCTTAAATATGTTCGCGCCAGCGATGCATCGGGTACCGCCTGGGGCACACCGCTTAGCATTGATGTTACGGGAACCGTAGGGCAATATACCTCCTTACAAATAGTGAATGGCAACCCGGCTATTTCTTATTATGATGCAACCAACGGCGACCTGAAATATGTACGTGCCACCGATATCTCCGGAACAGCTTGGGGCACACCGTTAAGCATTGATGTTACGGGAAATGTAGGGCAATATACTTCCTTACAAACTGTGAACGGCAATCCTG
>JBDSEV010000083.1:0-26006 GCA_039919885.1 Chitinophagaceae bacterium
GGCATGTGGCGGTGGCAACGTATCCCGCTGCTGTGCTGCTGCCGGCAGCCAAGCAACGCAAATTATAAAAGCGCCCAGGAAAAGAAGTTTCATATTAAAATATTTAGTAAACATATTTTTTGTGTAATCATCAAAAGCTATGCCCGGGAGAAGTGAATCGGGAATCCACCCGGCACGACAGTTGGGAGAAGGCAACGACTGGTTCCCGAACCAGCGCAATAACAGCAACCAGCCAGCAGCTTTCCCAACCAGGTAATTTAAAAAAGCTGGTAAAAACATACGCTGCATTGAACCGGATCCCGGATTAGGCTGTTATATTGGAATAACGGACCGTTAAGCACGGATATGAAGCCAGACAAGGGCGATTGCCAGTTAATAAACGGGCTCCTGTTCACGATCCGGGCCGAATAGCAAATAAGCGACCGACATTTATCAAATTATAATATTAATAGCATGGAGTTTATAGACACAACACCCGGCGCCATCGACCAGATCATGAAGCAATCGTGGAAGGCGTTTCACCAATACCGGAAATACTCGCTGAAACAGCGCGCCGCTTTTATGCATGCCATTGCTGCTGAACTGGAAAATGCGGGCGATGCATTGATTACAACTGCGATGCAGGAGACCAACTTACCCGAAGCAAGATTGCGCGGGGAAAGGGCGCGTACCATCTTTCAGTTAAACAGTTACGCTGCGGCCTGCGAACGGGGTGATTGGCTGGAAGCGAGCATTGACACCTCGAATCCCGATAAAACTCCGCCCAAACCCGATATCAGGAAAATGCTGGTACCATTGGGGCCAGTGGTAGTTTTTGGCGCAAGCAATTTTCCATTTGCCTACTCTACCGCTGGTGGCGATACGGCTTGCGCTTTCGCAGCCGGCTGCCCGGTGATCGTGAAAGCGCATCCGGCCCATGCGCAAACATCTGAAATGGTGGCCGCTGCCATTTTAAAAGCCGCCGCATCCTGTAACATGCCGGACGGCATATTTGCGCATGTGCATGGCCGTGGGTTTGAAACTGGCAAAGCACTGGTTACCCATACCTATACCAGGGCCGTGGGCTTCACCGGTTCCACTGCCGGTGGTAAACAATTGTTTGAGTGGGGCAACCAACGCAAAGAACCGATTCCTGTATTTGCCGAAATGGGAAGCATCAACCCAGTCTTTCTTTTGCCCGAAAAATTGCAGCAATCCGCGGCAGAGATTGCAAAAATGTATGCCGCCTCCATCACGCTTGGGGTAGGTCAGTTTTGTACAAATCCCGGATTAATAATAGCCATTGAAGGCGATGCATTGCAACAGTTTGTTTCCGTCCTTGGTAAAGAAATTCAGCAGGTAGCACCTGCTAAAATGCTGCATGCCGGCATTGCAAAAGCATTTGCGGAAAAGAAAACAACCGCCCTCGCCCAGTCGCACGTAACCACCGTTACACAAGCTGCCGCCGGAAGCACAGCGCTGGAGGCATCACCTGCAATTGCATCTGCCAGTGCCGAAGCATTTTTAAGCAACCCGGTCCTGCACCAGGAAGTGTTTGGTCCTTATTCGCTTGTGGTTCGTTGCAGGAATATGCAGGAGATGATTGACGTGGTAAAAAACCTGGAAGGACAACTAACGGCAACGCTCATGGCTACCGACAATGATGTTACCGGCAACGATGAACTGGTTGAAGAGGTAAAAAATCTCTGTGGACGTTTTATATTGAATAGTGTGCCTACCGGCGTGGAAGTATGCCTGAGCATGCAGCACGGCGGCCCTTACCCGGCAACAACCGATGCGCGTTTTACTTCTGTGGGTGCAGGTGGCATCAAACGGTTTGCCCGACCTGTAGCTTTTCAAAACTGGGGCAACAAGTTGCTCCCGGACGCCTTAAAAAATGAAAACCCATTGGGGATATGGCGAACAATTGATAATGAGCTGACCAAAAACGCCATTTAACCTTGAACAAAATCCGGTGAATGTATTGTGTGAACGGCCCTCGGCTTAAGATCGACTGGATATTACAAATGGAAGTGAAAGCTAAATCGAAACGGTTACTTTTTTTGCTGGTCTGGCGGTTTTTATCGTGAACCATCCCGTCACCATCAATGATACAACCAGGTATACCAGCACTGCGTATTTTATAAAGCCCGCATACGCAGCCGTGCCGAACCAGTCGCCCGTTTTGTAAAGGATGCCGATACCCAGCGCTGCTTTCGCAAGTTCCCAGGTAATCGCATAACGATTCCCGTCCATCAGGTCGGTGAGTGCATAAACAAAAAGGAAAATAAATCCGCCATATACAAACATGCCCGGGCTTCCGATACCGGCAATGTTACCAAACAGGTAACTCACAAACAAGAGCAGGAAGATCATCTGTATCCATATCCATACAGTGAAACCTGCAACACGATAAGCCACGTTGTATTTATCAAAATTGTACACATCGTCAATTTTAAACACGGGGTACCTGGCAACCACATCTGCCGGCCGCCAGCCTGTTGGCATCCACCAAATGCGCCATTTATCTGTCCACCGTTTCGTATACCACGCATCTTTTATCAGCAACCAGACATGCACAAAATTTATCTTCACCGGGTTCCAGGTGCGGACTGGCCGGGTAATGCCGTATACCGGCCGCAAGCCAGGTAATTCTTCCTGGAAAGACCCAAAAAGTTTGTCCCATAAAATAAAAATCTGTCCGTAGTTTTTGTCGAGGTATTCTTTGTTTATCGCATGGTGTACGCGGTGGTGCGAAGGCGTTACAATTACTTTTTCCAGCCAACCCATTTTTTTTATATGCTGCGTATGGTACCAGAATTGTGCAAAAAGGTGCAGCGGGGCTACCACGGCAATCACTTTTGCAGATACACCAAGTAACGCGGCGGGCAATAAAAAAATGACAAACAACTTGGTAATAGAAGAAATACTTTGCCGCAATGCACACGCAAGATTAAACTCTTCGCTGCTGTGGTGGATGATATGTCCGTTCCAAAAAAAATTAACGGTGTGCTGCACCCGATGCGTCCAGTAACCGGCAAAATCCAGTGCAATAAATGCTATCAGGTAGACCCAAAAAGAAGAATTGATCTGCACCAGCGCCATGTGCTCCACCATCCACTTATACGAGATAACCACCAGGCTCAGTCCAAGCACGTCCTTTGTTACGTTGGTAACACCTGAGCCCAGGCTGCTGATCATGTCCATGTTGCGGACCGTATCATTTTCTTTACGCCATCCCCACCATTTCTCAAACAGCACCAGTAGCAGAAAAATGGGCATGGCAACAAGCAATATTTTACCGTAAGCTTCCATACGTTTAAAATCTGGTGTAAAGTTAACAAAATAACGCACCCGTGCCAGCTACCAAACCTGGCAAAGACGCGCCAAAGCCCCCGATTAATAAAGCCAGATTTCTTGGTAAAGCGACAGGGTTGACGTGCAGCGGCGCGAACTTGTTATTTTGCATTCAACGTGTTGAACGGGTGGCAGGTTTAAAAACTGAACCAGCGCTGTAAAGCTCAGGACCGCTTGCTATATTTGCACTTTGCTAATAAAAAATTTTAGATGAAAGCAGTTGTAGTGGGTGGGGGTATCGTTGGTCTCAGCTCGGCCTATTATTTAAACCAGGCGGGCTGGGAGGTGACGGTGCTCGACAAAGAAGATTTTCTGAACAATTGCTCCTATGGAAATGCCGGCTATGTTTGTCCCAGCCATTTTATACCAATGGCAACGCCGGGTATTGTAAAACAGGGATTAAAGTGGATGTTCGATTCCAAAAGTCCTTTTTACGTGCAGCCGCGGTTAAACGGCGCCTTGATAGACTGGGGTTTAAAATTTATGCGCAGCGCAACGCCCGAAAAGGTGGAAGCGGCTGCTATTCCCTTGCGCGATATTGCCGTTATCAGCCAGCATGAATACGAGCGGTGGGCGAGAATACCTGGCTTTAATTTTTCATACGAACAAAAAGGATTGCTTGAAATTTTTCAAACGGAAGCCGTAGCAGCGCATGCCGCACACACCGTAGAAAAAGGAAAGGCGCTGGGGCTGGATGTTGATTTGCTGAACTACCAGGAACTGAAACAGCTGGAGCCGCAGATAGCGATCAACGGATTGGGTGCAGTGTATTTCAGGTGTGATGCACATTTGTATCCCAATAAACTGATGCAGGGTTTGATTGCTCTGCTGAAGGAGCGCGGGGTGCAATTGATCGCAGGCGCAGAAGTTATTAATTTTGAAAAACAACAGGGTGCTATAACCAAAGTAATTACGCGCAGCAGCGCATACGAAGCAGACAGTGTGGTGATTGCCACCGGTTCATGGAGCCGTGAAGTGGCGTCGCTGCTAGAAACAAAAATACCGCTGGTGCCGGGCCGGGGTTATTCCGTTACCCTGGAAGATGCTCCGTACAAAATAAATCACCCTGCTATATTGGTGGAAGGCAGAACTGCTGTGACACCCATGGATGGCAACAAGATTCGCTTTGGCGGCACCATGGAAATTACTTCCACCAGTACACCTCCGCGCATGAACCGGGTACAAGGTATCCTGAATGCAGTAAAGCGTTTTTTTCCTGAATTTGACATACCAATGCCCGCGCCGGAAAAAATATGGTATGGGTACCGTCCTTGTTCTGCGGATGGATTGCCTTATATTGGCCGGACAAAAAAATGGAAAAATGTTGTCGTGGCAACCGGCCATTCTATGCTGGGTTTAAGCCTGGGCGCAGGCACAGGCAAAATTGTAAGTGAAATTATAAATGAGCAACCGGCCAGCATGGACCTGCGACCCTTTGCTGTGGAAAGATTTGGCTGATAAAGCGCGTTAAAAAAAATCATTTATTTTTCGATTGTAAAACCTTCTATATGAATAAAAAAATAGTGTCCCTGCTGATTGCTTTTTGCTATTTGTCTTTCCTGGATTCAGTTGCACAGCAACACGAACTGGTAAAGCTGTGGCAAACCGATACCATCCTGAAAGTGCCGGAGTCTGTATTGTTTGATGCCGGGGCCGGGCTCTTGTATGTATCCAATATAGATGGCCAACCCTGGGAAAAAGATGGAAAAGGGTCGATAGGTAAGATAGGGTTGGATGGTAAAATAATCAGCGTTGAATGGGTAACCGGGTTACAGGCTCCAAAGGGAATGGGCATTTACAAAAATAATTTGTATGTGGCGGATGTAGACAACCTGGTCGTTATTGATATTGCAAAAGCAACGATTGTCAAGCGTGTGCCGGTGGCGGTAGGAGATGGGCTCAATGACGTTTCAGTTGACAAAAAAGGCAAAGTATATGTTACGGATTCCAAGGCCGGTAAAATTTATTTCCTGGACCAGGATAAATTAACCTTGTTTGCGGAAGATTATAAAGGCCTGAATGGTGTATTGGCGGTAGGCGATGATGTGTATGCTGCTGCGGCCGGTACGCTTTGGAAAATTGATGCAGCAAAAAAGGCAGTGAAAGTTGCAGCAGGTATGGAACCTGCAACCGATGGAATTGAACAGGTAGGCGAACGGGAGTTTTTGGTATCCGTATGGAACGGTGTCATCTACTATGTGCAGGCCGACGGAAAAACGCAAGTCTTACTGGACACGCGCGATCAAAAAAGAAATACGGCGGACATTGGGTATAATCCTGCTACCCGAACCGTATATGTGCCCACATTTTTCAAAAATTCCGTGGTGGCGTATACGCTGAAGTAGCGCCGGAAAAGACACCGATAAACCAGCCATATTGTAACAGGGACAAACGCCGAACATAAAACCTGCTTTTTTTGTAAAGCCATTAGATGTTATTATAATTATGAACTGTACTTCATCCCGCTTACCATATAGCAACACCGGTTATTTTTCTAAAATCATAACAGACTACCTGCAGCCGAACAAGGACATAGTTCCTTTTTTTAAACACAGCACTGACCGCGCAGGGATACAAGCTGCCATTGAAGAAAGGAAGCAATTTCCCAATCACCGCGCGGTATTGGTGACCGCGTTGCAAAAACAATATGAAACTTTAACGATCAGTGATGCGGTACAACAAAACATCCGCTTGCTGGCCAACGAAAATACCTTTTCCATCACCACCGCTCACCAGCCGGTTATTTTTACAGGCACCCTTTATTTTATTTACAAAATATTACACGTTATCAAATTGGCCGCTTCATTTAAAATGGAGCTGCCGCAATATAATTTCGTTCCGGTGTTCTACATGGGCAGTGAAGATGCTGACCTGGATGAGCTGGGCAGTATCTGGCTTAACAACGAGAAAATAACCTGGGACACCAAACAAACCGGTGCCGTGGGCAGAATGAATACAAAAGGTCTTGAAACAATCATTGCACGTATCGAAGGAGAACTTTCTGTGCAATCGCATGGTAAAGAACTGGTGCAGTTATTGAAAGATTGCTACCTCGACAGTCCTGATATTCAGACGGCTACTTTTAAATTAATTGATGCCTTGTTTGCGCGTTACGGACTGGTGGTACTGATACCAGACAATCCGTCCCTGAAAAAATTATTGTTACCGGTTTTTGAAGACGACCTTTTCAATCAAACGCCCTCCGGAATTGCGGCGCAGACCATTGAAGCTTTGTCTGCCCATTATAAAGTACAGGCGAACCCACGCGCCATCAATCTTTTTTATTTGAAGAACGATATCCGGGAACGCATCGAAAAAGAGGGTGAGGGCTGGCAGGTGGTAGGCAAGAACATCCGTTTTACCAGGGAAGAATTGGTAGTGGAAATGAACGAATACCCGGAGCGGTTTAGCCCCAATGTAATCCTGCGCGGCCTTTTCCAGGAAACGATATTGCCCAATATTTTGTTCGTTGGCGGGGGCGGTGAAGTTGCTTACTGGCTGGAACTAAAAAATATATTTGAACATTATAAAGTGCCTTACCCGGTACTGGTACTGCGCAACTCATTCCTGATAATTGAAAAAAGATGGCAGGAAAAAATTAAGCGCCTGGGTTTTTGTGTAGCTGATTTCTTTAAACCCGAACAGGAATTGTTGACAGCCCTGGTAGCACACGATAAATCGGGTGCATTAAAACTGGAGAAAGAACTGGAAGACGTAAAAGCGTTTTATGGCGCGTTGAAATTAAAAGCAGGCGAAATAGACATTACGCTCACGCAGCATATTGAAGCCCTGCGCGCGAAAGCTACGCGTCCATTGTATGAACTGGAGAAAAAAATGCTGCGTGCCGAAAAAAGAAAATACCAGGATCAGCTGGCACAGATACATGCTATTAAGATCGCGCTGTTTCCATTGAATGGCCTGCAGGAAAGGGTGGAAAATTTTATGCCTTACTATGCCAAATGGGGCAGTTCATTTATAGATATGTTGTACGCAAATTCGCTGACGCTGGAGCAGGAGTTTTTCCTGCTGCACGAAGCGTGAAATACTTTGTAAGATTGATTTAATTGCAGGCAGGCTTTTTTTGCAGGTGCTATGTGTTATCTAACTATCCCCAGCCCACCCAAACTTTAAACAGGTAGCTTTTGCCCTTGTCGTTGTCTGCCACCAGCTGCAGTTTTATACTGTGGTCTTTCGTGGACTGTACGCAAACAGATTCAATCTTATACCCTTCAAATTGTTTGTCCGCCGCAGTCAGGTCTATCAGTTGATTGATTTTTATTTTTCCTTTTTCGCGGCCAATCTTACGGTAGAGATTTTCGATCACCGCTAAATAACTCTTTCCTATTTTACCATCGTCTATGGTATTCGGCGTGTCTTCCGTAGAAATGGTGAGAAACAGGTCTTCATGTTTATCAGAATAGGTGATACCCGAAATACCAAGCGTTGCTGCGCCGGCGTCCAGGTTGTCAAAATCAACCACCACGGTTTGCAGGCTTGCTTTTTCCTGGTCTTTCCAGAAATCAGATTTAGTAATAATCAGGTGGTTATTCGGATTGGTTGTATTGCCACGGTTTACCATCACCAGGTAATCATACACTTCAGCAATGCCTTCTATGTTTAATGCGGGAATACCGGCTGCAATAATTCGTTTGTAAAAAACACTCAGGTCAAGCCAGCGGAGGGCGTTGTTTTTAAGGTTCATCAGCAATGCCTTGTTCCTTGTTTCGGCAGCGCCGGATCCAACCATGAGCAGGTGCGGCTTTTTATCGATGGAGAGTAACGTCATCGATTCCAGGTCCGACTTCGTTGATTTGGGAATGCGTTTGTCCTGGGTATCAAACAGGTTAATCAAAACAGGTTTATTCCATTTCTTGCCCATCACCAGCAGGTCTTTTGAATCGTCCCCTACCAGATACACTTTATCATCATAAAATTCTATACCCGAGCCTGATGGATAATTCTCCAGTTCTATAAAATCCAGCAATTCTAATTTCATAACAAGCTTGTAATTAGCACGAATGTAGGAGAATAAATACAAACAAAATGTCTCTATTTACATTCGCGGAAGTGGATGCCGGCAACCGCCCTGGCAAAAACCCAGTTTGGATGGCAGGAGCACTAACAAAAATCCGCAGCTTCACAAAAGATTCAGATTGCGATGATGCGTCGTTTTTTCATGTCCTGCTGCAATTTTTGCTCTTTCAGCGCGGCGGCTTTATAGCTCTGCTGCGCCCGCAACCGGGTTTCCTGCAACTGGATATCCTGCGCTGCCATTTGCCGCTGTATGGCCTCGTTGTAGGCTTCTGTTTGCCGGTACAGTTGCAACGTTTGTTGTTTTTCCGAAACGATCACCAGTTTGTCCAGCTTCTCCTGGTTGGCCTGCGCCTTTCTGTCGTCGTTTATCTTTTGCCAGTTGAGCGCTTTTAACTGGTTGGCCAGTTCAGCTTTTAGCTTAGCGATGGCGCGTTTACTATAATTAAGTTGTTTTTCAATTTTCTGCCAGTCGAGCTGCGCCATGGCGCTTTGCGTCTTTGCCAGCGCTTCATCTGCCATGCGTTCATTGTAAGTGACGCCTTTTTTCTTCGGTATTATGGTATCCTGCGTAACCTGGTAAGAGAAGCTACTTGCGGGAACATATGGCTCAGCAGGAATAAATTCAGGCGATTCCGCTTCGGGTACGCTTACCATTTCTTTTTGCGGCAATGAAAAATCGAAGGTTTCCTTGTGGGTAGCTGCGCGAATAACATTTGCGGTCGCATCTTCGTCCGTGTAGGTTTCCCCGGTTAAAGTAAGCCCGTCGATTGTTGGTTCGTTCAGCGGCATATTTGGCGGCGTTGGTACGGTCACGGTTATTACAGTCGCTGCCTTTGTTGCACCGTGTTTGTTGGAAGCCGCAGGCTGTTTAACATTATTGCTGATGGCGGCGTTGGGTTCAAGGGGGTCAAATCCTGCAATGCTGTGGGTTGCCAGCAAAAGGCCATCGGTACCCAACGCGTCCATGACGGTGTTTGCCGGGCGGATGGTGGCCATAAAACCAATTAGCAGCAATACGAGCAGGCAGGCGAGGGGTCTAATATAACTTCGTCCGGCAGCGGGAATGCCAACGATGCGTTCAATGCGTTTCAATAATTGCTGCTGGTTTTTTCCGCTGGCAGCAATACCATACGTAACCGGCAGCGTCCTGTTTTTTTCAAGCGACAACAGGGCGGCTGCATAATGATGCGGATGGTACTGGTATTGCAGCACCATATCATCGCAACTGTATTCGCGTTCTTTCCGGATGGCAACGGTCAACTGCTTTACAAAAGGATTGAAAAAGAAAAGAATTTCGAGGCTGGTCACAAACAGGTTTACCAGGTAATCATTCCGCCTGATGTGCACTAGCTCATGCAATAAAACCGCTTCCAGTTGTTGGGTGCTCAGGTTAACCAGGCAGGCAGCGGGTAGGAGTATTACGGGTTTTAAAAAACCGATTACCTGGGGGGTATCTATATGTACCGATAACAGGGCCTTTACTTCTTTTTGTATCCCCAGCTGGCCTGCAATATTTTTTACATAGGTTCTCCAAATCACATTCATCTTAGCTGTTCCGTGGTTGCGTAGTCTACCTGCATGGCGTACAAACACGCAGAATTTGAGCACCAGGAAAACGACACAGCCAATGTATAACAGTGACCAGTAGGGCATAAGCGCGTCTAAACCGCTGCTTACGGCATTCCAGGCGATAGCATAAGGCGTATTGCTGATGTTTAATAGTGTGGGTGTAACGCTGGCTGGTGCGGCAAATACTTTCCAGAAAAAGCTGGCAAGAAAAGAAAAGCCGCCAAGAAAAAGCAGCAACAGCGCTATGGTATGGCGGACCGCAGCGGTTACTTTATTAGTGCCGCCAATGAAACTACGGTAGATAAGCCAGCACAACGCAAATTGCCAGCAGCTGTGAAGCAGTGCCCATCCCAAAGCATTCAGGAACGGCGAATCGGTAAGAAAATACATGCAATTATTTTTTTAGGTTGTTGAGTAGTTGCTGAATCTCCTCAATTTCTTCTTCACTTGCCTTGTAATTACCAAGCGCCTGAATCACCAGTTGTCCGGGTGAACCGCCAAACAGACCATCAATCATTCTGCCCACCAGGTGTTTCTGCGTTTTCTCTTTACTTACCGCTGCCGTATAATAATGAGCCCGGGTAGATTTATCCCTTTTAACGAGGCCCTTTTCATTCATAATCTGCATCAGTTTAAGGGTAGTGGTATAACCCACTTCCTTTGTTTTTGCGAGTTCTTCATGCACATCGCGTACGCTCGCCAAACCCTTTTCCCAGATGACCCGCAAAATTTCAAGTTCACCTTCCGTGGGTTTTACATATTTGGGTGCCGACATATATATTACTTTAGCACTAATATACGATCATTTTCGTAATAAGAAAATAAGTTTGTGCACTAGTGTAAATGAAGGTATTGTAAAGACGGGACGTAAAAGAAATTGTTACACGAGGAGAGCAGAAGAAAAAAAATAAGCCCGATGTAGAAACAACGGGCTTATCGGTATTATGTACCTAATTAATGCGGTGCGAATATATATTATTTCTGATCAATATTAATTGAAAAATTCAATTCTTTTTTTTCTCCGACATATTGCGCATATTTCTTAAGTGTTTCCGCGGGTTGCTTTTTTCCATTGATAAGCAACTCGCCGTCTTTAAACACCACCGCAAGATTGCCCTGGTTGTCCATTTTATCGGCTTTCAGCGCAACGATGAAATCGTCTATCGCCATATTGTCCCTTTCTCCACCCAGGTTATTTTTAACGGAAATACGCTGTTCTTTTACAACGGCCACGGATCCTCCGGTATTGTACATCACCGCAAGGGTAGGCGCAATGACAAGTGATACAATCGACATCAGTTTAATAAGAATATTCATGGACGGACCGGAGGTATCTTTAAACGGATCGCCTACGGTATCTCCGGTAACAGAAGCTTTGTGGGGCTCTGACCCTTTGTAATAAATCTGCCCGTTGATTTCCACGCCTTTTTCAAAAGATTTTTTCGCATTGTCCCAGGCACCACCGGCGTTGTTTTGAAACATGCCCATCAATACGCCGCTTACGGTTGCACCAGCAAGAAAACCGCCCAGTACTTCCGGTCCAAAAGCAAAACCGATGATTAGTGGCGATAATATGGTGATTGCACCAGGCAACATCATTTTTTTGATTGAGGCATCCGTGGAAATGGCAACGCATTTATCATATTCAGGTTTGCCCGTCCCTTCCATAATACCAGGTATGGTGCGAAACTGGCGGCGAACTTCTTCCACCATCGCCATCGCTGCTTCACCCACCGCACGGATGGCAAGGGATGAAAAAATAAATGGAATCATGCCGCCCACAAATAAACCCGCCAATACCGGCGCTTTGTAAATATCAATACCGGAAATACCAGAGATACCTACAAAAGCGGCAAATAATGCGAGTGCGGTAAGGGCCGCAGAGGCAATGGCAAATCCTTTACCCGTGGCAGCTGTAGTGTTACCTACCGCATCCAGGATATCTGTTTTTTCACGAACATCTTTTGGAAGCTCACTCATTTCTGCAATGCCACCGGCATTGTCTGCAATAGGGCCGAAAGCGTCAATAGCCAGCTGCATAGCAGTAGTAGCCATCATACCGGCAGCTGCAATGGCAACGCCATACAAACCAGCACACCAGAAAGACATGTAGATACCAGACGCCAGCACCAATATCGGCAGAAAAGTACTTTCCATACCCATGGCAAGACCGCCAATAATATTGGTGGCATGACCGGTAGACGACTGGCGGATTATACTCTTCACCGGGCGTTTACCCATCGCTGTGTAGTACTCCGTAATCATGCTCATTAAAGTACCTACGGCAAGACCAACAATGATGGCTCCGTAAACACCCTCTTTGGTAAAAGCATGACCACGCAGGGTCATGGTATCGGGCAACAGGTAATGGACCAAAAAATAACAGCCAATAGCTGTTAAAACAATGGAACCCCAGTTACCCATATTGAGCGCTTTCTGTACTGCAGCAGTGCTGTTGCCGGCCGCTTCTGAAATACGCACAAAAAAAGTACCTACAATTGAAAAAATAATACCCAATGCCGCAATGAGCATGGGTAATAATATCGGGGAAAGTCCGCCGTATGCATCGCCCATGGCGTCTGTTTCTCTTCCCAGCACCATGGTAGCAAGCACTGTAGCTACATAAGACCCAAAAAGGTCTGCACCCATACCTGCCACGTCACCCACGTTATCACCAACGTTGTCGGCAATGGTAGCGGGGTTTCGGGGATCGTCTTCCGGAATACCAGCTTCCACTTTACCCACTAAGTCGGCGCCCACATCGGCAGCTTTTGTATAGATACCACCGCCCACGCGCGCAAACAGCGCAATGGATTCAGCGCCCAGTGAAAAACCGGTCAGGATTTCTATCGTCCTTTCCATTTCTTCGCTATTCACCGCTGCTTCCGGTGCAAAAATCATTTTTAAAATAATAAATAAACTGCCGAGTCCAAGTACTGCAAGTCCGGCAACGCCAAGTCCCATTACGCTACCGCCGGTAAATGAAACAGCCAGTGCTTTTTTTAAACTGGTCCTGGCAGCCTGTGCAGTCCGCACATTTGCTTTGGTAGCGATGCGCATACCTATAAACCCCGCCAGCGCACTGAATACGGCACCAATGATAAATGCGAAGGCAATGGCCGGATGCGATTTTGGATTAGAGTACCCCATAAAACCCAGCAATAAGGCAGCAATAACCACAAAATAAGATAGGATTTTGTACTCCGCTTTAAGGAACGCCATGGCGCCTTCGGAAATGTATTTGGCTATCTCCTGCATGCGCTCATTTCCTGCATCTTGTTTAGAGACCCAGGCACTTCTTACCGCGGTAAACAACAGGCCTACAATACCCATTGCCGGAACTATGTAAAACAATTTGTTCATAAGTGTTTTGTTGTCGGTTATTTATTTTCAGGGATGCAAAAATAGGGTAAAGGGCATTAAAATAACCGTTTACTAATAAATTTTTGCAACCCAGGGAAGGCAGATGCTGTGTTGGAGAAAGTATTGTATATCAGCGCTTATCGGTGGGTTGGCCGGGCGAGGCGGGCCGGCCGTTTTACGTGTTTAACCTCCAAAACACAAATCGGCTGTTGGGGTGTAAGTTCAGGTGCATCAAACTTGCGTTATAGCACATGCTGCTGGTGTCAATGGATCTTACCAGACCGGCGGCACAATGTTCATTAAAACGAACGAAACCGACCAGGCAAGCAGTCAAAAAATGCCTTCTGCTGTTACGGTTTTATGCTATTGCTGCAAGGTGGTGTCTGCGGCCTTTTTCTTCTTACCAAAGGGGTTGATGTTTTTCAACAGGCCTTTGGCAGATTCGCCGATGTTCTTCTTGCTGTCGGAATTAGTGGTATCGCCTTTGCTGAACAACTGTTTTTTCAACTCTTCGCCGGCCGTTTGTACCGCCTGTTTTTTTAGTGAGGCCAGCGTGTCCTTTACCGCAGCAGTCACCGCATTTTTTGTACTGTCTATTTTTGCTTTCGCGAAATCGGTTGCCTGTTGTTTCAGGTCCTGGACCAAAGAACTGCCGGCCGATTTCAAATCGGTTTTCAATATTGGGCTGGTAATGCTGCCGCCCATGTTTACTTTGAGGTTAACAAAATCGCCCAGTTTTACGGGTATGCCTTTATTGTTTACCTGGCTCACCAGGTTATTCACAAACGCGTTGCCTTTCTCGCCCATCAACGCGCGCGGCACTTTCATATTAATAATATAGTCAATCGACTGATCGAAACCATGCATTCCCCCAATCTCCATCTCAATGTCTTTTACTTTCACCTTAAAAGGCTGCACGATTACTTTGCCATTGGCGAATTCTATATAGTTCTTCACATCTTTCAGCGAGAAAGATTCCAGTTCTTTTATATTCAGCAGGGTGGCCAGCTTTTCTACCGGTGCAAATTTTTTAAGAAATCCTTCAATCAACAACAAGTTACCATTGCCGGTAAGTGAACTAAGATCCGGCATCATATTGTCACCCAGTTTACCGTTCAGGCTTAATTGTGAGTTAATCTTACCAGCCAGGAATTTCCCTATCGGCATCAGTTTTTGGACTGTATTGAATGCGGCAAATGTTTTTTCCACGTCAAATCCTTTCACATCGTAATTGAGGGTGATGGCGGGTTTCTTTTTATCGGTTTTGGTTGAATAAGATCCGCTCAGGTTCATGCTGCCATCCAGCAGGTTGGTTTTAATATTTTCCATTCGCACGGTTTCATCTTTCAGTATTAATGAGCCGGATAGATCCTGCATGTCTATTTTGTCGTAATGAACTTTTGCCACACCGGCATTTACCGTAAAGTTGAGGTTAGCGGGCACGGCAAAAGGAGCAGCAGCTTCGGTGCCTTTGGTGCTGGTATCCGCAGCGGTGCCCATCCAATCGTTCAGGTTTAATTGGTCGGCTTTTATATTAAGCAACCCTGTAAGCGCCTGGTTTTTCAAAACATACGGGAGCAGGTTATCTAAAGTACCATTAGCAGTAAAATTGGTTTGTTTGTACTTCCCGGACAAATTGCTGAGTGTTACATTCTGCGGGTTGAAGCTTGCCACCAGCGTAGTAAGTTTTACTACATCCGGGTATGCTTTAGACGCATATAAAAAATTGTTCAGTTGAAGCGTTCCCGCCGCATTGAATTTTTCATACTGCTTTTTTTCAATGGCGCTCATGTAACCATTTGCTTTGATGTCGGCATTGAGAACGCCCGCCAGTTTTGTTCCCGCTTCCAGTTTCACGAGCTGCGCTACTTTAGACAGATCAAGGTTACCTTTTGCGGCACCATCTACAAACATATCGCTCACCGGTGTTTTCACCAGCAGGCGGAAATCAAAGGGATCATTGTCCAGCTCAATATGCGCCTGCGGAATGTTTACAACGGTATGATCGGTGATGCCATCCGGGTTGTCAACCTTTACCGAAAAGTTTATATTCTTTACCGGCTTTGGGAGATCCGGATACTGAAAAAACCCGTCTTTCACTGCGAGGTTGAGGTTGTACGCCGGAATTTGGGTAGTACTGTAAACGCCTTTTACAAAACCGTTGAACAATGCGCTGCCGCTTGTTTTTATACTGGCAAAGTCTTTCTGGTATACGACGGGCACCAGCGACAGTATGTTTTTAAAGTCGGTAGAAGGCGCATCGTACTTTATGTCCATGTTGTATACGCTGTCGCTCACCAGCTGGAAAAAACCTTCCGCGGTCAGTTTCAGATCGTTCAATGTTATCTTATCGGTTTTGAAACTGTATTTATTTGTTTTGTTGTCTACCTGGATGGCCGCATCAATACTGGCTTTTGTTCTGGAGAGGTAAGGAATATTAGCATAGATAAAACTTACCGCATCGGCGCTGGTGCGGGTGGCCAGCGTAAAAATATCGGAGGTAAAATCGCCGCTTCCGGAATGATTCAATCCGCTTACCTCGCTACTCATATTGCTGCTGGCATCCTCATACTTAACATACCCATTACTGATGCTATAAGATTGCAGGTTAAGCTGAAAAGGTTGCTGCGCTTCAGCCTGGGTAGCGGCAGCGGTATCGGGTTTCACAATATCCCAGTTGGCTTTTCCTTCTTTGGTAACGATGGCATGGATACGCGGCTGATCCACCGTAATGGAATATACTTTGTAGGGGCCGCCTTTTAGTACGCTCATAATATTTACGGCCACATCAATATTCTTAGCGGCAAACAAGGTATCTGCTGCAAACTCACTTATACCGGTTACCTGTAAATTATCCAGGCCGAGTGCCACTTTTGGAAAATGACGGAAGAATGAAATGTCCACTGCCGCAAAATCAACCTTTGCATTGAGGTTGTTATTGATCTCTTTTTTTACCAGCGCGGTTATTTTGTCTTTGAAGAGAAACGGTGCTGCAAAAGCCACCCCAATCAGCACGAGCAGGACGATGGCGGTTATTTTTAAAATTTTCTTAAGCATGGTCTTTTTGTTGGATATGAATGCCCGCGCTTCTATCGTACACTGGTCAATAAAAATCTTGAACCTTGTTCACTGCGGTGCCTATTTAATTTATTTTGTATAGTTTTAAATATATTTAATTGAAACAAAAAATTACGGATTGCAAATATGACGCCAGAACGACAGGAGCGCTTGCGCGCTGTACTTAATAAACGGCAAAACAACATTACTGTTGTGCTGGAGAACGTGTTTGATCCCCACAATATCTCGGCGGTGATGCGCACCTGCGACGCGGTTGGCATACAGGATATCTACGTGCTCAATACAAAGATCGGCCGTCACAGGAAGTTCGGGCAGAAAAGTTCGTCCAGCGCTGCCAAATGGCTCAGTATTCACCAGTTTACAGATGCCGCCGCATGTTTTGCTGCACTGCGCCAGCACTACCAGCTGATATTAACCACGCACCTCAGCAGCGATGCGCTGGCCCTGCACCAGGTAGATTTTACGCAATCCATTGCACTGGTTTTTGGAAACGAGCATGAGGGCGTAAGTGAAGAAATAAGGGCTTTGGCAGATGGCAATTTTATCATCCCACAGGTGGGCATAATAAAATCACTGAACATTTCTGTGGCCTGCGCGGTTACGGTATATGAGGCCATGCGCCAGAAAACCCTTGCAGGCCACTATGATAGGATGGGACTGACCAACGAGCGTTATAATGGATTGTTGCAGGAATGGGGTTTTATAAATGAAGATTAAAACAGGTTGGCATGAAAAAATATTCGATGCTTATTTTTCTATTGGCAACGCAGCTGTTTGGCAATGCGCAGCAAATAAAAAAAATAAATGCGGATGAATTGAATGCGTTTATCAGCAAAAGCGAAAAACCGGTGATTGTAAATTTCTGGGCAACCTGGTGTGGATCCTGCAATGAAGAAATTCCTTATTTTATCGCTACCATCCATGAAAAATACCAGGGTGAAGTTGACCTGCTGCTGGTTAGCCTCGACATCAAATCTTATTACCCGGCGAGAATAGCAGCTTTTGCTGCCAGGCGGAACTATGATGTGCCGGTTGTCTGGCTCAGCGAATCCAATGCAGATCTTTTTTGTCCGAAGATCGATCCGGCATGGAGTGGAGCCATTCCTGCTACGTTAATGGTGAACAATAAAAAACAATACCGGAAATTTTTCGAAACAGGGATGTCGCCGCTGCAGTTCGAAAGGAATGTAAAAGAAATGCTAACGGGAAAATTATTAGCGGGCGCTCAATAGCATCTACTAGTTTATCTATTTGTACCAATTTCTTTTAGGTGCCTCTTCTCCTGATGGAACAACCTATCGATCTCGACTCTTTTACACTCACGTTGGTACCCTGTGCCAGTTCGGTAATCGCCAGTTTCAAGTGATTGCGTTTTACTTCCGATACATCGGCCGGGCTATCGTCTATGGCACCATGGTAAACCAGTTTGTTGTTTTTATCAAACAAAAAACATTCAGGTGTGCGGGTAGCACCAAAAGCATCCGCCAGCAAATTGTCGCTATCAAGTGCGTAAAACCAATTATAGGATTGTTGGCGTGCGTACGCCTGCATGTCTGCCAGGGATTCACCATTTTTGCGGCCCCCTTCATTTGAATTGAGCACAATAACGCCGATGTTGTTGTCTTTTGCAAAAGCACAAACGGCTTTGGTGCGGGCCTGGTTTTTTATAACATACGGGCAGGTGTTGCAGCTGAACATTACCAGTAATCCGTTGCCGGCAGCTGCCTCTTTTAAAGACACCAATACGCCACTTACATCTTTCATTTTAATATCGGAAAGTGGCAGGGAAGCTCCAATGGGCAGGCCAGCGGGCAACGAAGTAAATGCTGCGAGCGCCGAAGTAAGCAGGCAACAGAATAGTATTTTTCTCATACCGGCATATTTTAATATAAGACAAGTAAAAGCAGTAAAAAGATGTTTGACAGCCAACTCAGTTGTTGTTTAGCGGGTCAGCTGCCCAAAACCGCCCCTCCACCGGGATCCTGATGGGCGTTTGAGGTGTTTTTAGCATCTCCCAGGTCCTTTACCCGTTCATCTGCCATTATTCGCAGGGAATGAATACTTACGTTGAGCTCATAGCCCACGAGCAAAATAAGCGAATTAATAAAAATCAAACTCATCAATACAATCACGGTACCGATGGAACCATAAAGGGCATCGTACCTGCCAAAGTTATTTACAAACAGCGAAAACCCGATGGTGCCAATAATGCTCAAAGAAGTTGCGAGTATTGATCCCGGGGATACGAGGCGCCATTTTTTATTGATATCAGGCGCGTATTTGTAAATAAACGCAATGGAATAAAAAATGAGTGCAATAATTAAAATCCAGCGCACCATGTCAATCAGATTCCGCAGGTGTACATTGGTAATACCGATCCATCTCAACACAGCACCCTGCATAATGAGGAGTAAAATGCAGGCCAGCAGTAAAGACATAATCAATAAAGTGAGCCGGATAGCAATCCATCTTTTTTTTAACCCGGTTCTTTTTTTTGCACCCAGGTAGTTTTTATTGAAGGAACGCATGATGCCCATCATACCATTCGATCCAAAAAACAAGAGCAGTATAAAACCGAAAGAAAGCAAACCGATCCGCGGGTTGTCAAGAAATCCGTTTACAAAGCTCACCATCGCTTTATTGTGCTGCCTGGCGGGAACGATATCAGTTATAATTTTATTCAGCTGAAACTGAAGCGCCCTTTTTTTTATAAAGGGTAGGTGGGGTATCAGTGTAAAAAGAAAAAGACAGATGGGGGGAATTGCCATGATAAAATGATAGGAAACGGCTGCCGCCCGCTCAGTAAGACTTATCTTTTTTATCTGCTTCCAAAAAAAACGGCTAACCTCGTACAAGGCAACGCCATTGAAGCCGGGCAAAATAATTTTTTTGCTCCTGTTGCGCAGGAAACGGAATATAGATGAGTCGTATAGTATCCGCTGCAGTTTAGTCATGTGCTAGGGGGCTAAATTACCATTTGCTGCCTGCTTTTGCTCCATCATTTTATTAAGTGCCTGCTGGTATTCTTTTGCAAATTTTAAATGCTCCTGGTAGGTCTCGGCAAAATTTGAATATCCGTCGAGGCTTGCCTTTGCTACAAAAAAAATATAATTGGTAGCGGGGGCGTTCAATACTGCATCTATTGTTTGCGGGGACGGCGTGCAAATAGGACCCGGGGGAAGTCCGGCAATTTTGTAGGTATTGTAATTGGATTCCACGGCAAGGTGCTTTTCATACACCCTTTTTAGACCGAACTGCCGCAGCGCGTATTTAACCGTTGGGTCTGCGGCCAGCCGCATTCCTTTTGCCATCCGGTTGAGGTATACGCTGGCAATTTTGCCTTTGTCGTCTTTTTTAGTCGTTTCTTCTTCCACAATAGAAGCGAGTGTATACGCAGTCTGCTGGTTTAAGCCGTGCGCACCGGCCAGCCGGAGGCGTTCGGGGGTCCAGAAAGCCTGGTAGCCACCGCGCAGTTTGGAAAATATTTTTGCGGGTGTTGTGTTCCAGAAATAGGTATACGTATCCGGGAAAACGCTGGTCATGACCGTATTGCTGTCGAGCCCAAATTGTTTTAACGAGTCAGCATTGGTGATATAGGCCAAAAAGTCAGCGGAGTCGCATTCAAATTTTCGTCCTGCCAGGCCTGCCAAATCTTCTTTTGTCCGCAGCTTTGTAATAACCAGGTTCACGGGTTCCTGCTGGCCATTTTTCAGCATGCGGACGATGTTCACCAGGCTCATCCCTTTTTTGATTTGGTACCTGCCGGCTTTTACTTTTAGGGGATAGTCCACTTTTTTGGCCATGATGTCGAACAACGCAGGGTGGCTAACGACCTTATCTGATGCCAGGGTTTGTTGCACATCTCCGTAGGTACTGCCGGTTCTGATAAGCAGGTAATAACTTTTACCTTCAAAGCTGGTGGCAGGGCCAAAAAATTGCCATCCAAACCAGCCTGCCAACAGCACTGCGGCCAATAATGTGAGAAGAATTGCTTTTTTCATACAGGATATTCTAAAACGGTTTTAAGCGGGTATTTATGCGCAGTGTTCGCATACTTTCCTCCAGAATAATAAAAAACCCTGCCTTAAAAAGACAGGGCTATACAAATAAGCTGAGCTATTATTTATTGGGTACGGGAACAGGTGCAGGTGCAGGTGCAGGTTGCTGCGCCGGTGCACTCTGGGTTGCTTTTGGTTTGGTATCCAGTTCGTTTACCAGGTTGGAACCGGTGGCGCCTTTTGGTATAAAAGCAGCAGAAAATATGCAAAGCAACGCGATGATTATTGACAGAATCCAGGTGCCTTTTTCCAGCACATCGTTTGTTTGTTTCACCCCCATAAACTGGTTGCTAAAGCCGGCAATACTGCCCGACAGACCGCCGCCTTTTGGATTTTGAACCAATACAATAAACCCAAGGGCCAGACAGAAAACCACTACCAGAATCACAAAAAAGATGATCATACAATTAATTTTTTAAATTGGCTATTTTGGCTGCAAAATAAGTTGATTTAGCGGTATTTAGCAAACTTAATTTCTGGTATACCTCTACCGCTTTTTCTGTTAATCCCTGCTTTTCAAATACTTCCGCCATCGCTTCGGTGATCACTTCTTTGTTTTCGATAGAGTGGATGGCGTCCTCCACTACTTTAGATTCTTCGTGCTGCGACAACATTTTGTCGATGGACACTTGCGGCAATCTTTTCATTGTTTTCAGCCACTCGGTGAAGCTTTTGAGCTGGCGGCCCAGTTTGTCTTTGGAGTCCGCTTCCAGCCTGCTGAGTTTAATACCCTGGCTGGCGAAATAATCAACGGTATGATAGGCCTCAAACAAAAGATCGTTGCCGGCCCCGGGCGTTTCTATAATTTTCAGCAAAGGTTTTTCTTCGCCCGTTGCGGCAGCATCAAAATCCACTACCTGCTCCGTTTGATCCGCGGGGTGCTGGTCTCCCTGATCCGTTTCATTGCCGGCGGTTGCTTGCCCCGAGTCTGTATGATCGTTAATGGCCGCAGTTATTTCCGGGCCGGGCATCGTTTCGTTTACAATGCCTGAATTACCGGTTGCTGTGGTGGTGTTAGCTGCATGCTCGGTGGCAATTGCCTGTGCCAGCGCACTGGTGGCCTCGTCATCAGGCGCCGCATCGTTGTCGGCCATTTCATTCACTGCCACCGGGTCACCCGTATATAAAATGTCGTCCCCTGCAGCGTCAGTGGCATCGCTGTCGCCGGCATCTGGTTGCGCAAGGATGTGTTCGGCGCCATATTCTTCATTTATTGCTACTGGTGGAGAAACCGTGTTGTTATCCGCAAGTTCAGCGGGGATGGCTTCTCCAAATTCTGCATGACCGTTTTGCTGCCGCGTGTCGTCGATGGCTGGCTCGCTGAATACGGCTGAAATCACGTCCATGATGCCGCGGTGCGCCGGTTCTACCGCGCTCTGTTCAGCGTTTTCCTGCAATGCTTCAATATTATCATGTTGCAAATCAGGCGGTGCAAGTGCGTCGGCAGGGTGGGTGGAGTTGTATTCCTCGATGCCGTTGTTTAAGTCATTGTTACTGGCCTCAGCAGCATCGTTATTGGCATCGTTAAAAATGAAAGGCGCCTGATCAGACACTTTAAAAGTGTGGACTGTTTCTGGCTGCAGTAAAAATTGCAGCCAGAGTGGATTATTGAAATATAGTGTTGTCTTGTGCAGTTGCGCGGTAAATGCCGGGTGATCGGTATCCTGCATTTTTTTTAGCAGTAAAAAATGTGCAGCGGCAAAATAAGGATGCTGTTGCGCCATGCGCTCCAGTTCATCTACGGTGACAGAAAGCAGCGAGGGCTGGTGAAAAAGGTGCTGAACAATATTGTCGAATGGTGCATGCATATTTATAAACAGCAATATACTTGCAAATTACCAGTTAGAAAAAAGACGGTTGAATATTTCGTCGCTTAAGTTTTTAATGATGTCTTCATTCAGTTTAATTTGCGCCTGTTCCACACTCGTGTTGGCATCAAAGTCGAAACTGCGGGTAACATCTTCCTCTTTGCTTTGTTTTTCGTCTACGCGGCTTACAAGCTTGATGTGCACCGTTATATTCAGTCGGTTGGTAGCAGAGCGGTTGTCTGCAATGGCGGCTGTTGTAAAAGAATAATCTGTAACCGTGCCGCTGATATCAAAGTCCGCGTTCTCATTCTGCACCAGGGTACGGTTTGTCTGGTTGTTTATTTTCTGCCGCAGCCGCTCTGTTAACTGCGGACTCAGCTGTGGGTTTACATACCGGGCCCTGTTTTCTATAAAATTAATGCGGATTGTTTTTATTTCCTTGGGAATAGATGATTCCTTCATGGTGTAATGAAGACACCCACTGGCTAGCAAGGTCATAGCAACAGCAGTTGATAAAAACAGCAATTTTTTAATGGTAGTCATTTGTTTTTTTTCCATCCTTACATTTTTAAACCATAGCGGTGAACATCTTCGCGGTATTTTGCACACGCGCAATTACTCACTCATCTATATCATATTCTTTCAGTTTGCGGTACAGCGTTCTTTCGCTGATACCCAAATCGAGGGACGCATCTTTTCTTTTGCCCCGGTGTTTTTTCAGCGCTTTTATAATCAGTTCCTTTTCTTTGTCCATAATATTCAGCGATTCCTCTACCTCTTCGTGATTATGGATGTCATCGTTGTGCATCAGTACGGGCTGTCCATTTTGCTGCGGGTTACCTTGCAGGAACGCCGGCGGCAACACCTGGGCTTGTAATTCGTTGGCGGCAGTGTTTTCACGGAAGAACGACTCATTGGCAAATTTTGCCGCAGAAGCCGCATTACCCGGGTTCTGCAAAATATCCACAAACATTCTTTTTAATTCTGTGACATCTTTTTTCATATCGAAAAAAAGTTTGTACAGCATTTCACGCTCGTTGGCAAATTCAGCGCTGCTGCCGCTTGCTTTGCCCGCGGATGCCAATACCGGTAACCGATTGGCGCTGTGGTCCGGCAAAAACTTCCGCATAGCAACCGCGGTAATGTTTTTATCCTCCGATAAAACAGATAACTGCTCCGCAATATTCTTCAATTCCCTAACATTACCCGGCCAGGTATAATTATTTAACAGATTTTTCGCCTCGTCATCCAGCTGCACGGGCGATGTTTTATAACGTTCCGCAAAATCAACCACAAATTTTCGGAACAGAAAAATAATATCTTCTTTGCGATCCCGGAGTGCCGGAACCCGTATCGGAACTGTATTTAAACGATAATATAAATCTTCGCGGAATTTTCCTTTTTGTGTAAATTCAAGCAGGTCTTTATTGCTGGCTGCAACAACGCGTACGTCTGTCTTCTGCACTTTACTGGAACCTACTCTTATAAATTCACCACTTTCCAGAACCCGCAGCAGCCTTGCCTGCGTACCCAGCGGCATTTCGCCAATCTCATCCAGGAAAATGGTGCCGCCGTTTACCGTTTCAAAATAACCCTTGCGACTATCAACTGCACCGGTAAATGACCCTTTTTCATGACCGAATAATTCTGAATCGATGGTGCCTTCCGGTATAGCGCCGCAATTGACGGCAATAAACGGGTTGTGTTTCCTTGCGGACAGTGCATGAATGATAAGGGAAAACGATTCTTTGCCCACACCACTTTCTCCGTTGATTAGTACACTCAAGTCGGTATTGGCAACCTGCGCTGCTACGTTCAGCGCATAGTTAAGCGCCGGTGCATTGCCGATAATACCAAACCTGTTTTTTAACGATTGTAAATCCATACGCTGTTCTTTTAACGCCCTTTAATTATTTGCCGCATTTGGGCGGCCTTATGATGACGTTCTAATCAATATTTTTTTTCGATAAAAATGGAGCAGCAATCAGTCGTGCATCTCAACCGTGGCCATTGCGTGTTCGGTTATTTGTCCCAGCAATGTCCCTGCCGTGCATTCATTTACTTTTACCATCACATATTCACCTTTGTCCAAATCATATTGTTCTTTTGGAAATATCAGTACTTTATTATGATCCGTTCTGCCTGCCCAATGTGCATCACTTTTTCTTGAATTTCCTTCTATCAATACTTTAAACGTCTTGCCCACGTCGCGCTGCATGCTTTGTAACGAGTGAATGCGATGGAGGTCAATGATCTCCTGCAATCTCCTCTTTTTCACGTTTTCAGGCACATCGTCTGTATAACGACGGGCAGCAAGCGTACCCGGGCGCTCGCTATAAAAATACATGTAAGCAAGATCATACGCACAGTACGCCATCAGGCTAAGCGTGTCCTGCTGGTCTTCTTCGGTCTCTGTACAAAAGCCGGCAATAATATCGGTGGATAGCCCGCAACCGGGCAATATTTCCTTTATACGGTTTACCCGGGCAATATACCATTCACGGGTATAGGTACGGTTCATCAGTTGCAATATTCGGGTACTGCCACTTTGTACGGGCAGGTGAATGTATTTGCAGATATTCTCATACTTAGCCATTGTAAACAACACTTCATCGGTGATGTCTTTGGGGTGTGATGTGCTGAAGCGAACCCGCAGCAGGGGAGATACCTGGGCCACTTTCTCCAGTAATAACGCAAACGTGACAGCGGCACCGCTGGCATCGTCTATCCAGTAATAACTATCTACATTCTGTCCCAGCAGGGTTACTTCTTTGTATCCTTTGCTCACCAGTTCTTCGCACTCATTAATAATGGACTGGAGATCGCGACTTCTTTCCCGGCCCCGCGTAAAAGGAACTACGCAAAAAGCACACATATTATTACATCCCCGCATGATACTCACAAAAGCGGTAATACCATTACTGTTCAGTCGAACCGGCGCAATGTCTGCATAGGTTTCATCGCGACTTAGTAAAACATTCACCCCTTTTTGCCCAGTGGCTGCTTCTTCTACCAACCCCGGCAATGTTCTGTAAGCATCCGGCCCCACAACCATGTCAACCAGTTTTTCTTCCTCCAGGAATTTTGCTTTCAATCGCTCCGCCATGCATCCCAATACACCCACCAGCATACCCGGGCGCTGTTTTTTTAGCTTCCTGAATTCTGTGAGGCGTTTGCGCACCGTTAGCTCCGCTTTTTCGCGAATGGAACAGGTGTTGATAAATATAAGATCTGCATCTTCCGCATTGCGGGTAGCACCAAAACCATTTTGGTTGAGGATGGACGCCACTACTTCGCTATCCGCAAAATTCATGGCGCAGCCATAGCTTTCTATGTAAAATAATTTTTTGTATGCAAATGGGATCCCCGCTTCGGGCGCTAGCGCTTCGCCCTGCCTTTCTTCATCGTGTTTTGTAGTGCTAACCAAATCCTCCATCACGCTTTTCTTTTAGGAGGGCGAAGATAGGTAAAAAACAGGGTATCGTGACAAGTTGACAGCACGCCTTTCGGCGATTTCTGGTAGCTGCTAATGCAATACTAAGGCTCTTCTACCAGGCTATCTAATCTTGCTGCGCGATTTGGCGCCGGCCGCCGGGCCTCATTGCTGCAACGCGTGTTATTGGAACTGGTTCGCGTTATTTAATTTATAGTTGTTTCTTTAGTTTGAACTGCTACGCGGTCCGGCTCAGGCCGCCGGGGCCTCGTCGCTGCAACGGCGCTGCACCCGCTTCTTTGCTCCGCAATCCGGCTACCGCCGGAA
>JBDSEV010000084.1:0-38449 GCA_039919885.1 Chitinophagaceae bacterium
TCGAGAAATAAAAATTTCGGGATTAAGTAATATATTTTTAGATTTGCCTAAATTTTAATTTAGTCCAGATGAAATATTCTGCCAGTAAAGAAAATTATATTAAGGCCATTTTTCATTTGCAACAGGCAGACGAAAGCGTTGCGACCAATGCGCTGGCAGATGCACTGCAGACAAAGCCCGCCTCGGTAACCGATATGCTGAAGAAGCTGAAAACGCAAAAGTTGTTGCAGTATGAAAAATACCGCGGCGTTAAACTAACGCCGGAGGGTAAAAAACTGGCCGTGCAAATTATTCGCAAGCATCGGTTGTGGGAGTTATTCCTGGTGGAGAAACTGCAGTTTGGCTGGGAAGAAGTACATGAAATTGCAGAAGAGCTGGAACACATCAGCAGTAAAAAACTAATTGACCGGCTGGATGCTTTCCTCGATTTTCCAAAGGCAGATCCGCACGGCGATCCAATACCCGATATCAATGGAAAGATGCCCGCCCTGCAGCAGTCGGCCGTAAGTGAGATGCCCGTCAACAGCAGCGGTACAGTAAACGGTATCAGCGACCAGTCCGCAGATATGCTGGAACTACTAAAACACAAAAGCATACAGCTGGGCACCCGCCTCGAAATAAAAAAGAAATTTGAAGTGGACGGATCTGTGGAGATAAAGATCCGCAACCAGCAACCCGTGAATATCAGTGAACATGTTGCAAAAAATTTATTGGTAGCTTATGACAACAAAGGCAAATAGGCAGGTATCGCTCAGCGAGGTGCACGAAACAATCGACACCAGCACGGGTACCAAGGGAAAAAAAATACTGGCATTTTTAGGGCCCGCTTACCTGGTGAGTGTGGGCTATATGGATCCCGGCAACTGGGCCACCGATTTAGCAGGCGGCAGTAAGTTCGGCTATGCCCTTATTTGGGTATTGCTGATGAGCAACCTCATGGCGCTGCTGCTGCAAAATCTATCTGCCCGGCTGGGTATTGTAAGGAGACGTGACCTGGCGCAGGTGAATCGTGAAGTGTACCCGCGTGCAGTTAATTTTATTCTTTACCTTCTTGCAGAAACGGCCATTGCCGCCTGCGACCTGGCAGAAGTGCTGGGTATGGCTATCGGTATACATTTGCTAACCGGTATTCCAATTTTGTGGGGTGTGTGTATAACGGTGCTGGATACGTTCTTGCTGTTTTACCTGCAAAGACTGGGCATGCGGAAAATGGAGGCATTTATAATTGCGCTGGTGGCCATTATCGGCTTGTCTTTCCTGGCAGAAATGTTTTTTGCAAAACCACAGCTGGGTGAAGTACTTACCGGTTTCATTCCGACCCTGCCCGGCGGCGAAGCCCTGTACATCGCCATTGGTATTATCGGTGCTACCGTAATGCCCCATAATTTGTACCTGCATTCTGCGCTGGTGCAAACCCGTAAGATTGGTCGTGACGAAAAAAGCATACGCCGTGCTTTAAAGTTGAACATGTTTGATACGACCATTGCTTTAAACCTGGCCTTTTTTGTAAATGCAGCCATTTTAATACTTGCAGCCGCGGTATTTTTTAAAGCCGGCCGTACCGACGTGGCCGAAATTAAGGATGCGCACCAGCTACTGGCGCCCATGCTGGGCAATTCCATCGCCCCCATTTTATTTGCCGTAGCGCTGATAGCCGCCGGGCAAAGTTCTACTATTACTGGTACGCTGGCCGGCCAGATTGTAATGGAAGGATACCTGCTGTTGCGCATCAATCCGTTACTCCGCCGACTGATCACCCGTATGCTGGCAATTGTTCCCGCCGTCATTACCATTGTTATATGGGGAGACGATAAGATTGACGCGCTGCTGATCTTCAGCCAGGTGATACTAAGCCTGCAATTAGGTTTTGCCATTATTCCACTCATTCATTTTGTGAGCGAAAAAGAAAAGATGGGCGTTTTTGCCATCAAACCATTTACACAGGCATTGGCATGGCTGGTTGCTACAGTACTGGTGTACCTCAACCTGAAAATGGTATTTGGCGAAGGGATGGATTTCTTACACAATGAACATAGTCTGATGCTAAAAATCCTCGTCGTAACCGGGCTGACCACGCTGGTTACGTTGCTGGCCATTGTAATCGCCATTCCGCTGTTAAAGAAAAGAAGAAGGGATGCCGTTGCAGCAACGGTGCACCAGGAGGTAAAAACATTCAGTCAGCTTGAAATACCCACGTTTAAAAACATTGCTGTGGCGCTGGATTTCGGCGGACAAGATGAAAAACTGGTGGCTTTTGCACTGGGCCAGGGAAGGGCAGGTACCCGGTATGTGTTGCTGCACGTAGTAGAAAGTGTCAGCGCAAAATTATTGGGGGATTCAACTGCCGACCTGGAAAGCGAAAAAGACAATGAACAGCTGGAAGCGTATGCATTACAGCTGCAACAGCGCGGAAACAATGCCATTGCGAAACTGGGCTACCGGAACCGTGTAGCCGAAATTGTACGGATTGTGAAAGAGGAGCAGATAGACCTCCTCGTAATGGGTGCGCATGGACACGCTGGGATAAAAGATTTGCTGTACGGGGAAACAATCAATAAAGTACGGCACGAATTAAAGATCCCGGTATTGGTGGTCAATATATAAAGCGGAAATGCAACCGGACCTTTGCTGCACCAGGTGCAGGCAAAACGTTTTACACGCAACCGGTAGAATGCAAAACATATTTGGTATGTTTAATGGAGATTTTTCACTTCTTAATAAAAATTGGCAGCCTGCCGCTTGACCGATGAAAAAAATATTCCTGGCTTTTGCTGTATCTGCGCTCTTTTGTACAAATACCACTGCCCAGCCCAAAAATAAACCCAAACAGGCAGTTGATTATGTAAACCCGCTCATTGGAACAGCCGCCACCGGTTTTGCCAAAAACCTGGATGGCGGAGGCACCATGCCATCCGTTGGAACTCCGTTTGGGATGACCAATTTTGTTGCACAGACTGGTGAACACCTGATGAGCCGAATGAATTATTTTTATGAAGACAGCAGCATCATCGGGTTTTTAGCATCGCACCAGCCAACTGTCTGGATGGGTGATTACGGGTACGTATCGGTTATGCCCCAAACCGGCGTTCTTAAAGTGTTGCCGAAAGACAGGGCGCTGAAATTCACACATGCCAGTGAAGTGTCAAAGCCCTATTTTTATTCTGTAGCATTAGATGCGGGCAATAACCAGCAAATTAAAGCGGCAATGGCTGCGTCTTCCCGTTGTGCCATCCTCCAATTCAATTTTCCATCTTCAAAAGATGCCCACATCATTGTACAGGGCATCAACCTCAACCCGGAAATAAAACATTGGGCCAATGATTATGCAGACCGTATCAGAACACTGAAAGGGTATGTAAAAATCAACAAAGCAAAAAATGAAATAACCGGTTACAACCCGGATAGGATGTCTGCGCAGATAGGGCCGCCCCTTCCCAATTTCAAAGGTTACTTTGTTATACAGTTCAGCAAACCTTTTAGTTCTTTTGGTACCTGGTCGGGAGATACCGTTAATGCCGCCTCAACGGAGCAGTATGGCACCCGAATGGGCGCTTACATAAATTTCTCTACCCGCGAAAATGAAAAAGTGGAAGTGCGTATTGCTACTTCATTCATTAGTATTGAACAAGCGAGGAAAAACCTGGAGATAGAAATAAAAGGCAAGGATTTTAATGCACTGGTGCAGTCGACCCGCGCCATATGGCAGAAAAATCTGAGTCGCATGGCAGTCAGCGGTGTAACAGAAGACCAGAAAGCGATATTTTACACAGCTCTTTTTCATACCATGCAGTTTCCGCGTGAGATGTCGGAATACGGCAAATATTACAGCGGTTTTGATGATAAAGTTCATACCGGGAATTCGTATACCGATTTTTCTTTGTGGGATACTTTCCGTGCCCTGCATCCGCTGTTGCTGTTTACCCAGCCCGAGCGTGTTAACCCTATGATAACGGCGATGCTGCAGATGTACAAGGAAGGCGGTCGTTTACCGATGTGGCCCAATCCTGCAGAGACCAATATTATGATTGGCACCCACGCAGATGCGGTAATTGCAGATGCGTACATCAAAGGTTTTCGCGGTTACGATACCAAACTGGCGTACGAAGCGATGCTGCATGATGCCATGGATCCGCCTGCAAATGATACCGGGTTGCGCTATGCGGACCGCGACCTTTGGACAGACTATGAAGCGCAGGCCGGACTAACCTATTTTAAAAAGATTGGCTACGTGCCGGTTGATAAAACGGCAGAATCGGTTTCAAGAACAATTGAATATGCGGTGGATGATTATGCGGTTGCTCAATTGGCAAAGTCGCTTGGCAAAATGGACGATTATGACCACCTGATGCAGTTAAGTAATAACTATAAAAATTTGTATGATACCGCTACCGGTTTTTTGCTGCCGCGCAAGCTCAACGGGCTGTTTGACGAGAAAAACAAGAACGGCGTTTGGGAAGGTTTTACAGAGGGCGACCAGTGGACCTATACATTTGGCGCAATGCACGATGTGCCGGGTATGATAGGCATGATGGATGGCAATGAAAAATTTATTGCTAAACTGGACGAGAATTTTTCGGGCAAACATTACCGGCACGACAATGAGCCAGGCCATCATTATATCTTCCTGTATGATTATTGTGGCCAGCCCTGGAAAACGCAGGAACTGGTAAGGAAACACAGCACTGAAAATTTTCGAAACCAGCCAATTGGCATAAACGGAAATGAAGACTGCGGCCAGATGGCTGCCTGGTATATTTTTAGCGTAATGGGTTTTTACCCGGTTACGCCGGCCTCCGGCGTTTACGCAATTGGTGCCCCACAATTTCCCTCGCTGACGATGCACTTTATGGCCAGTGGAATTCCAAGAACATTCAACATCGTTGCTAAAAATATTTCTGGTGCTAACAAATATATCCAGCAGGTAACACTCGATGGAAAAATACTGGACAAGCCGTTTATCACGCACCAGCAAATCGTCAATGGCCACTCACTGGTATTTGATATGGGGCCTGCACCCAATTATAACTGGAAATAACCAGCGGTCACTGGCTAAAGAAATGCAGTAAAAATATTCCGGTGGTTATTTCAAAGGTTTTTGCGGCCTGAAACTATTTTTTACTTTTTGCTTTTGCTTTCACTTTTGCTTTTGCCTTCTTTACGACCTTTTTTATAGCTTTTTTGGGAGCCGCTTTTTTTACTTTCCTGGCGATCTTTTTTACGACTTTTTTAGCTGCTTTTTTAACGGAAGCTACTTTCTTCTTTACCGCCACTTTAGCAGTTTTTTTGCCGATTTTTTTTGTGATGGATTTTTTTACATCGCTGAGTTTTTCTACGGCGGCCTGCGATACTTCCACTAATTTGTCTTTTCCTTCAACAATTTCGTGACCAATGGTACCAATGGCTTCTCCTGCAATTCTAAACAGGCTTTTGTCGTCAGTACTATTTTTTTTAGATGCAGTTTTCTTTTTCATATAGCTATTTTAATGATGAAACTACAGGAATGTGTTTAAATAATGGCAAGGTTGATAAGGAAATTTTGCAGGCATACCCTTTTTCATTCCTTCATGCCTCCCGGGCAGGGCTTTGTTTCGGGTTCGTTTAAATCTTCATTGGCGCCATAATTTTGCCCGAAACGGCGTCGATGTTAAAGAAAAGGGCAGCCCCCAACTATTGGCGAATGAGAACGGGTTGGGGGCAGATGGAAGATAATTTCATTGCGTGTACGCGACCGCATGCTAGCCTAACGCGTGGTGTTTGCAAAGCTGTATTCACTGCTGATTGGCATGTATGGAAGCAGGTCGCCGCAATTCCCAGGCGATTGCAGCAAATTGGGCTGGTACACGGGCAGCACGCCTTTTGTGTGTTTGTTTTGCTGCGTGCGCTGAAACGAAATACCGTTTTTATTGGCATAATAGCTGCAAGATTTCACGGCAACCCATTAGCAGCAGCTTAAAAACAACACATGCCGGATAAAAAATTTATCAGTGAAATTTGGACAGTCCTTAAGAATTCTTTTAAAGGTTTTGTTAATGATAAGGTTCCCAAGCTCAGCGCTTCTTTGTCGTACTACATGATCTTTTCCATGGGGCCCTTGCTATTGGTAATTATAACCATGTGCAGTATTTTCCTTGGCAGGGAAGCCATAGAGGGGGGTATTTACCGGCAGCTGGAAAATTTTACGGGAGCAGACACCGCCCTCCAGCTGCAGCAAATTATAAAAAATGCGTCTTTAAGCGGTAAGACAATCGTTGCAACAATAATTGGCGCTATTACCCTGCTTATCGGCGCAACCACTGTTTTTGGTGAAATGCAGGATTCAATCAATATGATTTGGGGCGTTAAAGCAAAGCCTAAAAAAAACTGGCTGAAATTTTTCCAGGATAGAATAATCTCCTTTTCTGTTATCATTAGCCTGAGTTTTCTGTTGCTGGTTTCGCTGGGCATTTCTGCGCTGATAGAAGGGTTCGGCAATTTCCTGCAACAAAGGTTTCCAGACGTCACCGTAGTAGTATTTTACATCATCAACCTGGCAATTACGATGGCCATTACCAGCTTTATTTTTGGAATTGTATTCAAAGTATTGCCGGACGCTGAAATAAGATGGAAAGATGTTCTGGCAGGGGCGGTAGTTACCACCATTTTATTTTTGTTGGGCAAATTTGGAATTTCTTTTTATATATCAAAAACAGCGGTGGGCTCCACGTACGGGCCCGCGGGGTCCCTGATTATATTAATTGTATGGATTTATTACTCTGCAATGATTTTGTATTTTGGGGCTGAGTTTACCAAGTATTATGCCTTGCAATACGGGGCGCCCATTCATCCGTCCAAATTTGCGGTAACAGTCCAACAGATAGAAACGGAAAAAGGAAATCTCTCAATCCAGCAAAACGAGCAGGTAAAAGATGAAAAGATGCAAAAGAAATGATGGGTTAAAAAATTTATTGCCCTTTGGTTTTGGCTAACACATTTTCCTATTAGTGAAGCGTTGTCATGGGATAGATATAGCAATCAATGATGTTGCTGCCAGTTCCCAACAATACAAAAAGTAGTAAAGGATAAAAAAGGATTTTGAAGATTATGTCTGCGGGGAGTATCCAGGGTTCAGGGACTTCGGTAAAAACTAGGAGGAAGGCAATTACGATTGTAGCGTTCTCCCGTTAAAGTGTTTATATAGAACTTTTGCAATAATAGAAGTATGACCCGGGCCCTGTTTAATTTCATAGGGTTACCAATTTGCAAAACACGGTCGCAGTAATTATTGAGATTTTTTGCTGTCAGGTGGGTTCGGGGAAGTCAATGCATCATCTCTTTTATTAGCCGATAGCGCCGGGTCAGCTTCATCTACTTTTACGGTATTGTCCATCGTTCCTTCTTTGAACGCTTTTTCCTTATCAATGGGCGTGTCGGCCGGAGCTGGTTTATTTAGTTCTTTTTCCATAATTGAGTTACAATGGATCTTTATCCTTGCCTTTCAGGTAACGGGTATTAAAACGCGTAAGGGGCGGCCGCAATGGTTTCTGGTCTTTTTCGAGATCAGCCTTTGCTGGTTGTTTATTTAGTTGTATGATTTTAGCGTTGTTTTTTGCAACGGCCAGAAGTGCATTTTTCTTGGTTGTCTTTTCGGTAAGCATGGCATATCGGTTTTCACCATAATTACTAGCAAAAACATGCCTGATTTTTTCAACTGAAAGGACGGTGGTTTTTGTGAAAAATACTACTTGCGAAAGGGAAAATGAACGGGTGGCAAATCAGAAAGATGGCGCCCTTTTATATGATCAATAATTCATGAGTAACCTTTTCTACATTTAATAAATTTCTGGGATAATTTTTACGAAAGCTAACAAGCTATTGTAGTTATAAGGCGCATTATAAGATACTCACAAATTAGTTTTGGTGAATCAGCTTCAATGATCCCTTATTTCCATCGCGTTCACAAAATGTTTAAAATGTGCCATTAACCCCTCCCAGTTTTTAGCTGCAATAAGGGATTTAAGAAAAAGCGGGCTGCCAATTCCAAAACCGTCCGCCCCTGCCTCCCGGTAAGCGGCAATATCTTCCAATCCTATTCCGCCGGTAGGCAACAATTTAACTTTATTGAGCGGCGCCTTGATGTCTCTTATATAACCGGCACCCATCGTCTTTGCCGGGTAAATTTTCACCATCGATGCACCCAGGGACCAGGCCTGGTAAATTTCGGTAGGGGTCAACGCTCCTGGAAAAACCGGCAGGCGCAACTTAACACATGACGCTATCACTTTCTTACTAACCACCGGCGTTACCACAAACTGGGCGCCTGCATCCTTTGCTGCCGACAAATCTTTTTCTGTACACACTGTGCCTGCACCTGTATTCAGCGCCGGGTATTTTTTTCGGATATAGGCTATCATTTCGCCGGCGCCTGCTGTATTCATGGTAATTTCAATGGTGGTCAATCCGGCTTCCGCGTAAACAGGCAGAACGTTTTTGATTTCATCCATCGTGAGCCCGCGAACAATTCCAATGACAGGCAGGCGATAAAAGCGATCCCAGGAAAACTTTTTATTACTCATTCAGCAGTTTATTATTTATGTACTGTTCATAAATTATCCGTTGACCGGTTATTGCCGCGCTTTCTACTAACCCGGGCGGAACGAAGGTGGCACGACCTGCCAAATCAAGTGCTTCCAGTGCAAGCCTGTACAGTCCGTGCAGGTTGTTACCACCGCACAGGAAAACCGGTTGTCCGGGTTCTTTTACCAGGTCGTTCAATTCATTTCCTATTAACAGTCCGCTAAGGTAAAATGCGTTCTCCGTTTTATTCAGTTTTTTAAACAGATCATTGGTTCGCACGGTAAACAATGCATTGAGCAGGCTGGATTGGCCAGCCTCTTTGATGCCTGCTGTAAAAGCCTGTGCAAGTGCTGGCGAAAAAGGCTTATTGTCGACCATCATTACAGCATCTTTTAATATACTGTGGTTGCCAACCACCTGGTAGATTTCACCCGTCATAAAAGTTTTAAACCGCAGGATCTGGTCATTTTTCACATAAATATGTTTGGAATGCGTGCCCGGGAAGATTACGACCGCTTCTTTCGTTCTGGTACCCAAGTCGCCCAGCAAAGACCAGATACCGATCAATTGCGTTTCTTCTCCGCGCATTGCATCGTCATCACTTTGCACGCCCGATATTAAAAGTATTTCATGGGGAAAGTTGTCCTGTGCAGCAAATCTCCTGATGATAACCTGGCTGCCATCCATATTAAAAGGCAGGCGGGCATAAGCTACTGCCTCCATGCCAATGGACGATGATGCCATACCGGAAATTACAATCGGCGTATTGGCCAGGTGAAAGCCGGCCCTACCAGACAATATTTTTATTTGCGCTGATAATTGCGCACGGAACATCTGGTCTTTTGCGGCTGCTGATGGTTGGTGCCCGTTCTGCCACGCGCGGTGAATGCTTGAAATACCATCACCCGAATGTATTTCATGCACCAGCACACCCCGCGTTATATTATACAATCCCAACCGGAAAGTGGAGGTGCCCCAGTCGCAACCCAGTAAAAACTTATCCATTCAATAAATATAGAGAAACAAAGTGATGGTGCGTCGGCCAGGCATCATGCAGCAATCGATGGACGCGAACCACTACCAGGAAGCATGGTCCGACCCGTTCCCGTCTCACGAAACGGAATTTGGGCTGCGCAGTGTTGTTCGCCATGCGACATCGCAAAATCATCCGGTCACCAACCCTTGCGATTGGGTCTTTTTTTTATTTGACAATACGTAGTACTATGGTAATATTTGTGGGGATATTATTGCATATTTGTTTAAGCGGGTTGTACTTATTTATTACCTGGCGATCATTAAACCTTACACCATTTCTCTGAATCCCCGCTAATAAAAAAGCCGCTTCATCTGAAGCGGCTGCACTAATCATGTACCATTAACCATTAAACCTTATCCTAGAATCTCTAAGGTAGGAACAAATTATTTTTGTTTAATAATTTTGTGCGCCTGATTTTTCGCGACGGTGTAAATCGAATTAGTAAATGCCACTTCAACAATGTTTGCGCTGCCTGCTCCTGCCGGCGTTCCCGCAGGAGGCAGTATATTTTCACCGTTATCGTTTATAGCAACGGCCGGCCACCGCATTTTCAAATCATCCGCCATGCTCAGGTAACCGCAGATGGACAAGCATCCGGGTGTATTCAACAACTTGGCAAAAGCAGCAAGGTTTATAGGTTACCAATGCGTGCTGAATTTCTTCATATCGGTAAAGCAAAACATCGGTGATACTCCGTAACGCAACCCATATTAACACGGTAGGGCAGGCCGATAGTAAAACCGGTGCCGTTTGTTGATGTATTGCCCCAAAAAGGATAGCTCCGTTTTGTACCTCCCCGCCCCACGCTGCAAATTCCGGTTGGCCCCGTATTTGGAGTGGTTATACTAAAATTATTAGTATGAAAAAGGCATCGAACAGTACGCAAGACAATACCATTAAAAATCCCGATGACTGGACTACCGGCGACGAGCCAATTACCGGCGCGCAGGCCTCTTACCTGGAAACGCTTGCTTCAGAAGCGCATGAAATTGTAGAAACCGACCTAACCAAAGCGGAAGCATCAAAAAAAATAGATGAGTTGCAGCATAAGACTGGGCGGGGTCTTAATAAGGATGCAGGCAGCACAAATTCAGGAAAAAAATAAGAAAATGACTAACGGGCAATTTCGAGTGTGTCCACATGTTGTACCGCCGGTTATGAATACAGCTGGCGGTACTTTCATTTCAGCCGACTGTTGATTAAAACGGGTAGATAATATTTGCTGAATCATTGGTTTATCCTGGAAAGTTCAAAATGGATGGATGGGAAAAAAATTTTGAAAACTGTTATGGACGGGTAAATATTACTGTAAGCAGGGTTACTACTGCGGCTGAAATGTTGGATCAACCAATTTTTGTATGGCGGCTTCAATTGTTTCCGGCAGCAGCGGTTTGTTAATAATAATATCTGCCCTGGAAGTAATATTATTTAACTGATCACCTGCCCCATTGATCAAAATGATTTTGGCCCGTGGGTATTTGGATCTTACATACCAGATAAAATCCATCATAGAATTGTCCTGCAAATGTCTGTCAAAAAACAACAAGGCAGGCAGCTGGCGGTCTATGTATTGCCTGGCAGCACCAAGGGTACTTACTAAACTTGCTTTAATGGAATTGCGCCTGAGGATGGCATTTATCTGGAACCACGCATCCACATCACTATCGGCAATCAGCACGTTGAACATAAGAATAAGATAACGAATAAGCAATAATGCTGTACTAATCAAGGTCAAGGTACAAACCATGGATTGCAAATCAGTTCACAAATAATTAATGTTTGATTAAGTTTCTCAACGCGATGAAAAGAAAAAATCCGGCCGCATTTGGTGGCAGTAATTGAACGATCAACGTTTGCAGCGATCGTGGAATATCAAACAGATCAGAGTAACTTTTTAATGCTTTCATTGATGGCTTCGGAGGTGAATGGCTTGCTGATAAACAAATCGGCACCTTCCGTAAGTGCACGTTTGCGGTCTTCCTGGAGATCATGACCTGTTATCATGACTATTTTGGTGCTGGGATATTGCTGTTTTATGAAATGGATAAAATCGAGCCCGAATCCGTCTGGCAGGTGGTTGTCGAGAAAAATAATAGCGGGTGTTTCCTGCTCCATCCGCTTGGTGGCGGCTTCTAAGTTGTTAACATAGTATGTCTTCAAATTATGCTTCCGTAAAATATTGCTGAGTAGGACCCAGATATCTGTTTCATCGTCAATTATGAGGGCGTTCGGCATTTTCTATTAGTTAGTAGTGAGGTGATGATTAACAGCGTTCAATGATTATTATGACGATAAAGGATGACAAAGCCAGCGTTCACCTGTAAAAATAACAATTAATGCGTTAAACCACCAGGACGGCACCAATATACCCAAATCACCCAATCAGTGGCAACTGGCACCGGGCTCGCAACTATCAAAAACTGGAAGCAGCGCCCAATGACCAGACCGCTGACTAATGCACGCGCAGGTTGCGAGGGTGGGAAAATTATTATTAAAAAAAATAAAAACAAATGCCCCTGCAACCAATATTAATCTTATTCTTATAGTATGAACAAAGTCATCAAAACCATAGCTCCCAAAAACCTTTATATTAAACGATCAAAATTACCCGGCGCCGGAAAAGGATTGTTTACCCGTCAACCAGTAAAAAAAGGCACTGTCATTATTGAATACAAGGGTTCGCTCACTACCTGGAAAAAAATTGAGGATAGTGAAACCTTTAATGGGTATGTGTTTTACATTAACCGCAACAATGTAATTGATGCTAAAAGAAGATTGACTGCGCTGGCAAGATATGCCAACGATGCGCGGGGGCCGGGTAAAGTGGCAGGGATACTTAACAATGCAGATTATATCACAAGGGGTAAAAAAGTTTTTATACAGGCTACTAAAGATATCGCTGCCGGCGGAGAAATTTTAGTGAGTTATGGAAAGGAATACTGGGATGTTATCCGGTACAACCACAAACTGAGCCTAAAAGAAGAAAAAGCAAAATAGGGACCCGGATTAAAGAAAACTTATTGGGCAGGTTACGTTGCGGGATAATGAATAATGGTTCGGGTGCCTTTCTCCGTAGTGAATGAAAGGCAGTATATCTGCACCAATCCCAATGCATTATTTCCTGCATTAGCCTTATGCTGGTTAAAAACGTTTAGTGTGGATTGCCGGGCGGGTCAGTCGGTTCAATATTGTTTTGTTTTTCAATGTCTTTTTTCACCGCTCTCGTTTTTTTGCGAAAGACCGGAAATTGTATCGGACTCACCTTGGGGCGTTCATCACCTAATAAAACGCCCCATTGCCGAAACCGGTCCGTACGGTCAAAAATTATTTTGAGTACTGCAATCACCGGTAGTGATAGAAACATACCGGTAACGCCTGTCAGCGCACCTGCCACTATCACTCCTACAATCGTTGCCAAGGCATTAATTTTTACTTTTGACCCTACAATGCGCGGCATTAATATATTATTGTCCAGAAACTGTACTACTGCTATTGTTCCCAACACAATAAAGATCGGCGTGATGTCGGTGGAAGAGGTGAGGGTCAGCAATACACCAATGATATTTCCAATCAGCGCACCTACATAAGGAATCAAATTGAGAATAGCGAAAATGACACCTATCAGCAATGCGTGCTGTATGCCAAATAACATCAGGATGCCTCCCAGCAGCACTGTGATATAGGTAATCTGAATGAGTAAGCCAATCAGGTAACTCTTAATAATGCTTTCCGTTTCGCGCATCACATCTTTCAACTTTTCATGATTGTTCTCCGGGAACCACAAGTAGACAAACCTAAGGAGCAGGTTTTTGTAATAAAGTATCAGAAAAATATAAATAGGTAACAAACCGATAAAAATAAACACCGAAGAAAGCGAGCCGGCGGCACCTCCCATCATATTACCAGCATCGTTTAGCAACTTACCGCTTTGCTCATTAATGAGCTTGAGCTGCCGGTCTGTTGAGAAATGCATTTTTCGGTTGATCCAGTCGCTGAGCGTTTGTAAATGTTTGGTGACATTTGTTTTGATCTGCGGAAAATCTGCAACGAGCGCGCCAATCTGTGATGAAAAAAACCAGCCGATACCCGTTATTAGCATCAGCAGTAAAAGGATACACAAGCCGATGGCGATTACTTCCGGAATTTTAAACTTCCGGAAAAACCGGTAAGTGGGCAACAAAACGATGGCAATAAAAAAAGCCAGCAAAAGGGGCGTAACGATGCCAGACCCAATATAAATAATCGTTCCGAGACAGTAGATGCCCAGCAGTTCAACTGACCGCTGTACAGTAATTGGAAGCGATTGAAAATTTTGCATGGAAGGTATAAAAAGTTATAATGTGGTGAAAGTAGTTACCCAATAATGTAGCGGTATCGCCTCCCTTTTTCAGGAATTTGAATTTGCTTAGCCTGTAGCAACATACAATAAAAAAACCATGCCACCATTTTCGAAGATTATTGACAACCAGGGCTTCCCCCCAGAAGAACGGAAACACACTTTACGGGTTGCTGCTACCGCCTAAAATTGTTGGGCGCAAACCTAAATGGGGCCTATCTTTAAACGCGTTGAAAAACGCGGGTACGCACCATTTACATAACCAAATAACTGCATGAAACCATCAAATGAAAATACGCTGGTCAGGGCGATTGGCCTTTTTACGGCCACCCTGCTGGTAGCGGGTATTATGATTGGCTCCGGCGTTTTTAAAAAAATAATACCGATTGCGCAGACCGGGCTGACCGAAACATGGATACTGGCCGCGTGGGTGCTGGCAGGCGTAATAACGATGCTGAGCGCATTCAACCTGTCCGGGCTGGCTTCCATGACAGAAGAATCGGGCGGCGTCTATGAATACCTGCGCATTGCATTTGGCAATTTCTATTCTTTTTTATTCGGATGGACCGATTTTACCATCATCGGGTCTGCATCCGTAGCAGCGCTGGGTTTTATTTTTGCGCAAACGATCAATACGCTGGTACCGATTCCAAACCCACTGCAGCACTGGGCCCATATTTCTATCGGTAATTTTATTTTCCCGTTTGCAGATGCAGGTATCAAATTACTGGCCATCTGCGCAATTGGCATGCTCACGTTTGTCAACTATCGTGGTGTAAAGGAAAGTGGTGTTGTCAGTAATATTTTCACCTCCGCAAAAATGGCCGGTATCTTATTCCTTATTGTACTTGGGATCTTGTATGTTTCGCCCCCTGTGCCGGTACAGCCAGCCGCCGTTGCCGGTGCGGTGGTGAGCCATTTAGAAGGCGGCGCATTTTTGAGCGCATTTTTTATGACAATGCTCAGTGTTTTCTGGGCATACGATGGCTGGCTGGATATTGCCGCCATTACCGGGGAAATAAAAAATCCCAAACGAAATGTACCACTGGCAATTTTAATTGGCGTATCAATGGCCACGGGCCTGTATGTGCTGGTCAATTACGCTTACATGAATGTACTCTCACTTAGCGCGCTCGCTGCAGTTGGTGAAAATGAAATCGGCGCTGCGGTAGTGGCCAGTGCCATCCTTGGAAACGCAGGTAAAACGATGATCATTGTACTCATTATGGTCAGTGTTTTTGGATCGCTCAATGGGGTTATACTCTCCCATACCCGCATTTATTTCCGAATGGCGCAGGAAAATTATTTTTTTAAAAAAGCGGCCAACGTCCACCCCCGCCATAGAACGCCGCACATGGCGTTGCTTTACATGATGGTGTGGAGTTGCCTGCTGGTTATGTCGGGCAGTTTTGAAATACTTACCGACATGGTCATTTTTGCTACTTTTCTTTTTTATGGACTGCTTGCACTTGCCCTCGTTAAAATGAAAAGGGCAGGAAAAATAAAAGCAAATCTGATTGGCTATCCCGTAATCCAAATTATTATAATGTTGTTCTCACTTACCTTGATAATTAATACCATTGTATCGCAGCCAAAGCAATGCCTTACCGGCCTGTTGCTGATACTAAGTGGGGTACCTTTTTATTTATATTTCAAAAAGAATGAACACCGGTAAGCCATTCCGGGTTGCTGTTCAGCGCTATGTTTGGCAATGCAAGAGCGAAACCTACCGCGTAGATGCCAATCCGTCCCAACTTTTAATGGCCCAGTTGGTGAACGGTGGCGGACACCTGGTGCAATGGCTAACTTTAAAAATTGTAGGTGGCGAAAAACGATATTATTTCAATGATGACGACGATAAGAATTATATAGTGCTGTACGAACAAGCTAAAAAGGTGCGCTACAAAAATGCCACAGGCAAGATTTGGCAAGAAAATATTTTCACTAATTGATTTTGGAAGTCGATAAGACTTTTTCAACACCCTGTGTAGTAGTAGTAACGTTACTAATCCACAGGGCGTTGTTCTTTAATAACGTTGCGAAAATGCTGCCCGGAAACCAATCCTCGTCTACCTGTTTTTGTGCCATAGCGAAATGGGGAAGACGGCAGCCTTTCATGCCAGCCTGCCTATAAAAAACTACCGCTACATTATTTTCGATAACTTTAACCGTCATCATTGCGAATTTTATTCATGGTGTTTGAGCATAAATATGCAGGAAAACAACGAACAGTTTTACGCCCGGTTGCCGGTTAGCCAATTGCCGCTCGCAAGCGTATTGTTAAAAGATGAATTATTTAAACAGGTACCGGATGACTGGTACATTGTTATTACGGATATCCGGAAATCTACTGCCGCTGTGCAGGACGGAGCGCATGAAAATGTTAACCTGATTGCTACCGGCAGTATTGTCTGTGTACTCAATATTGCGTTTTCTCTTGGTATTCAGGTGCCTTTCTTTTTTGGTGGCGATGGTGCAACCTTCATCGTTCCTGCCACCATGTTGAGCAAGTTGATGCCCGCATTGGTTTTTTACAAATCGCGTACACTCGCCAATTTTAATTTGGAGCTCCGTATCGGTCAGGTTGCCGTTAAGGCAGTCTATGACAAAGGGCATCACCTAAAAATCTGCAAATTCGGCTTCTCTGAAATTTTTCCTATCCCGGTAGTGCTGGGAGATGGCCTTCAATATGCAGAATCAATTATTAAAGGAGATGATTACCTGTTGCCCGAACATCATACAGCAGAAGAAGCCTTATTGGATTTAAATGGTATGCAATGCCGTTGGGACCGGATACCGCCGCCCGAAAACCAGGAAGAGGTAGTTACGTTGCTTGTGTTAGCGCAAGGCGGACAGTCGCAGCAATTGGTATTCAGTAAAATCATCCAGGAGGTAGATGAAATATATGGGTCACCTGCAAAAAGGCAACCAATATCCGTTGCCAAACTGAAATTAAAAACAACCTTCACAAGGCTGGGCAATGAGATGCGTGCCAGTATTGGCAAAATCAGGCAGGCCGGCAGGCTGTACGAGTGGTTTATTTCTTTGCTGGGACCTTTGTATTTCAAAACACAAAAAGGAAAACAATACCTCAACCGCCTGGTAGCGATGTCGGACACGCTGGTCATTGACGGAAAAATAAATACAGTGATAGCTGGAACTGGGAAACAAAGAGCCCTGCTGCAAAAGGTATTGGATAAGTTTGAGCAGGACGGAAAATTATTATATGGCATTCATGTTAGTAACTCGTCAATTATGTCCTGTTATGTACGTGACATGAAAGACAGCCATATTCATTTTGTGGACGGTTCAGAAGGGGGGTACACCCGCGCGGCTACCATGCTTAAACTTAAATTGAAAAATAATAAGTAGCACCGATTTATTCACCTGGCAAAATGGTTTTATGCAGATAATAATGCTTCTTTTTTCATTGGTAGTTATTGCTGTCATTTTCTACGCAACGTTAAAGAAACCGGCACCATTGCCGCAACCGGCTGTGGAAGTACAAAAACAATTACTTGATAAACATGTACACTTCTACAGAAATTTATCGCCGGAAGAAAAGTTGAGATTTGAAAATGCGGTACATAAATTTTTATTAAAAATCCGGATAACCGGTGTCCAGACAACGGTGGAAGACCTTGATACCGTTTTGATAGCCGCTGGTGCTATCATTCCCATCTTTGCATTCCGCAACTGGGAATACAAAAACATTCATGAAGTGTTATTATACCCGGGTTCTTTTAACAATGAATACCGGATTGCCGGTGAAGGCAGGAATACGCTGGGCATGGTGGGCAACGGCCCGATGCAGCATGTAATGATTCTTTCCAAACAGGATCTTAGAAACGGTTTTATCAACCAATCTGATAAATCAAATACCGCTATTCATGAATTTGTGCACCTGGTTGACAAATCAGACGGTGATATCGATGGCTTGCCCGAAGCATTGTTGCAACACAAATATACATTGCCGTGGTTAAAACGCATACACGAGGAGATACAGCAAATAGGGGCAGGTAGATCCGATATCGATCGGTATGCTGCTACCAATGACGCTGAATTTTTAGCGGTCGCCGCGGAATATTTTTTTGAGCAACCTGATTTGATGCAGCAAAAACACCCGGCGTTGTTTGGCCTGCTGGAACAAATATTTACACCAGAGAAGCTCGCTTAAAGAAAGTGCCATCGCAATGTGGTAAGTTGTCAGTAACACAGAAGCCTCACGCCGGGTGAAGCTTTCTGTGGTTATCGGTTACATTCCTGGTGATGCTAATAAATTGTATGGAATAATGTTTAATCTGCCCAGGGATTTAATACCACTTTTACACAATTGTCTTCTTTCTTTTTAAACATGGAATATCCTTCTGCGATTTTAGACAGTGGCAAACGGTGGGTGATAATATCGTCCAGTTTAACCTGTCCTTTCTCAACGTATTCCAGCAATTTATCGATGTGCTTGTGTGCCGGTGCCTGCCCGCCCCTGAGCGTAATGCCTTTATCAAAAAACTGCCCGAGCGGAAAATTATCATACGTTGTAGGATAAACGCCCAGAACGGAAACAATGCCGCCCCGTCTTACCGCGCTCATGCAAGCTTCTATAACTTTAGGAGACCCGATTTCCATATTAATTACGGCTTTCGCTTTGTCAAGCAAGGTTCTGTCTGGTTCAAAACCGACTGCTTCCACACAGAGATCCGCGCCCCTCCCGGAAGTGGCGGCCCTGATTTGCTCGATAACATTCTTGCCATCGCCTTCCCATAAAATGGTTTCGCAATTGGCCGCAATTTTTGCTTTGTCTAGTCGATACTGAAGTGTATCCACAATCAATACGCGTGCTGCACCCCGAAGCCATGCACTTTTCGCTGCCATTATACCTACCGGTCCAGCGCCAAAAATTGCCACGGTTTCCCCGCCTTTCACTTCTCCCCAGTAGATGCCGGTATATCCAGTTGGAAATATGTCTGTTAAAAATAAAACCTGCTCATCTGTTAAATTGTCGGGCACTTTTCTTGGTCCGTAATCAGCGTAAGGCACGCGTACATACTCGGCCTGGCCTCCATCATAACCACCATAAAGATCGGTATAGCCAAACAGTGCTCCGCCTTTCTCTGTAAATAAGCCTCCTTCAGGTCCATAATGATCAGGATTGCTGTTTTCGCAATGTCCCGGCAAATGATGAGTACAAAAAAAGCAACCGCCGCATGCGATTGGAAATGGCACCACTACGCGATCGCCTCTTTTCAAATTAGTAACGCCAGAACCTGTCTCTTCAACGATCCCCATGAATTCGTGACCGAGGACCATAGGCCTTGGCTGCGGAATTCCGCCTGAATAAATGTGGAGGTCAGAACCGCAGATTGCAGTGGCGGTCACCTTTAAAATCATATCCCGTGGATTGGTAATCTGCGGGTCAGGTACATTGTCGTAACTTATTTTGTGCGGACCATGAATAACGGCTGCTCTCATTGATTATTAATTTAAAAGGTGATGAAATGTTATATTAATGTAAGAAGGTGATGGGGTACTGGTGTCATCCAATGTAATGCAACACAGTATCCATTTACGCTGCCATAAGGGATGACAATCGTTTAATTAAATAATTTGCTGACACAGGTTTTTGAACGTATACATCTGCACGGAAGCTTACCCCGGTACTTTCCACTTCTGTAAGTCCTGAAAAAATCACAATCGTGATAATAAGGAAATCTGGAATTTCTTTGATGGACGCGCAGGTATCACGTCCACTCCATTTTCCCATGCTAAAGTTTACTATAATAAGGGCAGGTTTTTCGGCGCGAATGGTTTCCCGCGCATTCCCGCCACCCTGTAATGCAATCACCATGTAGCCATTGTCGTTTAAAGCATGGTTGAGCATTGCTAAAAAATCTTCACCATCATCCACCACTAAGCTTGTTTCCATACTCGAATTTGTGTAAAAGCAAAAACACAAATAATGCCATGAACGGGTCAACGAAAAATGATAGCTACATAAGCTAGTTCAGTGCCGCCACAACGGTCTGCAAGTTTTTAAGATGCAACGCTGTAGAATTTTATAAGCAGCCGCTCATTTCTTTCCCAATGTGTATACCTCGACCCCCTTAAGCGATGGAATGCTCGGATACTACCAGGCTGATTCACCATTGGTGCTATTTCCACACCGCACCAGGTCAATCCACTCTAAAAAAAATCCCAGGGCAACAAGATCTTTTCAAGCGCCTTAGCGCGTTCCTGCGTGGCACATGGTTTATCAACGTTGTCGTATTCAATTTACTCGTCGCACCGCACGATGGAGGCTTAGCCGTTCCGCATTAATTGTGCGCGCCAAAACCAGCTTTTTAAAGTCTTAATGAACCAACTGATAGTCAGTTTACATGCTAAAAAAATTAGTAAATTAAAAATTAGGCTTATTTTTGGGCATGCAATTACTTTTTCAGGATACGGACCTGTTTGCAACCGGCAAACCTGCTACAATATTTTTTCCGCTTCCTGGCGCCGGGTTGGTGCTGCGGGAATGTTTTTTCGATAAAACCGCTGCCGATTGTTATTATCATGCTTTATTAAATGGTACACCCTGGCAACAGCGGATTCGCCAGATGTATGACAAATTGGTGCCGGACCCGCGGTTAACAGCCTGGTATTATAAATCGGGGCAAAATAAATGGCCGCCAGATTTACGGGCAATCCTTCAGAAAGTGGAGGCAACCTGCGGAATTAATTTTGATTCTGTATTATTGAATTACTACCGCGATGGCAGCGATTCCGTTGCGTGGCACAGCGATACACTTCCGGCATCCGGAAAACACAACGCCATTGCCTCAGTAACTTTTGGTGAAACTCGTGCTTTCCAGATCAGGCACAAATTCGATAAGCTGATTAAACAACTGGAAATTCCCCTGCGCCACGGTTCTTTTCTACTCATGGGTGAACAGATGCAGGACAGCTATGAGCATCACATACCGAAAACAAATAAACTGATGGCGCCGCGCATCAACCTCACATTTCGTACAACAGCGTAGTCCGGGACAGGACAGCGAAGTTGCCCGATGAAATCTGTATTACATTCCTTTCAGCAGATACACCAGTAGCAACGCACCAGTCAAAAATAGGAAGCAGGTGATGAGTGGGATAGTTAAATTCGACTTGCCGTATGTGTTTGCTGCAATTTGTTTTTCTGTTTTTCTGTAACTGGCATATCCCAACAGCAGCGAAAGCGCTCCGGATGCCACCAGCACAATACCCACAACAGCAGAAAATCCGCCATGCGGAACATAACCCGGTTTAGCGGTGAGTATCATAAGTTGCTTAACAAATAAAGAAAATTTCACCACCACAAATCCAAGCCCCATGATAGCAATGCTTGTTCTCACCCAGGCGAGAAATGTTCTCTCATTGGCCAGGTGTTCACTGATCTTTCCTTTTTGGTCATCCGCTGGTACAACCATAGTATTGTATTTACGTTAAAAGAATTATTGTTTTAAATAAGTAAACCCCGAAGGCGTGCGCTTCAGGGATTACAAATTGTCGTTACGTTATCAAAATTAACCCGCGGGGTGTGCAATCGCTTCTTTACTTTGGTGCATTACGTTGCGTATCATCGACTGGGCGCTTTGGGGGCGGACTTTAGCTTCGTTTTTGTTTTTTTTCCGCACAAGTAGATAGGCTAATATACCGGTTACTATTATTGCGGCCGAGGCTATCATTACATTTGTGGACGTGTTTTTAGATTTTTTCATTCGTTTAAATTTTAGATTAATAAATCGCGCAGCGCCGGTTGGCCTTCGGTATTTTATTAATATCCAGCAGACTGATGTTGGCTGGTTGACAGCGTACTTCTATGGTATTTTTTATATTTCAATATTTAGGTCCTCCGGTCCGTGTGTGCTGTTTGGTTATTCTGGGTACAATTGTTCTGCCAATAAATTCTCGATGCTAACTCCGCTGATTGATTTGCCTGTTTGGTAAGTATGGGTAATTTTCAGTACATGTTATAAGTTTTACCGCCAAATTATTTCCCGGGCATTGTAGTTTAGGCCTTTATAAAATGGCTCAATTCCTGTTAGTGGTATTGTAAATAATTTACCATGAAAAAAATTAAGATTTTATTAATTGCTTGTGTTGCGCTTTCATTACAAGGCATGGCCCAGACAAAAACATCATCAGAAGGCAAGGTTGGAGAAACCGTAAACAAGGTTGGAAATAAAACTGCGAAGGTTGCTGTAAAAACAACATCGGGTATCATCGATAAGAAATACGAAGGCAAGGCCGGGCCGGATGGCGAGACAGTTTATATAAACAAGAAATCAAAATATTATTACGTAGATGCCAAAGGAAAAAAAATATTTATAACAAAAGCGGAATTAAAAAATAAAGAATAAGCAATTAGGGGCCGGTAAACCTAGTGAATTATTGCGCTAACACTGCATACAAACTGCGCACGGAAACCTTCCTTGCGCAGTTTTTTTTCAAATAGATGCTTGGTTTATCCGGCAGTTGCAGCACAAGACCGGGTGTCTTTGGCTCAATAAACCGGTAAGGGCGCGTTAAACCTATATAAAATGGGTTAAGCAATCCTAACGGCAGGATCCCTGAATGTTTGAAGTCGTACTATTCCCATTGTGTTATTGAAGTTGGTTCCGTAGGCTAATCATTTTAATAACCGGTACCGTCTTATCACATGCCAACCCGCCGGGGCGCAGTATAACCTTGTACTGGCGGCCATTTTTTATGTGCTGACCAAGTGGCTGTTTCTTTATTTTAGGTACAAAAACAAAATTTTCCTGCGTGTATAATTGATGGATACTGAATACTTTTGTTCTAATCAAAAAGCTACTATGATGCAAAATCGACTGTTGTTTTTTGGCTTTGTTTTTTGTAGGATGCTGACGGGGCAGACTACACTGGCGCAGGCTTTGCCCACAAATCCTGCCGGTACTTACTCCAATCCGTTGACGGTGAAACTTGGCGATCCGTATATGTTATATGCAGATTCCACTTATTTTCTTTTTGGCACTGGCAGCCGTAACGGGTTCCCTGCTTACCAGTCTAGCGACATGGTAAATTGGAAGTCGATAGGCCAGGTGTATACCAGTGATTCAGTTAAGTCATGGGGCATTGGTTCCTTCTGGGCACCGGAAGTGTATAAAGTAAAGAACAAATATTATCTTTTTTTCAGTGCGCAATGGAGAAACAATCCTGCAAATGACCTGGAGAATTTCCGTATCGGCGTAGCTGTATCGGATAAACCGGGAGGGCCTTATACAGACCTTTCAAAAAAGCCGGTTTTTGATCCGGGTTACCCGATTATTGATGCAAATGTTTTTTTTGACGAGAATGGCCGTTGCTACCTGTACTATTCCAGGTGTTGCTATAAACATGCGGTCGTGAGCGGATTGTCAAAACTCGCTAAAGAAAAAGGCTGGTTCAGCGAGATTGAAGAAAGTTGGGTGTATGGTGTCGAAATCAAACCAGATTTTTCGGGCATTATAGGGGAGCCAGTACTCATCCTTCGCCCCCCGGTAAGTATGGATGATAAACAAGCCGAATGGGAAAGCCGCTCGGTTACTTCGCGCGAAGTAAACCGGCGCTGGACAGAAGGTTCCGTAACATTCCGAAAAGACAACCTGTACTACATAATGTATTCTGCAAATAATTTTGCTGGTCAGCACTATGCGGTTGGCTATGCTGTGGCATCCAGTCCGCTGGGTCCGTTTAAAAAAGCCGCAAATAATCCGATCCTGCAAAAAAATACTGGTAACGGTGGTGTGGTGAGCGGAACCGGGCACAATAATATTGTCTGGTCGCCCGATGGAAAAGAAATGTTTTGCGTGTACCATGCGCGAACGGCCGCAACCGGCAACGAACGCGTAGTTTTTATCGATAGGATGCAGGTGCAAAATGGAAAGATTAGGCTTGCCGGTCCCACTACCAGTCCCCAGCCACTGCCTTCCGGGATTGGCTCGCCCTTAAGAAAATAGATTTGAAAACCATGAGTAGAGAGCTCGTGAGGATGCGAGACGATTTTCCTAAACGATCTTATTGCGTAATGCAAATGCTACTGCTTCGGTGCCGGAGTGAACATGCAGTTTTGAGTATATATTTGTGATATGACGTTTCACCGTATCAGGCACAATAAATAAATCTGCAGCAATCATTTTATAACTTTTGCCCTGTACCAGTAGTTCCAGTACTTTTTTCTCCTGGCGACTGAGATGGTAATCTACCACCGGTTGCCTGGGTTGTACATTCTCTTTAAACAGCGCCAGCACCCGTTGGGCGATGCCAGGCGTCATGGCTGCTCCACCGGATTGAACGTCTTTCAGCGCCTGCAGGTAGTCAGCAGGGGTTGCCAGCTTTAAAATATATCCTGATGCACCGGCGCACACCGCGTTAAAAATATATTCGTCTTCAAAAAAAACAGTTTGAATTAGTATATGAATTGCAGGATAATGTTTTTTTACCAGTCGCGTAGCATCAATTCCATTCATACCAGGCATTTCAATATCCATCAGCACAATGGCAGCGGGTGATTGTTCCAGGCGTTGAAGAATATTGTCGCAGCTGCTGTAAGCACCGGCGCAGCAAAAGGCTTCCGAAGAATTGAGCAGCAATTGCAGCGTGTCTCTTAAATGCGTATTGTCCTCAAAAACGGCAACGGGAATCAAGATGATTTTTGTTTAAAATTCGTCATTTTAATTAAGTGTTGCAATGGCGAATATGGGGTGATGCGTATTGCGCCGCTATCGTTTAAATTTCCGCATTATTCGCTAGCCAAATATCCTCGCCGGCGTATTTACCTTGCAGGCCAGGGTTATGCTGGTACCACTGCCCGGATGGCTCACAATGGATAATTGTCCGTTTAATTCCCGCGCTCGTTCCCCCATATTTTTTAATCCGTTGCCGTTGTTGTCAAAAGTTGTATCAAAACCTTTTCCATCGTCTGTTATGTTCATCTGGAGTAGCGGGGGGTGGAAGTCAATAGCAACGGTAATATTGGTAGCCAAAGCGTATTTGAGTGTGTTGTTTATAGATTCCTTAAAGATAAGATAGAGGTTCTTGCGTTGTTGTATGCTAAGTTGGGCTGCATCCAGGCCGTCACCTTTAAAACTGGAATGAATATTTTTGAGCTGGGTTACCTGGAAAAGATGACGCTCCATCCTTGATTTAAGGCTTTGTGCATCATTGCCGCCGGCTTTGACAGCCCAGACAATATCGCTCATGTTTTCTACTGTTTCCTGTACATTATTGCTCATCTTCGTTAGCATATGCTGAGTGGCGGCATTTACATTTTGCGTTGCTGCCATTTGACTAAGCATATGAATGCTGCTCAGTGAGCTACCAATATCATCATGCAGGTCAGCTGCAATCCGGTTTCTTAGCGCCAGTTCCTTCGTACGTTCCCGCAACCGGAACCTTGCTGCTACCAGTAGTCCGGCCAATACCAGAATGCCAATCAGGGCGATGCCTGCAATTTGCAGCAAACGTTGTTTTTGCAGGAGTGCACGGTTAAGCGCCTGGTCTTTTTTCAATAAATTAATTTCATTTTCCTTTTTTTCCGCGTTGTATTGTGCTTCCAGTACTGCAACCTGCAATTGTAATTTATTATTATTGATGCTGTCAGTGGATTGCTTGTATGCATCAAGGTAGGTATACGCTTTTTCGAACTGACCGGAGGATCGGTAAAAAGCTGCAATATGCTGCAGTGTGGCGGCGCGGTGCTCGCGGTCGCCTTCTTTTTCAAATACCAGCAGGCTGTTTTCAAGTTGATGAAGCATCGAGATATCCTGCACGTTATTCCTAACTGCTGCCAGTTCAATATCAATAGATGCAATCGATAATGTGTCACCCAGTTGTTTTGCCAGGGCCCTGCTCTTCTCAAAATTTTCTTCAGCCAATGCAGGCAGGTGCGTGGCAGCATACACTTTAGCAATCTCAAAATGATTTATCTGTTGTTCTGTTACCAGTTTTAAACCAGCTGCGGCGGAAAGGGCGGCCTTGAAGTATTGCAGGGCTTTCGGATAGTCTGCCATCCCTGAATAGATAGCACCCAGTCCGCTTTGCGCCGTTGCAACACCACGGTTATCCTTTAACAAGATTTTTATGGCGATTGCTTTTTCCGCATAAGACAGCGCACGCGGGTATTGTTTTAATTTTGTAAATGCACTGCTAAGGCCCTGGTAGCAATAGGCCAGACCGTATTGATTACCGGCCTGTTCAAAAATACGCAGTGAGGAAAAATATTGAGCAGTCGCTTTATCATAGTTGCCCGTTCTTACATAGAGGTTGCCAAGGTTCAATAATTGGCCGGCAAATGAAACCTGATTGGTTCCTTTTTTTTGCAGTAGTCCGATAGATAGTTGGATATATTCAATGGCTTTGTTGTAATTACCCGTGATTTTGTAAAACAGGCCTGCAGTGGAGTAGTAATTGCTGTTGATGGCGTCGCGTTCCGCTTCGCTGGCAACTTTTGCCGGTAGTGTTTGCAAGATGCCGAGATAGAAAAGCGCACTGTCTTTTTGGCCTGTGTTGTACATCAGGTGGACCATCTGTGCATAAGCTTTGCTTTGCAGCTGATAGTCCGGCAGTGCCTGGCTGGTAACAATTGCCGCGAGGTTGTAGTGTTTTGCTTTTATAACATCAACCCGGGAATGCAGATCTCCTAATGTGATAAGGGCCAAAATCACTTGCACGTCCTGTCTGCCTGTGTTTACGATACGAAGCAGGCTATCCTCGCCGGGAACTTGTGCGCTGGCGGAAAGCACGCCAACGCCGAAGGTAAATAGTAGTAAAATGAAAATTAATCTCATAATGATGCCGGTAGCAGGTGTTTCGACAAGTTACTATTTGTGCGGCAGATTTCATCACGCAGGGGATGTCCGGTTTCTTTGTTTTTTGTAGTAAGCATTGAAATACTAGGGTGAAGACGGTAGCTTTGCCCATTTGTTCAACTTCTCTTCCAGCACGGAAAGGGGAAGGCTGCCGCTGTTCAACAGCTGTTTATGGAATTCAGCAATGTTAAATCCGGTCTTTAATTGGGTGCTGTATTTTTCTCTTAATGCTTTGATCTTTAGCGCCCCGATTTTATAAGACAGTGCTTGCCCTGGTAGCGCCATGTAACGTTCTGTTTCGGCGATGGCACTCTCCTTGCTGATGGGTTCATTTGCAGTCATATAATCAATGGCCTGTTCACGTGTCATGCCTTTGCTGTGCAGGCCGATGTCCACCACCAATCGTATCGCCCTGTGCATTTCGTCGCCCAATGCACCCATGTGCTGGTAAGGATTTGTGTAGAGTCCAAGTTCTTTTCCAAGGCTTTCGCAATACAAGGCCCAGCCTTCATCGTAAGCGCCATAGGATTTAAAGCGGCGGAATGCTGGCAACAGCGTATTTTCCATTTGCAGCGACGCCTGGTAATGGTGACCGGGAACAGCTTCATGTAAAAAGGTGCTTTCCATACCTGAAGTAATATTAAATGTGGATGCATCTAAAATTGGAACATAAAATATTCCTGGTCTTGTTCCATCGCTTGTACCCTGGAAATATTCAATACTTGCACTGGCGGCACGGAAGGCTTCTGTTTGTTTTATCTCAAACCTGCTTTTTGGAAAGACAACAAAATATTTCTTTAAAGCAGGTTGTATAATGGTATAAATGTGCCTGAAAGAATCCAGCACCTGTTCAGCGGTCTTAAAAGGCATGAACTGCTTATCAGTTTTCATAAATTGAAAAAAGGCGTCCAGGGTTCCTTTAAATCCGGTACTTTCCTTAATGGATTCCATTTCAATGCGGATGCGTTTTACTTCTGTTAGTCCGGTATTATATATTTCGTCCAAAGTTTTGTCTGTAGTAGTCCATTGTTTTACACAAAGCTTATAGTAGTTCAGTCCATTAGGAAGCTCGGCTACGCCGGATGTTGCCCTGGCTTTCGGTAAATATTCGTTTTTTAAAAAGACGGCCATTTTACCGTTTGCAACATTCAGCTCGTCTTTTATAATAGCCTTGTAGGATGCCGTGATGGCATCTTTATCTGCGGTACTAAACCCCTGGGGAAGATTGTTTACCGGACCGTAGAATATACTCTTAGTTACATCTGTACGTACCAGGCCATTGCAAATATCAATCATCTTCAGCACCAAAGTTTTTGGAAGTACATAGTTGGTTGCCATGCCCTGTCTGAAGTTTCCAATAGCGCTGTCAATCCAGGCGGTATATCCATGAACCCGCTGCAGCCAGTTGTTGTAATCCTGTACGGTTTTAAAAGGTTGTGATGATTCGCCGGATCCATATTGCCCCATTGCTAAAACAATATTATCAGACAATTTGTTACTGGCGTCTCCCATTTGCGTAAAAGGGATTTTCCAGGTGTCATAGTTGGCTTTTTCCAATTGTATACCCACATCAAATTTTAAAACAGCAAAACTGAGTGCATCTGTTTCATTCATATCAGCGGGAGCAAAATGCGTCAAACTATCCTGGTAACCGAGATAGAAATTTTTGAACTCATTCCTATAAGCCTGCGTGCAGGTGTTTCGAAACTGGTCATTCATGCTGGTATCTCCAAAACAAACAGCGTCCAGCGGCTGCAGGTGCAGTAAGCCTTTCCAATAACCATCCAGCATGCTGTGAAAACGGTCAGCATCGTACTGCTTTTTAACTGGCTGGTTACAGCCCGCAAACAGCATAAAAATAATTGCCGCAAAGAAAACGGGATAGGAGCTTCTTATCATTTATTCGGTGTTTGATGTTTCAAATACTGGGTTGTTTTTAGGTTGGCCGGCATGTTAGCAGTGTCAACAGCTAACGGGCGTTTCTTGCGTCATTACACAAAGCCACTGGTCGTTAATCTTACGGTAAATATTTGTTGTCCATTGTTGTGCATTAAACACATGGCCATTGTAGCGACCCTCAGTTTTACCTTTTGTGTTCATAATGGCAAAATCATTGTATAATCTGATTTGAAGAACTGCCTTCTTCATAATTGTGTGCACCAGCGTTCCCCCGCTAATCGCATTTAGAAATTGTGTTTTGTGTGTCAGGCCGGTCGATGATTCCAGGTTAGTCCAATCGTCCGAAAGCAACCTGGAGATTGCGTTTACATCGTTCGATTCATAGGCCTTGTTCAGGTTGTCTTCAATGACCTGGAAATCAATTTTTCGATCGTTTGCTGGCATCCCGCGCTGTATTTTAATTTGAAGATACCATTTTTGGTGCTGCGTGCAATCATCGTCGGTCGTGCATTGAAATGTTGCAATATTTTGAATGGCTTTGAGGCGTTGTCCGGTTGAATGTCGGATAAATTTTATTATTTCAACATTGCAGGCCCATCTATATAAACGACGTTGGAAGCGTTTAATGGAAAATGCAGTAGCAGGGAATCCCTGTTCAGCGAATGTATAATTACCAGCTTCTCTGCTAACCTGGAATTTGCTGTTTTCTCAAGCACAACCTGCTTTACCAGGTAGGGGGGCACCCACGCAAAAAACGATGAGGGTACGCCGAACTCGTCCCACGACCGGGTGATGGAATATTTCTTCTCAAAAAAATCCTCCGGGGGCCGCAAAAAATAGACCGTATCGGTGGTTGGCCGAATCGTCGCTTCGATAGCCGTTGTAAGCTGTTGGTATTCCTGCTTCACTGGCCACAGAAATAAATAATGCAGGTTATACCATGCATTTGCAACAAAGAGTACTGCCATCACCGCGGCGCCTGCATACTGTTTTTTTATGCTGCGGAAGGCAATGCACAAGCTTGCGGTAAGTACTATAAACACCGCCATTTTAAGCGCCATCAAAGTGCGGTTGGAGGAATAGTTTTCTTCTACCAAAAATGCAGGGAGGTAAATAAGGCCCAGCAATACAAACAAGGTACCCAGGTAACTGATTTGTTCTTTAACGGTATGCGCCCGCCGCTGAATTAATATTGCCGCAAGCGCACTGGCAGCAAGTAAAAGATATACAATGGTGCCTGGCTGACTTCGCTCATTGAAAAGAAATGTAAAATGAAAGGCGCTGGCCAATGGCCTTCCCATAAAGAAAATAAGTTTATTCAATACATCGATGTGTATATCCGTGCGGTTGCTGGCGGTTACCTGGTAGGCTTGCAGGCTGAACCTGAATAGCAGGAGATAGATAAAGTAAATAGTAACACTGGTGATTATACCGATCACTATTTTTCGGTCCGGCTTGCCCGCAGCAACAAGATGAATAATGAAAGGCAGGAAAAAGCATCCAAAGCCAGTTTGATAAGTGAACAATGCAACCAGGCCAAAGATCAGGCTTCCGCATACGGCGCTGTTTGATATAGATTTTCCGTCATGCTTATCTTTTGTGATACCGTTGTAAAGGCAGTAACCCGACAGCAAACCGCAGGTATTGGCGATAAATAATTCCATGCACGACGCCCAAACCAGGGAAATGGTCATCGGCGGCATGGCTATAAGGTAAACCATCGACAGGAACGTTATTATTTGAGGCAGTTTTTCACGTATAACAACGTTCCGTATAATAAAGTACCAAACAGGAATACACAACAGCCAGCCTGTCAACGAAAACTGGCGGATACTGCTTACATCGCTAACCGTGCGGGCGTTGCCAAAACGCCAATGAAAAAGCATTTCGGTAATGTAACGTCCCTGCTGCAGGAACATATGAAATCCTTTGCTGTGGTGGTATTCCCACAGTTGCACCGCTTCGTCGGTGTACAGATAGGTAGCCGACGAAACAGGTAAGTACAGGAATATGAAAGTAATTAGTACGGATGATAAAAGGATAACGTCGCGTCTGTTCATTGTAACAATAAAAATAGCTAATTTTTAATACAGGTAGCTTTCTTACGCGATGCGCACCTGTCAAAAACTTGCCACTAAAACGAAGTTTCAAAACAACTGAGCAGGGCCCATTTCCATGATGGATTTTAGCTTCCAATAATCCTGCGCCAGTGGATATGGTGCAGCGTAGTTTGATCGCAATAAGATTATTTTCCCAGCAATTCTTCCAGCTGATCCAGACCCTTCGAGAAGCCTTTTTCAAAGCCGGTGTTTAGTATTGTATTCATGTTTGCTGCGGTATCAAAAGATAATTCTGCGACGATTCGTGTTCCGTTGCTTGTTTTAGTAAAACTGTTTTTCCATTGAGTCGATGGCATGTCCGCTTTTTTATTTCCTTTCTCATCGGTGAATAAATCGGTTGCGCTGAATTGCCGTGGCGCATCAATGCCGGTAAATATCACTTTATCCCACTGTTCTTCGCCGTTTGGGCCTTGCATTTTATAGACCCATGAACCACCTTCCGTGAAATCCATGTTCTTAGTCACTGCTTTCCATGGCTCTGGTCCCCACCATTTGTCCAGTTGCCCGGCTGTAGTCCATGCTGTCCAAACTACGTCAACAGGCGCAGCGATTTCTTTTGTAACCGTAATTGTTTTGGCGCCTGCATCTGTTGTAAAGTGCGCCTTTTGATTTATACTCATGATTGGAGATGTTAGTTGCCCCATTTTACCCCACAAACCAAGCCATATTACCTAAAATGCTGCGGAGATTGTGCTACAAACAATGTGCATAAACAGGTGCAAAACCGGTGTAAAAACCAGGTGGTGAAAATTTGGAAAGCGGTTCATACAGATCGTACATTAGCATTGCAATTGAGCAAAAAGAAATCTTGTAAAAGATGGGCAAAACGCTCAATCGAAAGCATCGGGTTTAGTAACTGGTACTCGCTTCGGCATGTACGAACGACTAAGTTTGGTGCTTTCTGCTTTTGACACCTGCCATGCCCATAGGCTGCTTAAACCAACGCGTACCTGCAGTAGTTAACACACCGATACGACAACATTTTATTCCATATTTTAGCGCTGTAAGGGTGGCAAAGGATTTGAGTAAATACTTTAAACAATAGTATGGCAAAAAAAAATGGAAAATTGGGTGTTGCGTTACTGGGCATGGGCAACTATGCTTCACAAAAACTGGCGCCGGCGTTAAAGGAAACCAGGCACTGCTATCTCGCTGGTGTCATCACAAGCGATTTGTCGAAAGCAGTGTCGTATGATTTGAAGAAGGAAAATATTTATACGTATGACGATTTTGATAGCATCAAAGACAACGCGGATATTGACGTCGTATACATCGTGACACCAAGCGCACTGCATGCTGATTATGCGATACGTGCAGCAAAGGCCGGCAAACACGTAATATGTGAAAAGCCGTTGGCAACAACAATAGAAGATTGTGACAGAATAATAAGTGCCTGTATCAATGCAGGTGTAACCTTGTCTGTTGGATACCGGCTCCATTTTGAACCCCATCACCAGCAGATGATGCACCTTGGCCAAACCCATAAATTTGGTTATATACAAAAGGTGATCGCCAAAGATGGGCTGGATGAAGTTGACGGATGGCGGCTCAACACGGCACTTGCTGGTGAGGGTGGGCCATTGATGGATGTTGGCATCTATTGTTTGCAGGCTGCTAACTATATTTATAACATGTCGCCCATTGCTGTATCGGCACAGCAAACTGGTGACATTATTTATTTTCAGCTGGAATATGCCGGCGGCTTTACTGCCGAATGCGAATGCAGTTATTCAGTAAAAATGGATTACCTGCATGCAGCTGCTAACAACGGATGGTTTGAGCTGGAACCGGCTTTTAGTTACGACGGAATAAAAGGAAAAACTTCACTTGGCACCATGCAGTTTGAACCTGTTAACCAGCAGGCACTTGAAATGGACTGCATTGCAAAGGCTATTTTGGCTGGTAAATCATCTCCTGTTCCCGGCGAAATGGGCCGTGAAGATGTAGGGGTTTTATTGGCAACTTGTGAGGCATTGCGTACTGGTGAACGTGTGCTATTGGATCCTGTGGTCCGGGCGAGCGCAACAACGGAAACGGGTGGAGCCATCAACGGCAGTTCGTTCGTTGTTCAGCCATAACATATTGTTTCTCTGCTGCATTATCTCCGTAAAAATAAAACGCCCTTGTCGTGGGTATTAAAATGTTTCGGCCGCAAAGCAACATGGTAGTTGCGGAAGCACCGGTACAGCAAGGATTTTCAATACATTGAGCAACGTGTCCTAATCCTTCCGCCCGCACTGCTGCTTATCTCAACTAAACAGGTGATCAAACCACTGCCAGTCGCAATCGTTGAGGTAACCAATTGAACATGCGGAAAATGATTACTGCAAGGTCGGACGGATGTTTGCGGGCGTACTACATTTGCATAGAATGGAAAGGGTTGTTTATCCAGCAGTGCTGCAGACAGTCATTTATAATACGGGTAAATTTTCAATTGGTTTTAATACAGGAAATTGTATTGTGAGCCGAAATCCGCTATCTTTTGCGGTATCAGTGTGCATCGTTCCACCTAATACGGCAAGCCTGCGTTTAATGTTGATTAGTCCTATACCACCAACCGCCATCTCATTTGCTCCCTTGCCGTTATCAACAATGGATAAGTTTACCTGGCCGGACGCAATACTAAAATGTATACTTACCGCGGTGGCGTATGCATATTTTGAAATATTGGTGCACTGCTCCTGCGCAATACGATATATAGAAAGTTTCTGTTCATCCGACAGTATTTTTTCTTCAGAAAAGTCGCCTGCAATATGTACCGCAATACCGGATGTTTTTAACATTATTGCGGTTATGTGTTTCAGCCTGCTTAGTAAGGAATTTTCAGTAAACTGGGGTGTAACAAGTCCAAAGGCAATTGTTCTATTGGCTTCCATAGCCTGTGAAAGATACAATACACAATCATTAAGAACCTGGCTGGTTTTATTTTCTTGCCTGATTAATGAAGCTAGTAATAATTTTGTACCTGCTAGAATCTGGTTGACATTGTCGTGCAATTCCTGGCCAATCATTGTCCGTTCGGATTCCTGGACCTGCAATGTTACCGCGGTCATGCGCAGATGTTCCCTTTCCTGTTGGGCATAGAGTTCCCTGATGAGTTGTTTTTTCTCCGTGATATCAGCTATGGCGCCTACCGCTTTAAGCGCTGTGCCGTGGCTGTCCCTTACGAAAATGCAATTGTTTGCAATGTCACGGACTTGTTTTTCTTTGGAATGGACACTATATTCACCGCTCCACATTAAGCAGGAACTGTCTTTCATAGCCGCATTGAATGTGCCTAGTATACGACCTTTGTCGGCTGACAATACCAGTTCCTCCAGAAAACAGGGGTATTGCTGTTCTGAATGCGCGGATGCAAAGAGTTGCTTTTCGCCCTGGAACAGTTCGCACTTCATCATTGCAATATCCAGTTCCCAAATAATGTCTGATACAGCCATTGAAGCGTATTGAAAACGCATGTTACTTTCTTCAAGCGCTTTCTCTGCGCGTTTGCGCTCGGTAATATCTGTGCGAATGGCAAGGTATTGAAAAGGCTTGCCTGCTTTATTAAGAAAGGGAACAATCGTTGTGTCTACCCAATACAGGGATCCGTTTTTTGCGCAATTACAAAACTCTCCCCGCCAAATGTCGCCCCCGGCAATTGTTTGCCAGAGTTTTTTAATAAAACCGGAATCGTGATAGCCTGATTTTATAATCCGATGATCCTGCCCGATCAACTCTTGCCTTGTAAATCCGGAAATAGTACAAAAATTGTCATTTGCATAGGTAATACTGCCTTTCTGATCCGTTATAGCAACGATGGCAGCCTGGTCAAGCGCTGCCTTGTAATCGTATATTTCTTTTGCTGTTGTTCTTTTAACCAGGGCGGCCTGGATAGCTGCTGGTAGCCTTGCCATGCGGTCTTTTAAAATATAATCATCGGCGCCCTCCCTGATGATGCCGGCTGCAAACTCTTCAGAAACGTTGCCGGTAACTAAAATAAAAGGAATATTGCTGGAATGCAGACGTGCAATACGCAAAGCCTCATTTGAACTGAATTGGGGAATGGAATGATCGGATAGTATGATTTCCGGCCTAAAGTCTTTCAGTGCATTAATAAATTCCATCCTGTTTTGGGCAACCATGAATACAAAACCCGCTTTTTCCTTTGCCAGGAGATGCTGTACAATTTCCACGTCGGCAATGTCATCTTCCAGAATAAGTACTTTTAGGGATGGCTGCATGGACACAAAGTTTTAGGTTGAACAATCGAATTTTCGCATCAGGTAAAATACATTTTCATTCTCTAATGTTCCGACAGTGGGCAGGAACGATGTATAAAAATTTAGTGAGGAAATATGCCATCATAAATACTTCCAGCAACTATCCAGGTTGCTGGTTTAGGAACATCCAATAATATCCAAGATCGCTAATAGCTTTTTGAAAATCATCAAAGACTACAGGTTTAACAACGTAACTGTTGGCGCCCAAATCGTACGCTTTCCGGATGTCAGGATCTTCCTTAGAGGAAGTTAGAATAATAACGGGAATTTTCCGCGTCCGCTCGTCCGCTTTAATTGCCTGCAATACTTCCAACCCATTCAACTTGGGCATCTTTAAATCCAGGAGAATTACGGCCGGCTTGATTTCCGTGTTCCGTCCTAAAAAGGCACCGCGCGCAAAAAGGAAGTCCAATGCCTGTGCTCCATCTTCCAGGTGTAGCAAGTGGTTAACCAGTTTGCTTTTTCGGAGTGCATAAATAGTCATCTCGGCATCACTGCTGTTATCTTCTACCAGTAAAATTTGTACCTGCTCCATTTTCTATTGTTTCGGTAAGGTAAAATAAAAAGTAGCCCCCATTTCCGGCGTTGCATCCGCCCAGATGCTGCCGCCGTGTTTGGTTATAATACGGTGAACGAGCGCTAAGCCCACACCCGTTCCGGGAAATTGTTTCTCGGCATGAAGCCGCTGAAATACGCCAAATAACTTGCCGGCATACTGCATATCAAATCCGTCACCGTTATCTGTAATATGAAATGTGTACTTGCTTTCTTCTTCAACACAACCAATGGAAATTATTGAGCGGTCCCTTTGCGCAGTATATTTAACAGCATTTGAAATAAGATTTTCCCAAACGTTTTCAATCGTCAGGTGGTCTGCCCATACAACAGGCAGCGGTGCTATTGTAAAATGTATCATTCTATCCGGAAAATGCCTTGCTGCTTCTGCACAGAGATGATTTACCAGGGGAGTTAAGTCAACGTTGATTTTTATTAGTTCTTTTCTTCCGAGCCTCGAAAAATTTAGTAACCCGTCAATCAAAATGCCCATTTTGTCCGTATACCGGATGATGTTGTGCATCAGTCGTACAGCGTCCTGGTCCACTACGGTGCCGCCGTCCTCCAGCATGCGCGTGTAGCCGCCAATCGCGCGTAGTGGTGCCCTCAAGTCATGTGAGACAGAATAGCTAAAAGCTTCCATTTCGCCGTTTGCCCTGGCCAGTTCTCCATTCAGGATTTTAAGTGCATTTTCAGCATCTACCCGACTTGATATATCTTTTATCAGTGCTAAATTGCCTGTAACAGCACTTTTATTATCAAACAGCAAGGAAAGCGTTACCAGTACCGTTAGGGGTTTGCCATCCCGGGTATGATAGACTACTTCGCCGTGCCAGTTTTTATTTTTTGAAAGGCTGGAAAAAATTTCTTCTCTCGATGCGGCCGGGTAAAGTACGTTCAGGACTTCGCTCGTTTTTTTACCCAACACTTCTGCGCTGCTCCAGCCCAATAACCGTTCAGCCGCATTGTTCCAGCGGGTAATGCAATTCTCGGAATCTGCAGTGATAATAGGATCCTGGATGTTTTCTGTAATGCTCGCAAGAAATTGTATTTTTTCCTGGTCCTTAGCAAACTGCGTAATGTCCTTTATTACTTTAGCAAAGCCTGCAAAGTTTCCTTTGGCATCAGTAAGTTTTGTGAAAACGATATTAGCAAGAAAAACCGATCCATCTTTTCTGACCCGCAGGCCTTCTGTTTCGAAAGTGCCTTCTTTCATAGCCATTGCAAGATTACGCGTTGGCAGTCCGGATGCACGGTCTGCGTCGGTATAAAATATTGCTGTTGGTTGGCCAATCACTTCGTCGCCGCTGTAACCCTTTATTTTTGCGGCGCCTTCGTTCCAGCTGTTTATCAATCCGTCTCTATCCACCATAAATATGGCATAATCTTTAACGCCGTTTACCAGCATTTCAAAATTGACACGTGTTTTTTCCAGTAGTTCTGCGGTTTGCCGCCGTACGGTAATATCACGCAAGGAACCCATAACCAGCATTTCCCCGTTAACCATCAAGGGTGAAAAGTTGATTTCCACAGGCACGCTTATACCTTCCTCTGTTAGTACCCATGTTTGAATGCCGGCAGCCAGCGCTCTAATGCGGGGATGCAATAAATAAGCGGCGCGTAGCCGAGTGAAATTTTCCCGTATTTCCTGCGGAACTAATATATCAACCGGCTGGTGCACCAATTGTTTACGATGATAGCCAAGCAAATCTTCAGTTTGCTTATTCACCAATACAATCTGACCATCGGAATTTACTATGACCATGGCGTCCGGGGAAGCTTCAAGAACAGCTTTGAACTTTTCTTCAGAAATTTTGCGCAAATTTATTTCTGCCTCCAGCGCATTTTGGCTTTTGAGTGAAAACAAAAGCGGGAGGTACCTGACAAGGTAAAAAACAGTTATCCAGCTTATGATGCCGGTGATCAGTCGTATCAATGCACTGAATCGGTACATGGGCAACCAAAACGCAAGTGCGTCGAAAAAATGGGTGGCACCACATGCCAGGATAAACGCTGCAAACAAGAAATAAAGCCTGGTAAACCGCATATCCTGTTTGCGGGATATAAACCGGATAATTGTAACCGGAATAGTGAAATAAGCGGCCCATATCATGAGGTCACTAACAATATACAGCCATCCGTGGAATTCAGACCATTGGCCGCAATGCCATCGGGGAGGCCAGTCAGACACGCTAAACAGGTTTTCAAAAAAATCAGTTAATTGATGCATATAACTCAATTAATACCAAGCCTGCCGAATTCCGGGCCATTTGGGCAACCCAATGATAAACTGTTGCAATAGGATGCTTATAACTCTTTTCTGAAAAGATTTGTCAGGCATTGCCGCAGTACTAAATTAGTGCTTTTGATAGTGAAATATCAAAAAAGGCCCCGATTTATTGAAGCGAAGTCTGCAATGTTTTTTAAAACAATTTTTAGGAAATGCAAAAATATCAACGGCTTTTTTTGCCTGTAATGATTATGGTAGTACAAACGAGAATAGCACTGATAATAAATAGGATGAAATGAAAAAATGGTAATACGTTGCAGTCTTACTGGAAGCTAAAGCGTTTTTTGTTGAATCATGCTTTCGCCTGTCAAAGGAATCGCGCCATTTTACACGGAAATTGAAACTATATTACCGTGCAATCTCAAACAAGTTGAATGGCCTGAACTTCAGTACGCGAGGTGTTTTGTAACCCGCAATATTCACAATATTTGCCGCCTGCCCGGCCTGCTCTGGAGCGAGTTAAACTTAACATTGGCTGTATTGTGTTTGTGTTATTTTTGCTGCCTTTCATTCCTTAATCAAAAAATATACGTACGTGGAAAAAACAGCTATCGCAGCCTTAAAAAAATTG
>JBDSEV010000005.1:0-101846 GCA_039919885.1 Chitinophagaceae bacterium
ACTAAATCTTCCATGAATTTCAGCAACGTGGTCGGCTGGGAAAAGGGTGAAAAACCGGTTGCACCCGCCGGTTTTACAGTTAGCCTGTATGCAGAAGGCTTCGACAATCCGAGGTGGCTGTACCAAACACCCAATGGCGATATACTGGTAGCAGAGTCGAACGGAAAACATTCCCTGCTTGAAAAAATAGGTGCACCACTGGTAGGTGCCAACAAAGCAGTGAACTTGCACAAAAGCGCTAACCGCATTACTGTTTTAAGGGACGCAGACCACGATGGCGTACCGGAACTGCGGCAACCTTTTATAACAACGGGTTTGAACGCCCCATTTGGTATGCTGGTGCTTGGAAATTATCTATACGTTGCCAATACGGACGGGTTGCTTCGCTTCCCCTACCAGCATGGCGATGTAACCATGACCGCCACGCCCGACAAAGTAATTGATTTGCCCGCGGGAAAAGTAAACAGGCACTGGGCGCGGAATATCATTACCAATAAAGACAGCAGCAAAATTTATATTGCTGTTGGTTCAGGCGACAACGCAGGCGAAAAAGGAATGAAAAATGAAATCAACCGTGCATGCATACTCGAAATTAAACCCGATGGTACCGGTATGCGTGTTTATGCAAGTGGACTGCGTAACCCGGTAGGTATGGGATGGGCACCCGCAACTAATACGTTGTTTGCTGCCGTAAATGAAAGAGATGAACTGGGCGATGACCTGGTACCGGATTACCTTACCAGCGTTAAGGAAGATGGCTTTTACGGATGGCCCTATTCCTACTTTGGCGACCATATTGATCCGCGTGTTAAAGAAAAACGGCCTGACCTGGTTAAAAAAGCGATTGTACCCGATGTGCCACTTGGATCTCATACCGCGTCGCTTGGGTTGACATTTTATACCGGCGAAGCCTTTCCTTCAAAGTATCAGAATGGGGCATTTATTGCACAGCATGGTTCCTGGAACAGATCGGTTTTATCAGGCTACAAAGTAATATTTGTGCCTTTTAAAAATGGTAAACCTGCAGGAGAGCCGGAAGATTTTCTGACAGGTTTTGTAAAAGACCTGGAACATGAAAAAGTGTATGGCCGGCCGGTTTGTGTGTTAATGCTGCAGGATGGCTCGCTGCTGGTAACGGATGATAAAAACAATAAGATATGGCGGGTGGCTTACGGCAAGTAGTCCGGAACCGCATTCCGGCAAATCATGTTACAAATATGTTTAGTTTTGGGCAACTTGCAAGTTGAACCATGAAAAGAAATAGTAAGATAATTTTGTTTTGTTTAATGGCTGTTGCATTGATTGGCTGCGACCAGGTAACCAAAGAACTTGCAAAAACTCATTTGAAAAATAAACCACTGCAGTCTTATTACCACGATACTTTCCGGCTGGATTATGTGGAAAATACCGGTGCATTTTTAAGCTTTGGATCCGGCTGGCCGGCAGGACTCAGTTTTTGGCTGATGACCGTGTTGCCACTATTCTTCCTGATGGGTCTTTTGATATACGCGATAAGAAAAACTGCTACCAACAGTTTGTTAAACGTTTTGCCGTTTTTGCTCATCTGCGCGGGCGGCTTGGGCAATGTAACGGATCGGTTCCTGTACGACCGGCATGTTACCGACTTCATGAATATGGGGATCCGAAATTTCCGTACCGGCATTTTTAATGTCGCAGATGTATACGTAACCACCGGTGTAATATTGTTGCTTTTCAGCCAATGGAAGAAAGGAAAGCCTGCCATTGCATCCTGAATTGCATTATGCCGAATTCCGTCCTGCATTGATAATTCCAAATGAACAACGGATCACTATTTTTTCATAATTTTCTTTAATGGGATCATTGCTGGTATTTTTTTCCTCCATCGCCCGTATCATTGACATGGCATACTGCTGAATAGTTACCAGGGGCAATACTATTCTTTCCCGCATCTGTATAGACAATTGTTCTACCGGGTAATCTTCCATTAATTCCGTGTTGCCCGACAACTGCAGCACATACCGTTTGGTGAGTTCATACTCCGCATTTATTTTATTCCATATCTCTCCATACACCGGGTGATTCGAAAGGTATTCCGTGAGCGGGAAATAGTTTTTTTTCATCGCCATCTCGCAGTTGTCCATTAACGTTTTGAAAAACAAGCTGCTTTTATACAATTTCTTCAAAACGGGAAATTTCCCTTGCTTTTCAAGCTCTTTCAACGCGCTGCCTACGCCGTAAAAGCCGGTCACATTTTGCTTGAGCTGGCTCCACGCACCCACGTAAGGAATGGCCCTTAAATCTTTAAGGTTGAGTTTTGCACCACCGGCGCGTTTTGCGGGCCTGCTGCCGATATTGGTCTCAGCATAAAAGCGAAGCGGGCTGATCTGCGCCAGGTAATGTAAAAATTCAGGGTGGTCTTTCAGGTTGATGTAAGATTTAAAACTTTCATCGGCCAGCGACTGCAGCAGATCCTCCTCATCTTTTTCCAGCGTGATCGATTTAGTTGAAAACAGGGCATTCGATAAACCTGCATTCAGCAATTGTTCAATATTAAATTGTGCAGAATCGATGGTTCCAAAATTAGAACTCACGGTTTGCCCCTGTATAGTAAGCTGTATTTCCTTGTTTGAAATATTCTTGCCCATGCTGGCATAGAACTTATGTGTTTTGCCACCACCGCGTGCTGGCGGGCCACCCCTGCCGTCAAAAAACACCACATCTATGCCGTATTCTTTTGAAATGCTGGTGAGCTGTTCCTTTGCCTTATAAATACCCCAGTTTGCCATAAAATACCCGCCGTCTTTGGTACCGTCGGAGAACCCCACCATGATCGTCTGCTTTTTATTCCTCTTTGTGAGGTGCGCCTTGTAATCCTTATTTTCGTAGAGCGTGCGCATAATTTCGGAAGCGGCCTGCAGGTCATCAATCGTTTCAAACAACGGCACAATGTCCACCGTAAGTGAATCTTTTTTCCAGCCGTTGAGCAAAAACAAGCCAATTACTTCTATTACATTGAGTGCACTGTTGCACTGGCTGATAATATAACGGCTACAACCATCTTCGCCATTGTATTGTTGTATTTCTTTAATGGCGCCGGTGCTTTCCAGCGTATCACGCATGGTGGCGTCTTCCACTAATTTCGGATCTACCTGTTTAGTGATAGCCAGCAACGCGTCAATCTTTTCGGGGTTGGGGAGCGTGCTGTAATTGGCCGGCAATGCATCCGATGCTGATGCAATTACGTCTAGTGTTTTTGTGTGTACGCTGCTCTCCTGCCGGATGTCAAGCGAAGCAAAATACAAACCGAACACACTTACTTTACTTATCAGGTTTTCCAGTAATTCCAGAAAAAGGCTGTTGTGCTGGTAGATAAGAATTTCCCGGACCTTATTCAGCGGGTCAATGATCTCTTCTTTTTTTAATTCAGTGCGATGCCCCGGAATAAAAATATTATTGTACAACGTTTTTTCAAGATCGGCCAATATAGTTTCCGTGCCTTTAAAAGTAATACGGCGTTTAAGGCGGCGTACGTCCAGGTAATAACAACGGATGATGCTCACGCGGAGGGCGTCTGCCACCTGCAGGGTTATCCCGGAATTGACGTTTGGATTGCCATCGCGATCGCCACCCGGCCAAAAGCCCATGGTGATAATCGGGTTGTCTGCCGGTATCGCTTCCGGAAACTGATTTTTCAGGAAGTTGATGATGCGGCCCGAAGCAGCATAAAAAACATTTTCCAGGTACCAGATTAAACTGATGGCTTCATCAAACGGCGTTGGTTTGATGTGTTTAAAGAAAGGCGTTTTGCCCAATTGCTGCAGCAGCAAGTGTACCTGCGCCGCATTGTTATCTGACAGCGACCTTGACAAGTCGTTGATGATGCCCAGCACCGCACCGGGATAAAATTGTGTGGGATGTGCAGTCAGCACCAGCCGGATAGCAAAATGTTTCAGTTTTTCTGCCAGTAAATCCTGGCTGCCGGTTTGCAAAATTTCAGACTCCAGGTGTTTCAGGGATCCGGCACCATTTACGTCATTGATTTCTTTGAAGGACGCGTCTTCCAGGGCATCAAACAATACTACCTGGCGCTCGGTGTATTGCACAAAACGGAACATCAGGTCGAGCCGTTCCCGCTCATTCAAATGGGCAGTATGTTTGGCAAAGAAATCATCCAGGATGGTAACCGGGCTTTGCTTTTTTTTGAACCCGTCTTCACAGTCGGACAACAGGAGCGACAATAAAATACCTGTTTTTTCAATACGGTGAAAAGGCAATGAGGTAAAAAGACTGTTGTACAGTTGAAATTTTATTCCAACATAGTTCTTGAATTGCTGCAGCCCGCGCGATGACTGGTGGTCCATTGATGATGAAAATTTTAAAGGTGTTGTAAGTTTTTGTAGCAAGCAGCAACCGGGGGATGAAAATACGTGTAAAAAAACGAATTGTAGTAAAGCTGCTTACTTTATTTTCCGCTGCTGTGTACGAGTGGCTTCAATTGCATGCCGGCAGGTAATTGTCATGCATAAAATAGCGCTGGTACCACATAGCGCACGTTTATAAATAAGGACGAACGCAACGACTGATCTTGTGACTATTTCGCATAAATTTATTTTTTTTATAAAACACAGGCTATGCCGCAATCATTTGGGAACGAAACAATTTATAGTGTTGTGCAAGTAACACAGCAAAAAAAATTGCTGCGTAAAAACCAGCAGGTGTTTAACAAGCTTTCTGCGCGGATTGCCAGCCTCAGCAAGCAAATTGAAATTGATGGCCAACGCCTTATTAAATTAAATGGTCTTTACAACAAAGCAATTTTGCCACTGCTGAGGGCGCTCGGCGAAGAAAAAATAGTATTGGCGAAGGCATTGGCAGCAGTCTATAGAACAATGCAGTCTATAGAACAATTAAGCTGACTGAAAAACAAGCCGGCGAAGTTGAGGCAATTATACTTGATTTGCTGAATGATGCTTTTGCACTGGCAAAGCCGGATGAACAAACAGAGCAACTATACAACAGTTTATCCGGCATTACCTATGCGGAATCAATATTAGAAGAAAATGAAGACAAAAAAGAAGCATTGAAGGAGGAGGTGTTTGATGCATTCGGCATAGAGGTAAATATGGACGATTTCGATGACAGCCCTGAAGGATTCGCCGCTTTCCGGGAGCGCCTGAAGCAAAAAATAGAACAACAGCAGCAGAACCAGGGAAAAACGACGAAATCCAAAAAGCAATTGAAAAAAGAGACTGGTTTGCAACAACAGCAAGAAATCAGGCAAAGAACCATGAGAAGTATTTACATGGGGCTGGTGAAATTGCTGCACCCTGATAAGGAAACGGATGAGGTGGTAAAAAAAGAAAAAGAAGAAATCATGAAAACGCTTACCCGGGCTTATGGTGAAAAAGATTTGACTACCCTGTTACAATTGGAATTAAAATGGATAGCAAAAGAAAATGATCATCTTGATAAACTTCCGGACGATACTTTAAAAATCTATATAGCTGTTCTAAAAGCACAAGTAAAAGAACTGGAATTTGAGCACGCGACGCAAATAAATAACCCGGCGTTTGCCGCTGTGGCGCAGCTTATTAATATGACCGATAATTTTGCTATCAATGCGATAAGCCAGGAGAAAAATAGTCTTACCCGGTATACTAGTCAAATGAAGGCCCATTCCAAATCTTTGAAAGGAGGTAAAATCCGCGCTGCCATCAGGGATTGTGTTGAATTTTATGCTGTGATTGTAGACGATGACGATACAGATTTTTTTCGCTAAGCAATGGAATACATAATCTAAAATGACGGCCTCAGCAGGCAGTTTGTCAAGCATTTTTAGGTCGGTAAAAGCTCGGACTAAGCGGTAGAAAAAGCCGCTGAAAATTTGGCCGCCGTAGCTGTTAGCACTCGTTTTTTAAGTTTGCACAGCTAACCAAAAAATCACTGAAACTAACGATTGTTATATCATTGACCGGTATTACCTTCGGCGTCTTAAAAAAAGTGGTACAATCAAATATCTATACCAGGTTCGCCTCCGCTGCTGTAGCGCCATCCGCTACCGTATCTTCCATTATTATTACCACTTCAACAACCCGTTAAGGGTTGTATATTTCCATATAAAACATTGGGCTTTGGCTGATCGGGTACGGGAAAACTGTACCAGTCTTAACAATTAATAACATACATCAACGATTCTATATGCAGGTTTTAAAATTTGGGGGCACGTCAGTAGCAAATGCGGAAAATATCACTAAGGTTGTTGCCATCGTGCAGCAGGCACTAAAAAAAGATAAAACCATTGTAGTGGTATCCGCGCTGGGCGGCATTACAGATACACTCATCAGCGCTGCTACTGCGGCGGCTGACGGCAATGAAAAGTACAAAGACCTGTTGCTGGAAGTAGAACAGCGTCACCTGGAAGTGGCAAAGGCGCTGATTCCTGTTACGCAGCAAAGCAGTGTATTGAGCATGGTAAAAAAATATTGCAACGAGATTGAAGACATTTGCAATGGTATTTTTCTGCTGCGCGAATTGTCTGCCCGCACCAAAGACCGGATGGTGAGCTATGGTGAACTGATCTCTTCACAGGTGATAGCCGCCCGTTTTAAAACCACCCATGCAACAAGTACCTGGAAAGATGCGCGGCATTTAATTGTTACCAATGCCGATTACGGGAATGCACCGGTTGATTTTGCGGCAACCAACCAGCAAATTGAAACTTATTTTGCTGCCGCCGCAGAAGACCTGTTCGTAATACCCGGCTTTATTGCCACCGGTCCCGATGGCATTACCACTACGCTCGGCCGGGGCGGGTCTGATTATACCGCGGCTATTATTGCGGCAGCGCTACAGTCCAGTACAGTAGAAATTTGGACGGACGTAAGTGGTATGATGACGGCCGATCCGCGCCTGGTAGCCACTGCGAAAGTAATTCCGCGTATCTCCTACCAGGAAGCGATGGAACTTTCGCATTTTGGCGCCAAAGTAATATATCCCCCTACCATACAACCGGTAATGAAGAAAAGTATACCGGTTTGGATAAAAAATACGTTTGCACCCGAAGACTATGGCACCGTAATAGAAAACGCGTCCATCAAAAATGGCAACAGCATCCGCGGTATATCCAGCATTAATAAAATGGCGTTGGTTAGCCTGGAAGGCAGCGGCATGGTGGGCATACCGGGGTTTTCAAAAAGGTTGTTTGAAGCGCTGGCCAATGCATCCATCAACGTTATCCTGATTACGCAGGGCTCATCGGAGCATTCGATCTGTGTTGGCATAGATGATGTGCATGCAAACAAGGCAAAACTGGTAATAGACAACGCTTTTGCTTATGAAATAGAAACCGGCAAAGTTGAACCACTGGTCATAGAAAAAGCATTATCGATAGTTGCACTCGTGGGTGATAATATGAAAAGCCACCCCGGTACCAGTGGTAAAATGTTTGGTGCCCTTGGCCGCAACGGTGTTAATGTAAGGGCTATTGCTCAGGGCTCATCGGAACGAAATATTTCTGCAGTAATTGCTACCGCCGACGTAAAGAAAGCGATCAATATATTACACGAAGCGTTTTTTGAAACCACGTACAAACAGGTCAATCTATTTATAACCGGTGTGGGAAATGTTGGCAGCAAACTAATGGCCCAGTTGCAGCAGCAGCAGGAATATTTGCAGCACCATCTTCGTTTACAGGTAAGGGTGATAGGCATCGCCAATAGTAAAAAAATGCAGTTCAGCGATGAAGGCATCAACCTGAATAAATGGAAGGCCCTGCTGAATGAAGGCCAGCCAATGGATTTGAACGCATTTATTAATACCATACAAGAAAAAAACCTGCGCAATTCTGTTTTTGTGGATGTTACCGCCAACGATGCCGTAGCCTTGAGCTATGACCAGTTGCTGCAACGCAGTATTTCCGTAGTGGCCTGTAACAAAGTAGCCTGCTCCTCCCCGTATGTTTATTACAAGAAGTTAAAAGACCTGGCCAGGGAACACAACTGTATGTTTCTTTTTGAAACCAATGTGGGTGCTGGCTTACCGGTTATCGGCACATTGAACGACCTGATGCGCAGCGGCGATAAGATTAATAAAATTGAGGCCGTACTCAGTGGCACACTTAATTTCGTATTCAATAATTACAACGGTTCAACAAAGTTTGCTGACGTAGTGAAACAGGCACAGGACGAAGGCTATACTGAACCCGATCCCCGCCTGGATTTGAGCGGCACCGATGTAATGCGAAAAATAATGATACTGGCCAGGGAAACCGGCGAACAGCTGGAAATGGAGCAAATCAGTAATGAATCTTTCATGCCGGCGTCGTGCATGACCGGCTCTGTTGATGATTTTTATGCAGCCATGGCCAAAGAAGAAGATCATTTTAAGAATATCTACACAGCAGCAAATAATGCCGGCAAGAAGTTGAAGTTCGTGGCATCGTTTTCCGCGTCGGGCGCCGGTGTTGGGTTGCAGCACATAGATCCGCAGAGCGATTTTTATCACCTGTACGGAAAAGATAATGTTGTTTTGTTCTATACAGATCGTTATTCCGAACAACCCCTGGTGGTAAAAGGTGCAGGCGCAGGCGCAGAGGTAACGGCCTCCGGTGTCTTTGCAGATATCATCCGGGCGGCCCGGTAGTTATTTTATTTATTCAATAGGATTGCGCGCAGATTAGTACCTGTAATTACCAGCAATAAGAAATGTTACCTTAAATGAAGAAAGAAGAATCCAACATACTCCCTCCGGGCACCAGGACGGTAAGGGTGCTGGCGCCGGCAACGGTGGCCAACCTGGTCTGCGGTTTTGATGTATTGGGAATGGCGCTGAACGATCCACAGGATAGGATGGAACTCAGCCTCAGCGATGAGCCCGGTATCCGAATTAAACACATAGACGGGTACGACCTCCCCACCGAGCCTGCACAAAATGTTGCGGGCGCCGGACTTATTGCATTGATGCAGGAGTACGAAAATAAAAAAATCGGGTTCGACCTGGTGGTGGATAAATGCATAAAACCCGGCAGTGGCCTCGGTTCCAGCGCAGCCAGTTCTGCTGGCGCGGTGGTAGCTGCCAACCACCTGCTCGGTGGCGTTTTTTCAAATGAAGACCTGGTTCGTTTTGCCATGAACGGTGAAAAGCTGGCGAGCGGTGTAAAACATGCCGACAATATTGCGCCGTGTATCTACGGTGGCGTTACGTTAATTCGTTCCATCTTTCCGCTGGACATTATACAATTGAGCGCTCCGCCAATGTTTGTAACGGTGGTACATCCGCAGATTGAAGTGAAGACTTCTGATTCGCGGCAAATACTGCGTAAAGAAGTATTGCTGAAGGATGCGATAAAACAGTGGGGCAATATTGCAGGATTGGTTGCAGGTTTTATGAAAAATGACTACAACCTCATCAGTCGATCCCTGGAAGATGTGATTATTGAGCCGGTGCGCAGTATCCTTATTCCTGGTTTCGACGAAGTAAAAAGAAAAAGTAAGGAAGCCGGCGCACTGGGCGGTGGCATTTCTGGTTCCGGGCCATCCATATTTATGCTCAGCAAAGATGCCGCTGTTGCAGCTATGATAGAGAATGTCATGATTGCGGTATTCGAAAAAGTAGGCATCGATTTCAAAACCTATGTAACTACGCTCAACCATGAGGGGGTGAAAATAATTGCTGCGTAAAGCGCCCTGCCGGGATAGTCGCGGCCGGTGTGTTTGCCGATAGGAATTTTGATGACAACCAATAAGAAAAGGAATGAAATATTACAGCCTCAATAAACAATCACCCATCGTAGATTTCAAAACAGCTACCATCAATGGACAGGCGCCGGATAAAGGCTTGTATTTTCCTGAACAGGTGCCGCAGGTAAAGAAAGATCTCATTGATAATATAAATGAATACAGCAACGAAGCAATTGCCTACAGCGTTATCAGCCCCTATGTAGGTGACGCGATACCTGAAAAAATACTGCAGCAGATAGTAGCGGAAACGGTTAATTTCTCTATACCACTGGTACCCATAACCGAAAACATCGCATCGCTGGAATTATTTCACGGTCCTACCCTGGCGTTTAAAGACATCGGTGCACGGTTCATGAGCCGTTGCCTGGGTTATTTTGTAAAGGGAAATGATAAAAAAGTGACGGTATTGGTAGCTACCTCCGGTGATACTGGTGGTGCAGTTGCCAACGGTTTCTTTGACGTAGCCGGCGTGGATGTCGTTATTTTATACCCGTCCGGTAAAGTGAGTTCCGTACAGGAAAAACAACTGACAACGCTGGGGAAAAACATACGGGCCATTGAGGTGGCCGGTAGTTTTGACGATTGCCAGCAAATGGTTAAACAGGCCTTTACTGATACCGACATTAATAAAAAACTCTTCCTTACGTCCGCCAATTCTATCAATGTGGCGCGTTGGTTACCGCAACAGTTTTACTATTTTTTTGCATGGAAACAATGGGCCGATAAAACAACTCCCCCGGTTATTGCCGTTCCCAGTGGCAATTTCGGGAATATCTGTGCAGGTTTACTGGCATATACCAGCGGGTTGCCGGTAAAACATTTTATTGCCGCCTGCAATGCAAACAATACAGTGCCCGAATTCCTGAAGACATCCCACTACGAAATAAAAAAATCGGTGGCTACTATTTCCAATGCAATGGATGTGGGCAACCCCAGTAATTTTGTACGCATACTGGAATTGTTTCACCAGCAGCTGGGCGACCTTAGAAAAGTACTGACCAGTTACAGCATCAGCGATGAAGACACCCGTACCGCGCTGAAAACGGTATACGATAAAACCCAGTACCTGATGGATCCGCACGGTGCGGTTGGTTATACTGCGTTGCTGGATTACCTGCGTTCTCACCCCGGCAATAAAGGCATTTTCCTGGAAACGGCACACCCGGTTAAATTTTATGATGTGGTGGAACCAATCATTCATACGCCCGTACCCATCCCCGATGCAGTAAACGCTGTTCTAAAAAATAGAAAAGTAGCTGTAAGCATGAATGCAGATTATGATGAACTGAAAACTTATTTACTGGCCTGAAAAGCCGGCCTGCTGCTGTTTGCGCCTGCGATACTATCATTGGTATCGCTGCCATCTTTGCTTCGTTGCCTGGAAATGTAAAAATGGGCAATCGTATTCAAAAGCGCATACTTTACATAAAAAAAACAGCAAGATTTTTTTCATACGCATCGTGCGGTTGTAGCAAAGTGGTGATTACACCGGGTCAATATCCGGTACCACCTGCACGCTCCTGAACCGTTTGTCCGCATGCATCATGGCCGTAGCCGTATGAATAAATTGCTTGGCCTGTTGTATGGTGGCGCTGTCTTTTGGAAGTTTCAGCATCAGCTCCATCAAAAACAGATTGCGGACTTTATTTACGACGGGTTGCGCCGGGCCAATCATATAACCCGACAAATAGGGTTTTAACTGCGCGGCAAAAAAGATAGCTGCTGCATGTACGGTATCGGCATCGCGGTGCCTGAAAAGGATATTGATGATGCGCGAAAACGGCGGATAAAAAAATTGCCGCCTTCCTTCTATTTCTTCCTGGTAAAAACTATTGTAATCATGTTGCTGTACCTGCAGCAGTATAGCATGGTTGGGATTGCGCACCTGTATCATTACTTTTCCCTGGATGTCTTTTCTTCCGGCCCTGCCGCTCACTTGTTCCATCAGCTGAAACCCCCGTTCGTTTACGCGGAAATCGGTAAAGCCTAAAATAGCATCCGCATCCAGTATTCCCACGAGGGCCACGTTTTCAAAATCGAGCCCTTTTACCACCATCTGCGTGCCCACCAGTATGTCTACACGGCCTTGTTCAAATAGTTGAATTAATGCATCGTGCCCATGCTTGCCTTTTATACTATCCGCATCCATGCGTGCGATTTTTGCTTCCGGAAAAGTTTCCTGCAGGGTCTCTTCTATTTTCTCAGTACCAAAATTCTGCTGCGCAAACAAGTGGTTGCCGCAAGCTTCGCAGGTCTGCACCAGCGGGTACACCGTACCGCAATAATGACAGAGCAGTTTGCCTTTTGTCTTATGGTAACTAAGCGATACATCGCATTGTGTACAATGCGGTATCCAGCCGCAGGTTTGACAAACCTGGTAGGGCGAATAACCGCGCCGGTTTTGAAAGAGGATGACTTGCTTTGCCTGCTGCAGGCTGCTGGTGATGGCCTCCTGCAAAGGCGGCGAAATAATGACCCTTGATTTATCGGGCATTTTCATTTGCCGCGTATCTATCATTTCAATGGCCGGCATGGGTACATTGCCGAAACGTTCGGTCAACGTTACGCGTGCATATTTGCCGTTGGATGCATTGAAATAACTTTCTATCGAAGGGGTAGCGCTGCCCAGCAAAACTTTTGCTTCAAATAAAGAAGCAAAAAATATCGCGGCATCTCGTGCATGGTAACGAGGTGCAGGATCCTGCTGCTTGTAGGAAGTATCATGTTCTTCATCGCAAATAACCAGCCCCAGCTGGTGAAAAGGAAGGAAGAGGGATGAGCGTGCCCCCAATACAATCCGCGCTTCGCCACTTTGTACTTTGTTCCATATTTCCACCCTTTCGTTCTGGCTGAACTTGGAATGATAAATAAGAATATAACCACCGAAATGTTTTTGCAACCTGCGTATAACCTGTGCCGTTAGTGCTATCTCCGGCAGCATGTACAAAACCTGCTTGCCCTGCTGCAATGCCTGCTCCATCAACTTCATGTACACCTGTGTTTTGCCGCTGGAAGTAACCCCGTGCAGGAGGCACACATTCTTTTGTTGAAACCCTTCCTGCACCTGCTGCAACGCAATTTCCTGCGCGGCACTCAGTACAAAATCCAGGTTGATGGTTTTGGGTAACTGCTTCAGCCGGTCTACCGATCTTTTATCCAGCACCAATACATTTTTTTCTGTAAGGCCTTTTAATTGCGCAGCAGAAGCGCCGGATTTCTTCAGCAATTGTGCCTGCGTAACTTCACCTTCCGTTTTTGAAATATGGAGGTAAGCCAGCAACAACTCCATCTGTTTGGGTGCGCGGCTCCAGTTGTTCAGCAGTTCGCTCAGTTCATGGTCCGTATTGTACTGCGGGTTTAGCAGCACATAGGTTTCTTTCTTCTCTTTGTAGTTTTGTTTCAGTTCCTCCCACACAAAACATACCCGTTTTTCAATCAGGCGTTTAATAACCGGGTACACATGGCTGGCATCCAGCACCTGTTGCACTTCGGCCAGTTTCAGTTCTTTTTTTATCAGCAGGGCTTCTGCTACCAGGTATTCATCGTTGTCAAGATTGCTGAAATCGTCGCCAGCTTCTTCATTATACAACAGGATCGTTTCACTACTGAGCTTAAAATGGGTGGGCAAGGCGGCCTGCATCACTTCACCTTCGCTGCACAGGTAATAATTGGCTATCCATTGCCAGAGGCTTTGCTGCTGTGGAAATACAATGGGCTCGGTATCCAGCAAATTTAAAATTTCCTTTGGCGCAAACGATGCGGGCGCGTCTGTATGCACTCTTTTAACCAGCCCTGCATACTTTTTATTCTTGAGTACCACTTCCACCCGGCAGCCTGGTTTTACCTGTCCCTCCAGGTGCACGGGTACTGCCCAGGTGTAATTGCGCGGCAGCGCAAGGGGAATGATTACTTCCGCAAAAAGGGTATTCTTTACTTTAAATAATTCGTTTGTATTAACTGATGGTTCTTCCAAATGCGGGTGCTTCGTTTAAATTGTTTTACCACGTAAAATAGCAAATGGCTACAAAGGTACAGGAGGCGAGGGCAATCCGGCGATGCGTGTTGCTAAAGTTTCGGCACGGATCCCTTTGTCTTGTGGCGTTGCGTGGCACAATCCACTGCTGTACGCGGCGACTAACCAATACCGGATAATTGCATCACTGACTACTTTCTTTGAGCGCCGCTTCCATCGTGGCATACACTTTTGCTTTCAGTTCCAGCATATCCTCCGGGGTCAATCCATCCACGGCTACCGGCTCCAGGAAAATGGCCCTGCATCTTCCAGGTGTAAAAGACAGCACACTGTTGTAATGCAGGCGCTTTACCGTGTCGGGAAAAATTACCGGCAACAAAGCTGTCTGCGTTTCTATGGCAATGCGGAATGCGCCGTCATAAAATTCCTTCAGGGGTTTTCCGGTCTCGTTAAATGTACCTTCCGGGAAAATAAAAACAGAGATGCCTTTTTTGAGCACTGATTTCAATTGCACCACACTTTTTTTACGTGCTTCCGGGCTCGAACGATCCACCATAATTGCACCATAGCGGTATAAAAAGCCAAAGACAGGCACTTTTGCAATTTCCACCTTGCCGAGCGGGCGCGTAGGTTGCCGGATGGCTTTTACTATCATTGGAATGTCCATGTAAGAAATATGGTTGGCCACAAAAATGTAATGCGCGCCTTTTTCCGGCGCTGTGGTACGCCGCGTTTTTTTTAACCAGACGCCAATCAGCAGAAACCAGGCATCCGACCACCACCCGCAGATCCGGTAAATGATATTGCCGCCACGAATTTTTCCAAAAACAGCTGCCAACACCACAAAAGGAAAAATAACCAGCAGCAGCAATACAAAGGTCAGCATCGCATAGATGCTGTAAACAGCTTTAAAGAAACGTAGCATCAGGTGCATAAAGGGGACGGATATTAGCGCTCATTTTTGTTTTCATCGCCCGGGCAATGGCATTCAAATTCAGTGTCGAGGTCAATACAGGTTACTACTTTGGTCTTCTCATCGCACTGGGCAAAGACCACCCGCAGGTGCTGGTTATCCGGTGCATACCCTTCCAGTGCGTAGGTAGGACACGGACGGCCCTTCGCTTCACTCTTCCGGTAATTGATTGTTCCGTTTTTCAAGATGTACTGCACTTCGTCCCGGGTTATTTTTCTGCAGGCCATCCTGCATGTTGCATGCGCGGTGTACTCAAGGAAACTGACGCGCCTGTCGAGCCCGCTGTTTCGGTTAACCTTATCGGTTGTTGACGGCCCCGTATTGTAATCGCCATTGTTATTGCAGCGCATAATTGCCAGCGAAGCAATTACCAGTGCGCCAAGAAATATATACGGCAGGGCTTTTTTCATGCTTGTTTTTAATTTCGATGTAAGCTATAAAATTTTGTTTTTCAATCGATTATATAATGTTTTCGTATTTAAAAATAGATCCGTCCTTACTTATTTATTGCCAAAACACGCTGTCCGCTCGTTGATGTGGGAAAGCGATCGCAGCGACAGTACAATTCCAGTCGCTCCAAAAACAAATTTAATGAGTGGAAACTACAAGTTGGTAAAACCCGGAACGAATTGCTGGTTGCGGGCCAAATAATTACGAGTTTTTTACTGCTATACCACCAATCTACCGTTTTGACGGATGTCCAAACAGAATTAACCTTTCCTTGCCCTACCTTCGCGGCCATGGCAGCAGCAAAAACGGTGGCTTTTCACACATTGGGTTGTAAACTGAATTTTTCGGAAACCTCTGCCATTTCCCGGCTGCTGGAAAATGACGGTTTTGAAAAACGTGCCTTTGATGAACACGCTGATGTGTATGTTATTAATACCTGCTCAGTTACCGACAATGCCGACAAAGAATGCCGCCACCTGGTCCGCCGCATACAAAGAAAATCGCCGGAAAGCCTGGTCGTCATTACGGGTTGTTATGCACAGTTGAAGCCACAGGAAATTGCTTCTATTCCGGGTGTTGACCTGGTGCTGGGCGCGGCAGAAAAATTTAACATTGTACAGCATGTAAAAGAGCTCAGCAAAGGCGATTCTGCTAAAATCTGCAGTTGCGATATTGAAGAAGTAAATGGTTTTAACGCGTCTTTTTCGATTAACGACCGTACGCGTACGTTTTTGAAAGTACAGGATGGTTGCAGTTACAATTGTTCTTTCTGCACCATACCCATGGCAAGGGGCAAAAGCAGGAGTGATACCGTGGCCAATGTGGTGGCGACCGCAGAAAAATTGGCGGCTGACGGGGTGCAGGAGATAATTCTGACGGGGGTTAACCTGGGTGATTTTGGAAAAGGTGCCAGCGGTACAGCCGACCAGGAGAATTTTTATGATTTGGTAAAAGCACTCGATAATGTGCACGGCATAAAACGGTACCGGATATCTTCTATTGAGCCGAACCTGCTCACCAATGAAATCATCGACCTGGTGGCCGGCAGCAGCAAGTTTATGCCGCATTTTCACATCCCGTTACAGAGTGGCAGCAATAAAATACTGGGGCTGATGCGCCGCCGCTACAAAAAGGATCTCTATGCAGAAAGGGTCAACTACATCAAAACAAAGATGCCGCATTGTGCCATTGGCGTAGATGTGATTGTCGGTTTCCCCGGTGAAACCGCGGACGATTTTAACGAAACGGCTGCATTTCTGCAGGAACTTGACATCTCCTATTTACACGTTTTTACTTATTCTGAGCGTGACAATACCAAAGCCCTTGAAATACAACCGGTCGTACCCATCAATACCCGGTTGGAGCGCAATAAAATACTTCGTACGCTTTCTTATGTTAAAACGCAAAATTTTGGTCATCAGCATGTTGGACAAATACGCCCGGTATTATTTGAAGGTTATTCCCGCAATGCCATGATGGAGGGTTATACCGATAACTACATACGAATTACCACCCCGCATCGCCCGGAATGGGTAAATAAAATAGTGGACTGGACAATATAATTATAACAATTGCAGGAAACTTTTTCGCCTTGTTTCCCGTTATAGTTTGGACCACCGTACCCTTATACATAAAAGACGACCGTACCTTATGGACATTAAGAAATTCCAGGTAACCATCAGCTTCGAAATAGATGATGAGATCGATGAGCTGATTCCCAAACATCGAAAATATATCAACACGCTTATCAACAAAGAAGTAATCGACCACTACGCGGTGTCGCTGGAAAGCAAAAAAATATGGATCACCGTAAGCGCAGAAGACAAGGCAGCAGTAGATGAATACTTATCGAAATCCCCGTTGTTCAAATTCTGGATGTACGAAGTAGATGAGATCTACGTGCTGGACGGGCTCACCTACCGGTTACCGCATTTACAATTAAATTAAGGCCGTTGCGGCTGCACCTTGCCCGCTACGCCAGCGCGGAAGACGTTTTGCGGTTGTAACCAAACGTAAAGTTTTCATTGCATGTAGTGCTACGCATACTATCCCGCAAAGGTTAATAAATTCAACATGTGCCTACTGCACTAAATCGCCACGCAATCTTCTTAATTCTGTTTCTGCCAGCTTTGTATTGTACCGCGCAGTAATCAGCCTGTTGTACGCAAGCTCTAAGCTACCCTGTGCTTCCCGCAGCTGAATAATGGTAGCCGCACCCAAACGCAGGGTCTGCAGTATAATCGATACATTTTCTTTTGCCAGGAGAATATTGTCTTCTTCCAGCGTCAGTGCTTTTTGTTGCTGTGTAAACGAAGTGAACGCATTGTTCACCTGAAGGTGCAGCAAAGAACGCTCCCGGTCGTAAATGAGCTGCTGGTAACGGATATCCAGCTGCGCTTGCTTCACCAGCCTTTTACCGGTAAAATTATTAAGGATGGGTGCGGCAATGGTTAAACCGTAATTGAACCCGTTGTTTTGGTTGAAAAGGAGCGAAAAATTATTGATAACAGTAGTGTTGTTCGTCCGACTGAAATTATACGCCGAATTAAATGCCAGCACGGGGTACAAGTCCGCTTTCCGTTCCTTCAGCGTGATTGCTGAAATATCAATATTTTTTTTGGCCACTTGCAGCAATGGGTTGGTCTTTTCAATATCCTGCTGAATATCCCCCAGGGCAAGTTCAGTGTTAATCGGGATACTGTCTTCCACATCATAAACTGTATTGGGCGCCACGTTCATGGCCTGGTTTAATTGTTCTTTTAGCTGGGCAATCAGCGTTTCCTGCGTCAGGATATTGGCGCGCTGTGCATTGAGATCTACCTTGCTTTGCAATACGTCCGGCTTCGCCCCCACTCCAATGTCCAACCGGTTTTGCGCAAGTTTTACCCGTTCTTCACTTACCGACATCTGTTCCTGTATGGCCTTCAGCTGTTGCTTTTGTGCGGCGATGTTATAATAATTATTTATAACTGCGGCTACGGTGTTGGTCACCTGGTTTTTGATGGTGAGGCTGCCCAGCTTCACGTATTCTTCTGCTTTTTTTATGGTGGCAAACATTTTCAATCCGTCAAACAATACCCAGTTCAGGTTCAGTGCTGCGCCTAAATTATTTGAATGAATGCCATCCTGTTTTCTTTTGGTTCCGTCTGCCAGGGTCTGCCGCTGGTTGTTATTATTGAATAACGTAGATGCGCTGGCATTGACCTGGGGAAGAAAAGCTCCGTACCGGTAAGAATAATCCAGCGTCGCAACCATGGAATCATTTTTAGACAGTTGTATATCGTAATTGTTTTTCAAAGACGTTGCAACGGCCTCTTCCAGCGTAAGCTTTTTTTGTGCTGATGCATCTGCACAGCAAATCAATATTGTGATGAATAAATAGGGTGCAGTCAATTTCATGTACATATTTTTAAACCGGTATGCTTTCTTCTTCCGCCCTGGTGGCCAGGCTAAGTTCATCCAGTGCGCTTCTTTTTTTGGCCGATGAAAGATAAGAATACATGGCTGGTATAACGAACAAAGTAAGTATCAGCGAAAATAGGATACCTCCTACAATTACTACGCCCAATGGAATGCGGCTGGTGGCCGCCGCACCCAGTGATAACGCCAATGGTAAAGCGCCGAGCGACATGGCGAGGCTGGTCATTAATATTGGGCGAAGCCGCTGCGTGGCAGAGAAAATAGCTGCCTCGCTTCGCTTCATTCCTTTTAAACGGTTTTGATTGGCGAATTCTACAATGAGGATACCATTTTTGGTAACCAGCCCTACCAGCATTATCATTCCTATCTGTGAAAAAATATTGAGCGTATGACCAAATAACCACAAAGACAATACAGCGCCTGCGATGGCCAGCGGTACTGTTACCATAATAATAAAGGGGTCAATAAAACTTTCAAACTGCGCAGCAAGAATTAAAAAAATTAAACCTAATGCAAGCAAAAATGCGAAACTGGTATTGCTGGCACTTTCTGCAAAATCCCTGGATGACCCCGAAAGCGAAGTTGAAAAAGATTCATCGGTCAGTTTGTTTGAAATCCGTTCCATTTCTTTGATGCCGTCCGCAATCGTTTTGCCGGGTTGCAATCCCGCAGAAACCGTGGCTGATTTATACCGGTTGAAGTGAAAAATGGTTGGTGGCGTATTGGACTCTTCCACCGTCACCAAATTATCGAGACTTATCATATCACCCCTGGTATTTCTAACAAACAACGCTTTCATATCATTCGGATCGTCGCGATCGTCACGCGCCACTTGTCCCATTACCTGGTATTGCTTGCCTTCTTTTGTAAAGTATCCCAGTCGCCGGTTACTGTAGGCGAGCTGCAACGACTCCGAAATATCGTTTACACTTACGCCCAGTTCCGCGGCTTTAATGCGGTCTATCTGCACGCGCAGCTCGGGCTTGTTAAATTTAAGATCCACGTCTACCTGTTGTAATATGGTACTCTTGTTTGCTTCTTCTAAGAATTTGGGCAGTATCTGCGTAAGTTTTTCGAAGTTGTTGTTCTGTATTACAAATTGCACCGGCTGACCGCCGCGCCGGTTTACTGAAATCGTTTCTTCCTGTATGGCAAATGCGCGTCCTTCATTGTACAGTGGCAGGTTGCGGTTTATCATGTCCACAATTTCCTGTTGCGAACGGTGCCTGTCTTTGATGTCTACCAAAGTAACTCTTACAAAGCCGGTGTTGGCATTGCCCGATCCCATAAAGCCCGGTGACGTAACCGTTAGTACTATCTGCTTTTCTGGTACGGAATCAATCATCAGGTTAGACAGCCTGGTGATGTATTTATCCATTGCATCAAAAGAGGTGCCCTCTGGCCCCGATACCGCCAACCGGAACTGGCTCCGGTCTTCCATGGGGGCTAATTCCGACTGCAGACTGCCGCCAATAAAATAAATAATAGCAGCACATACGCCAATGATAATGAAAGCTACCCATCGCACCTTCATGAACCTGGTAAGAGATGCGGTATAGCCTTTTTCCATCCACTGAAAAAAAGGCTCTGTCTTTGTATAAAACCACGAATGCCGGTGTACGCCTTTCCTGGTAAGTTTTACATTCAACACCGGTGTTAAGGTGAGCGATACAAATGCGGAGATTAAAACAGCACCTGCCACCACGATACCGAACTCCCGGAACAGGCTGCCTACAAAACCCTGTAAAAAAATGATGGGCAAAAATACCACCGCCAGTGTAATGGAAGTAGCAATTACAGCAAAATAAATTTCTTTTGATCCTTCCTGCGCGGCCTGCCACTTGTTCATTCCCCGCTCCATCTTTTTATATATATTCTCGGTTACCACGATGCCATCATCTACCACCAGTCCCGTAGCCAATACAATGGCCAGCAGCGATAATACATTGATCGTATAGCCCATGATATACATGATAAAAAAGGCGCCAATCAATGATACGGGGATGTCTATGAGCGGGCGCACCGCAATCAGCCAGTCGCGGAAGAAAAGATAAATAATAAGAATCACCAGTATAATTGATATTACCAGTGTCTCCTGTACCTCGGAGATAGATTTTTTAATGAACATGGTATTGTCCAGCGCAATATTGATTTTCACATCTGCCGGCACATCCTTCTTGATCTGGTCGAGCCTTTTATAAAACTCATCGGAGATGGCAACGTAATTGGATCCGGGCTGCGGAACAATGGCCAGCGCAATCATGGGTACACCGCTTTCTTTTAAGATGGTTTCCTCATTTTCAGGGCCCAGCACGGCTTCCCCGATATTCTTTACGCGCACGTCCGCACCATTGCTGTTGCGGATTATAATATTGTTGAATTCTTCTTCCGTATTCAAACGACCGAATGTACGTACGGTTAGTTCTGTAGCATTGCCCGAAATTTTACCGGAAGGCAGTTCAACATTTTCTTTCGATAGCGCCGACTGAACATCTACCGGTGTTAAATTATAAGCAGCCAGTTTTGCGGGGTCGAGCCAGATACGCATGGCATACCTTTTCTCTCCCCAAATTTGTATACCGCTTACACCGGGTATTGTTTGCAGGCGCTCAACCAATACATTGTTGGCATACTCCGTTACCTCTAACTGGTTGCGGGTATTGCTGGTAATGGTCATCGACAAAATAGCGTCTGAGCTGGCATCGGCTTTAGATACTACAGGGGGTGCTTCCAGGTCGGGCGGCAGCGATCTTACCGCCTGAGAAACTTTATCGCGCACATCATTGGCGGCGGCTTCGAGGTTAATATTTAAATCAAATTCTACATTAATGCTACTGGTACCATTGCTGCTGGAAGAGGTAATGTTGCGTACGCCGGCAATACCATTTATTGATTTCTCCAGTGGCTCTGTTACCTGCGTTTCAATAATATCTGCATTGGCCCCCGAATACGAAGTGCGCACGTTTACATTGGGCGGGTCGATGGCCGGGTAGTCACGTATACCCAGGAATTTAAAACCGATTATGCCAAATACAACAATAATGATATTCATTACGATGGCAAGTACCGGCCGGCGCAGACTGAGTTCGGATATGTTCATGCCACTTTATTTATTGTTTGATGGTGCAGTAAAAAATGAGCACACCTTTTATTTAAACCATTTTAATAGGATACCTGGCAAGTCATCGTGCAATTGCTGCAAATTTACTGGTTGACTATCCGGCTGATTTTTATCGCTGCATCAGGCCTTGTACTTAGCAGGCCAGTAGTTACAATGGTATCACCTGCCTTTAACCCGCTGGTAATCTGTATGGTGGACGAGTCGCGAATGCCCGTAGTGACGTCCACAAATTTTGCCACGCCGCCCTGGTAAATAATTACTTTTTTACCCCTTGCCTGTGGTATAATGGCCTGGGTAGGCACCACAATTGCGTTGGGATCGGGTTCAAAATCAAGCACCACTTTTGCAAACACGCCCGGCACCAGTCCTGCCTGTTTATTTTCAACAATGGCCCGGATGGAGAGCGTACGTGTTTCCTGCGCAACGCCGGATTCGGTAGCCATTATTTTTGCTGTATGCGTTTTGTTGCCTCCTTCGGTAGTAAACTGCACCGGCTGCCCTACCCTGATCTGCGAAATATATTTTTCCGGCACCGAAAAATCCAGTTTAAGAATATCGGTTTGCTGAATGGTGGCAACAATGGTAGCGGGCGTAACAAATGCCCCCATGCTGATATTTTTGAGGCCTACTTTGCCGTTGAACGGCGCCCTTATTTCTGTTTTGATAATGGTTGCTTGCGTTATTTCAATATCAGCTTTAATGTTGTTTACATTGAGCAGGCTGGCATCGTAATCCTGCTGGCTGATGCCCTGAAGTTTGATAAGCTGTGAGGAACGTTGCTCATTCTGGTTGGCAATCTGCAACTGTACCTGCAATTTTTTTAGGGTAGCCTGCAGGTCGCCATCGTATAATTTGGCGATTAGCATTCCCTTCACGATTTGCCGGCCTTCGCTCACATTAAGCTGCACAATCCTTCCTGATATTTCCGGGTGTAGTTCTGTTGACTGGTTGGCGATTAATGAACCGGGCACTTCTACACTAGCACCCAACGAATGGGCTTTTACAATATAGGCTTCCACCACGCCCGTTGCGGGTTTGCTTTTTCCCGCGGGTGCAGCAATCTTCTCATTTTTATCATTGCCACCGCAAGCAGCCAAAGCGGCGATTGCCACGATGATAAACGGTGAAAAGCGAATTCCGGGTAATGATATGTTCACGCTGAATGGATTAATAGTCGTTAAAAGTAGACAAAAAAAAAATTAATGATAAAACCGCCTTGCTACAGTAGAACAGCCGCGGCCAAATTAATACAAACACGTTGTAGTACCGTAAAAAAATCAGCCTGCCCCAAAATAAAAAATTCCCTCGGAAAGGGAATTTAGCTGCAAGGTTACTACTTGCATTGGTTGCTTTATCGGATACTCGGCAGCATTTTGCTACGGCAAACGGTACTATCCCACCGTTTTAATCACGCCCCGGAAGTAGCCTTCTGATTCTGCGATACCGGGCAAAGAATCTGACATGTCTTTTTCAAATTCAAAACTGCAGAAGCCTTTAAATTTAATTTTATTGAGGGCTTTTACCAGTGCCGGAAAATCAATTACGCCGCGGCCCACTTCCATTGCCTTACCATCTTTTTCCGCTGCTGATACGTCTTTAATATGCATATCAAAGACACGTTTGTTATAGTCCAAAACAGCTTTTGCAGGATCCTGGCCAGCACGGGTAGAATGGCCGATGTCGATGCAAAGGCCAACGCGCTCGTCCCGGTTTTTAATCAGATCATATACGTTCTTTGGACTTGGATACAATTTATCCTCCGGGCCGTGGTTATGAATGGCGATCCTGATATTGGTGCTTTTAACTTTTTCTTCTGTATAATCCAGCAGGTCAGGATTGGGTACGCCCACAATGAGCGATACACCCACATTTTTGGCGTACTCAAAAGCCTGGTCCACGGCTTCTTTTGTTTTCATGTAAATAACGCCAACAGCGTAAATGCTGATGCCACCTTCTTTAAATTGCGCCAGCACACTGCTCATTTTTTCCGGTGTACTATTGAGTGGCAAATGAAAATCTTTTAGTGAAAGGTTTGTTACGTTCACCCTTTTCATTATTGCAATTGATTTCTCGACGTCAAACTTGACAAACGTAAACCCGGCCATACCCAGCTTAAGGTTGCTTTCCGTAGTCTCATTGGTTGCAGCCAGCGCGCTGCTACTCATCAATGGCAACACGGCCGCGCTGCCAAGGCCAAGAACAGATTTTTGTATGAAACTTCTTCTTGAGGTCATATTTGCTATTTAATGATTAATGAAATGATATTGTTGGTTGCGTTTTTGTGTTTCGTAGGCCACACACAATAGCTTCGACCCACGATATAACGGCGGCGGAACAAATTAAAGAATGCCGGCAGGCTTAATTGATAATTTACATGGTTACCAATAACTCCCGCCGGCATCAATAATATTTTGTTTGGCGCGCGCGCTGTTTATTTCGGTATCGCTGTCAATGGCGGCACATTTGTTTCAAAGCCCACATAACCCATGTTCTGGTTAATATGTCCGTAAGAATTAGCCTGTATAGACACCGATGGTACCGGCCACAAAACGTGGTAAGCACTCATCGTATACAAATCACCATGATTTGTTTTAACGCCTTTGTTATAAAAATCTGTTTTAGCCGTAATCCTGTCGAACCAGTAATTGCTGGTCGAAAAATTATCGAGCGTATAGGATTTACCGTTTTCAGCAGCTTTACCTGTTTTTGCAAAGATGTACGCAATGCGGGTAAGTTCTGTTTTACGGGGCTCTTCAAAAAACAATTCCCTTGCTCTTTCATCCAGTATTGTGTTCATTGTTACAGGGCCTGTGAGCGGTGCACAGCCAGCCCTCGTTCTTACTGCATTCACATCTGCTAATGCACTGGCCAGGTCGCCCTTCCAGAAATAGGCCTCGGCACGCAACAGGTAAGTTTCTGCAATGCGGAAGATATACCAGTCCGTATGTCCGCCCTGCATGGGTGCATTTTCCACATCAGGTACAAACAGTTTGTATTGCGGCCATCCATACCAGCACCGAATGGTATCTGATGTAGTAAGGTTTCCGTTCGGACCATATTTCACCAGGTTTTTCAGGTAGTAAGGATCCTGCGGCTCCGTTTGCGTAGCTTTTAACGCGGCTAAATTATTATATACCAGGTCGGTCATGTTCATCCAGTTACCTGGAGCATGGCGCAGATCGTTGGCATCATCCCAAATAGTCCACTGACTGTAAGCAGTAGCGCGGCACCTGCCGATGCCCCTTCCAACTAAATTTGATTGCGAAAAAGGTACATCTGCACTTTGCACACCATCATTGGTGCCTTTTTTACCAGACGGGGTATTGATATTGGCACCCCAGTAAGGAACGCATTGCCGCATGGTGCTCATACCGGTACCGTACTGCCCATCGCCGAACCGGTCAATCACGAAATAAATACCCTCTTTATTGCCGGCAATTGATTTATTTTCCGGACGGTGTAAATCCCAGATTACATTTTTGTTGGTTGATCCAAACGGTGTCTTCATGAGCGCATACGTACTTCCGTTAATGATACCATTGGCAGCCGCAATGGCTTCATCAAAATTGCCAAGCGCCAGGTTTACTTTTGCAAGCAAATGCTGACAGGCACCTTTGGTTACGTCGCCCCTGTTCACCGCATCTGAAGACCAAAGTACGGCAGAATCCAAATCCAGTTTTATTTGCGCGAGGATTACTTCTCTTTTCGTGCTCACAAAATCAAGTTTTGGAGACGTTAACTCGGAAAAAATCGCCGGAACGTCGCCAAATTGCATAGTAAGCCGGTAATAACGCATCGCCCGGTGAAAGTAAGCGGCACCCAGGATTGCATTCCTTTCAGCAACGTTTGCATAGGTAGCCTGGTCAATGCGGCTGATAACGGTATTGGCATATTTGATTCCTTTGTACCCTTCTGACCAGTAATAATAGATTCTCGCATGGTCGGAATTTTCATTTCCGGGACTTGCATTATCCGGCGTAATAACCAGGTTGTTGTCCTGCGCAGGACCGGATTTGTCGGTAACGCCATCTACTGTTACTTCAGAAAACAATTCTTCCGTAAGAAACGGCATACCATCACCATAATACTCATTACGCAAATTCCTGGCGCAGGATACCAGCGCCGCTCGCATACCCGCCGCGTCTATATAGGTAGCGCTGGGTTCGTAGAAAGACAATGGTTTAGGCTTGAGGTAGTCTCTATTGCAACTGCTTATTACAGTCAGCAGCCCAATCAAAGGCAAAATGACAAGTAGTCGGTTAAAAATATTTTTCATGTTTCAATTATTAAATCAGTTAAAGTTAGAATGTCAGGTTAAGGCCGAGTGTAAAATACCTTGGGGGAATGGCAATTGATACGTTACCATTTGAATCCCTATTTCTGTATTCTGCATCCCAGTAATTCCAGTCGGGCTGATAGGCAAACGGGTTGTTCACATTGGCATAAATTTTCAGGCTTTCCATTCTCGCCCTGCTAACAAGCGCTTTCGGTAATGTATAGCCCAGTGAAATATTGTTTACCCTTATGTTAGACGTGTGGCGATAGACACCGTAGCTGGCGCCGCCATTGCTGGAGAACAAGCGCGCGTAATCATTCCTCGGATTGTCTTTTGTCCAGTAAGGGTAGATATAAGCATTCTGCCGGTCAGGGAAACCGCCATTGTTCTTGGCCTGGTTAAAATCACTGTACTGGCCCCAGATTGAATATACCTGGAATGCAAAATCGAAGTTTTTATAAATGGTGAATTCATTTCTCAATGACCACTGGAACCGCGGTGTTCTGTAACCCAGGAACTGACGGTCTGCATCGGAGAATTTACCATCTCCATTTACGTCCTGTATTTTGAAATCACCTGGGATAACGCCATACTTGGCGGCTTCGGTTGCTTCATTTTGCTGCCATACACCCAGCACTTTTAAATCCCAGATCTGGTCAAGGTCGTGCCCGATAAACCACCTGTTGCCCACGTCATCTTTTTCTACCTGGCCGGTTACTTTACCGGTTACGGGATCTACCACATCCACTGGTCCGTACAAATGCACAATCTTATTCCTGTTCAAAGAAAACGTAGCCGTTGTTCTCCAGGAAAAATTGGCACGCTTAACGTTGTTGCTGTTCAGCGTAAGCTCAATCCCCTTGTTATCCACCTGGCCGAGGTTATCCCAAACATTGGAGAATCCTGTTACATCTGGCAATGCCCTTAAGATTAACAAATCGTGGGTCGACTTTTTATATACTTCTATTGAACCACTCACCACGTTTTTAAACAAAGAGAAGTCGAGGCCCAGGTTAATGGAAGAGGTTTTCTCCCACTGCAGGTTAGGATTCTGCAAACGGTTAACAAACAACTGCGATACCAGCACTACGGCACCCGCCGCGGTTACATATTGGTATTTACCGGTAGACAGATCGGAGATGGCGTTGTAGCGGCCAATATCCCTGTTACCATTTATACCGTACGATACCCGCAGTTTTCCGTAACTGAGCCAGTTGTTATTTTTCATGAAACTTTCGTCAGAAAATATCCATCCCAGTGCAACAGAAGGAAAGGTAGCCCTTGGATTACCCTGGCCAAATGCGGAGTAACCATCGCGGCGTACGGAAGCCGTTAGCAGGTAGCGTTGTTTGAAAGTATAATTTAACCTGCCCATTAATGCATCGCCGGTGCTATATTGGTCGTCACTGCTAATAACCGGTTTGATACCTGCACCGATATTGTGGTAGCTCAGGATATCATTGGGGTCAAAGCCCTGGTTGTCCATCTGGTTTCTCCAGGATTGAAATTTTTCCGCGTTGTACAGGAAGGTTACATCAAACTGGTGTTCACCAAATGTTTTGTTCCATTTCAGCAGGTTATCAACTTGCCAGTTATAAGAAGTCTGGTCTGTCCTGGTTGCAGAGCCTTTTACAGCAGCATAAGGAAAACTTTTTGCTGAGTTGCCATTGAAATAACGATAAAATTCAAAATTTGGGGTAAAGTTGACCTGGTAAGAAAAGCCGAGGCCCAAATCACCTTTTGCATACAGCGATCCAAACAAAGTATTCGTTTTTTGCAAACGGGTCGTGTACACGTATCCCTGGAAGGGGTTCAGGTTATTGCCCACGTCATCATTTGGGCTATCCCTCAACGTTACACCATCTGCTTTGTATTTTTCACCATAAGGAGATGCATTCACCATCTGGCCCCAGTCAACCGGCACCTGGCTTTCATCCCTGTCTGCAAACTGCAGGTTCATACCTACCGTCATAAATTTGGCCGCTTTTGCTTCCAGGTTTGCGCGCATGCGAAAAGTTTTGAATGCGTCGCCAAGAATAATGCCCTGGTTGTTGGTGTAATTCATAGACATATAGTAAGACACCTTGTCGTTGCGGTTGCTGATGCTCAGGGTATGGTCCTGGCGCAGTCCTTTGTGAAACATCTGGCTGTACCAGTCTGTTTCTTTGCCGGCTTTATAGTTGGCTATTTCTACCGGGAACATTTTAAGCCTGTTGAGCCAAACGGTGATGGAATCGCCGCTCTGGTTTTCGCGCCAGCTGTCAACAGTAACACCAGCAGGTAAAGATCTTGGGTCATTGTAACGGTATTGCGGCGCAGATACGTTGGTGCTCCTGAGTACATCCTGTCTCCAGGCCACGAAACCCGGACCATCATGCAGTGGTTGGTTCCTGGCGAGTTCACCATAACCAACGTTGGTGTTAAACGAGATGGTGGGTTTTGCACCGCTTGCACCCCTTTTAGTAGAAATCAACACTACACCGCTCGCTGCTTTGGCACCAAATACAGCTGCAGAACTGGCATCTTTGAGTACGTCAATGGTGGCTATGTCATTGGGGTTGATATCAGACAACTGGCCTGGATAAATAACACCATCAAGTACTATCAGCGGCGAAGTACCTGCATTAACGGAAGATTTGCCGCGTACCAGTAAATCGCCCCCACCCTTGGCGGACGCGGAGTTTGTTTGCGAAATGCTGAGCCCGGCAATATTGCCACGAAGCGCATCTGCCACACTTTGCGGGTTTTCATTTTCCAGCTGTGTTACTTTTACCTGTGATACGGCACCGGTTACATCTTTCTTAGCGCGTGTTCCGTATCCTACTACTACCACCTCATCGAGTTTGGGGCCATCTGCAGCTTCCATTACCACATTTATTGAAGTGCGGCCTTTTACCTGCATGGTTTGTTCTGCAAAACCTACCGAAGAAAATACTAAGGTGGCTCCTGATGGTACGCCAGTAAGTACGAAATGACCTTTGGCATCCGTACTGGTTCCGTTTTTCTTTCCTCTAACGGTAACGGACACGTTAGGTAATGAATTGGTGCTGTCTTTGGCCCTGATATCGCCCGCTACCGTAATTAGGTCCTGGGCGGAAACGACTCCCGAGCTGCACAGCAGTATCATGCACAGCATAATGGGAATCTTGTGGAAGAATTTTTTACTCATAAAGCAAGTTTGTTAGTGATTAAAATTTTTTCTCGAAATGGTAAATTTAAATTTTGGTTGTTATGGCATCGTCATCTGTGTTTGTATGTTTAGGGTTAAAAAATTAATGGTTTTTTTATGACAGGTGAACTATCAGTTATTGGTCGGTTGAACGTCTTTACTTTTTTTGCTGGCCATTTCAAGGGCTTTGGTAGCCGTGTAATATTTGGCTATCATGCCCGGTGTTTCCCATTCCGGTAATTGGCCGGCTTTGAGGTATTGCAAAAAACGTTGCATTACCTGCCCAAAATGCGCTTCATGCCCTACTTTAAACTTTTCCGGAATTACTACTTTCCAGGCATTGCCTGCTTTTTCCACCGTAACACCTTCATACCGGGTATTTATTTTTTCAAGTGCTTTCACCAATGCCGAATCATATTGCCGGGTATTGTGGAGCGGGCGGATGTACAGGGTCGGTTTGTAATTTTCTTCCGCGCCCTGTTTAATCTCCAGGTTTGCCAACGAGCCTTTCATGAGACAATAATGGGTATCACCACTCCCTTCCGGCGCTTTGTACGCCCACCGTGCGGTAAGTTTAACGTGTTTGCCTTTAAGGGTATAATTGGTTTCGCCATTGGCGTGGGTTTGCAATATGGTATCCGCGGTTACATAGGGTAGCAGAAAACCAGGAAAACTATCCTTTTTTGTAACCAGCGTAAACTGTGAGCGCGTTACGGGTGTAGGCCAAAGACGGGCATTATTAACTACCACATCTTTTTTGTAATCGATTACAGTATCAGGGAAACACTGCCACTGCACTAGGTCGATCAGGTGGGTGCCCACATCTGCAATTGCCTCGCCCTGCTGCGCCGGATCAAAAAACCACGATGGCCGGGTAAGCGCCTTGCCCGAAACAAACTTATAAAAATAATGTACGCTTTCTATTGTCACTGCCGGATCCGAAATCGTTCCATTTTGCAGGGCGCCGAATACCTCCGGGATATGCGCAAATTCTTTCTGCAACAGGTTGGTGATCTCCGACCTTTCCGTCATGATATCGTACAACAGCAATTTTTTCTCCGCTGCTGTAGCAAAATCTTTTTCCAGCTCAATAAAATTTGCGGCAGTAATGGCCATCGGTTTATCGCCCAATACATTCATACCGGCTTCTATTGCCCGTGTGATATATTGTGTTTTGCGCAGGTTGTTGCCCGCCAGTACCACTACATTGCCTTTTTTCTCCGCAATCATTTTCTCGAGGAAATCTTCTCCCTTATATATTTTTTCTGACCAGTGTGTCGGTGCTTCGCTGCGTTCATTGTATTGTTTAATTAAATCAAGGTGCGCTTGCAGTTCTGGTCCGTCGGGCGCGTACACATACACGATAGAATCTATTCCTTCAGACACAGATTTTTGCACCAACGCTGCATGAAAATGACCAGGGTCGAGCGTAATAAGCCGAACCGCGGCACTGTCTGTGGGTTTTGTTTCCGCCGTTGTTACCGCCGAATTACAACCAGTGCCAACAGCCACCGTGCTTGCCATAAATAAAATAAAGGAAAAAGATAATCGCATGTTTGTTTTTCTTTTTTCAAATTATTCTTACGTGCCGTATTCCTTGCTTACTGTTAGCCACCTGCAACTCAAGACTGTATTTTAGTTTCCACATTAAATTCTTTGTTGATCTGGTAGGGCCAGCGCTGCGACCTGGTCAGCATCGCATTTGCTTCATCATCATTTTTAAATCTTTCCATCGCAGGATCCCAATAAAGTTTCCTTTTCAGTTTCATTACGGTATGGTTGAGCAGGCAAACGGAACACGCGCGGTGACCGACTTCTATCGGCGCAATGTTTGGCTGGCGGCTAATGATGCTGTTCAGCCAGTTTTCATGGTGGTCCGGACTATCAATCAGGTGCAGCTCATCCGGTCCAATTACCGAAGTAAGTATTTTTGGGTCACTGGCATCCAGTGCTTTGCTATTACTGCCTTTTGCAACCGGGTCAGAACTGGTTACTGAATAATTACCACGGGTTACGAAAATCCACCCGTCTGATCCTACAAATTTTACACCGTTGGGATATTCATTGCTGGCCAGTACGGTAACGCCATTGGCGAACACCGTACTGGTTTTAAAATTACCGTGTACATCCCACAAAGCTTTTTCATCGGGCCAGTCGGCGGTACCGGAAATTTCAACGGGCCCGGTATATTCGGTACCCATGCCCCAGTTGGCGATATCAAAATGATGCGCACCCCAGCCGGTAATCATGCCCGCGCCAAACTGTCCGCAGCGTAACCATCCCGGCCTTGCACTAACGCTGTCCTGCGGATGCACCAATTTTTCTGTATACGGCACGTAAGGAGTTGAGCCCAGCCATTTTTCATAATTCAGGTTGGCGGGTATTGGCATTATTGTTTCCACGGTGCTTTGCCGGGGGTCATCTACGGGCAGGCCCACATAAATGGTATGCAGTTTGCCCACGCGTCCGTTTCGTACCAGCTCACACGCTTTTTTAAACTGCGGCATGGAACGCTGCTGGCTGCCAATCTGGAAAATGCGGCCGGCTTTATTGGCTTCGTTACTTAAAATACGGCCCTCGCTGATGCTGAGTGATGCCGGTTTTTCCATGTATACATCTTTACCTGCGCGTACCGCGTGTATGGCAGGTATAACATGCCAGTGGTCCGGTGTTGAAATTATCACCGCATCAATGTCTTTATCTGCCAGCAAATCTTCGTAATGTTCAAATGTTTTAGTGCCGGTATAACTACCATTGTTCTTTTTTGCGTAGTAATCATTCACCCATTTCTGCGCGCCCTTCACCCTGTTTTTATCGAGATCGCAAACGGCCAGCATTCTTGCCTGGTCATGCTTGATGGTGCCCGGCATATCCCAGGATTGTCCAATTCTGCCCGTTCCTATAACGCCTACGTTTATGCGCTTACTCGGCGCGTACTTACCCAACACACTGGCCGGAACAATAGACGCAAACCCGGAACCCATTGCCGTAGCACCCACGGTGCCGGCAATGCTTTTTTTGATAAAGTCGCGTCTTGAATTGGTTTTATTTTTCTTGTTGCTCATTGTTCAAAAATTAATAGGTTAATTTAAAAATGTCCCACATTATTTTTTTGCTGCTCCTTACTGCTGCGCTGTTAATACGGTAATGGATCGTCTGGTTTTTTTGCATGCGCTTTGTTATAGTCCAGGGGTTTATTTTGGCCAATGGCCCACTGTATGCCACCCAGCAAATGCTGCTGAAAATCAGGTTTAAAATAGGTCGCACTGTCGTGCCCGAGCGATGTATACCATTCACGGCCGCCATCAAATTCATGGCACCAGACAGACTGCGAGGAAGCCCCGTAAAAAACGGGCTTGTCTTTATCGTCCAGCAGCGTGCTCAAATCATGTGTCATCAGCACATGTAAATCGGGGTTCACTTCTTTAAAAAAATAACATTCGTCATCCTGCACCCAGTTGCGGGGCAGGAAACTAGTAGAAGGATTGGTAGTATCAATTATAATTTCGGTGAAAGACTGGTGCTTAGCATGCCGCAGAAAGCTGGCGCCAATCAACCGCTTGAACCAGGCCCATTCTCTTTCGGTTCCGGTAGCGGAATGTAAACCTACAAAGCCACCTCCTGCCTGTATATAATGCATGAGCGCAAGTTTCTGCTCATCAGTCTCAAAAACACCATTGTTTGTATTATTAAAAATTAATGCGCTGTATTTTTTAAGGTTCGCATCGGAGAAATCGGCGGGGTTGTCGGATACGTCTACCGCAAATCCATACCTGGCGCCAATTTGTTTGATAGCAGCAACGCCGGCACCAATATTCTGGTGCACATATCCTTTACCATTGCGCGTATACACAAGCACACGCACGGCGGACCAGTTAATGCCAGCTTGTTTTACCGCGGTAGCTTGCCTGGAACTTGTGCAGGACAGCAGCATGCAAATAAGAAAAAGTGTTACAGGCAATTTTAGAAGCATCGTTAATTATTTATGGACGTGGTTTTAAAAGCTAATTATTTCATTGCCGAAAACACGGCCCGTCGGTTTGCCCGGCGAAATACCAAGCCGTAGCCGGATTTGTTTACTGGGTATAAAGTTGCGGACAGGTATCGGTTGAACCGCAGCAGGCTTTTTAAACCTGGCGAGCAGTGAATGCACGTGGGGTAAAACACTTATCGGTTTCAATTGGCGAGTCCAATAATGCAAGATTGATAATATAGCAAACGCTATAAAGCAGCCAAATAAGAATAGCCATTCCATTTTCATACGCAGGCACAGCATTTTATAAATCGTCGGTAATGTATTGTTAAAAGTATGTAAATAAATGGTCACAGAATTCGGCGAAAGCAACAACGACATATAATTTGGTCCGAATTCGTTACCGGCAACGATTGCATAAACTAAATTCGCGCGAAACCGCGGTTTTTTTATAAAATATTTAATTTAGTGGCGTTAACAACCCGATTTGTCTAAAAAGTTGTACCATGCAGCAGGCCCCCTACCGCAATTGGCTTGCCGCAGGAGAAGGTTACACAAGCAAGATGGACACTTATAACAATTGATTTAGTATGATGGCACCGCATCAGGCAACCATAAAAGATATTGCAAAAAGACTTAAAATATCGCCATCCACCGTGTCCAGGGCATTGCGGGGAAGTACAGACATTAGTGAAGAAACCCGCCAGTTGGTGCTTTCCGTAGCGGAAGAATTGAATTATAGTCCCAACCCGGTTGCTTTGTCGCTGCGCGATAAAAAAACGAAAGTCATTGGGGTGATTGTCCAGGAGATTGCTTACAATTACTGCTCTGCGGTTATTTCTGGTATTGAAGACATTGCGTTCAAAATGGGCTATAATTTATTGATTACGCAGAGTCACGAAAAACTGGACCTGGAGATACTGCACACCCGCCTGCTGGCATCCCGGCGAATCGACGGGTTGCTGATTTCAATATCGAATGAGTCCAACCAGGTAGACCACCTGAAAGAAATGGTGGAAAGGGGCATACCAGTAGTTATGTTCGATCGGGTGAGCGATGGACTAAACACCCATAAAGTGGTGGTGGACGACTACAAGGGGGCTTTCGACGCTACCTGCCATTTAATTGAACAGGGGTACAAACGCATTGCACACCTCACTATTTCAAAGCACCTCGCCATTACACAGAACCGGCTGAATGGTTACCTGGACGCGTTGAAAGCCCATAAGATACCGGTGAGGAAAGAGTGGATAGTATACTGCGATTTTGACGAAGCCAACATGAAAAATGAAATAATAAAACTGTTCCGGGCAAAAAGCCGGCCCAATGCATTGTTTTCATCTGTTGAGCGCTGGTCGCTCGTGAGTGTTAAAACGCTCAATGAAATGAATATAAACGTGCCGGGCGATGTTGCACTGGCTGGGTTTTCAGACAGCCCGCTGAACCGGTATCTTAGTCCAGCGCTCACATCGGTAAGCCAGCCTACATTTTCCATCGGCCAGAACGCAACAGAGTTACTGATTGAACTGATAGAAAGTAAAAAACCAGCAGAGCAGTATACCACCATCCGATTAAAAACAACGCTGGACGTGCAGGCATCTTCATTGAAAAAATAAAAAATTTGGGATCGAACATCGCTTGTTCAATAAAACAGCAGGTACTTATAAAAGGCCGGTACTTCGCGCAGGGTGCCAACAATATCGTTCCATCCATACCGTACGGAGGAGGCACCGTAGACGGTTTTAAAACCCAGTTTGTGTAAAATATATTTAGACCGGGTGATGTGGTAAAATTGCGATACAACGATAACCGAAGCAGCGCCGTTCGTTCTATTCCATTCCATAAAATTTTTTGCAGTAAGAAATGTATTTTTTCCATCGTTGTCAGCAATGATGTCGGCTGCAAGGATGCCCTGTTTTACCAGGTAGGCTTTCATGGCATCCCCTTCCGGGTAAAATCCATCCTTTTTTGTTCCCCGTCCACCGCTGGCAAAAATCTTTTTTACTTTACCCTGGCGGTATAAATCAACCGCTTTGTCTACACGTCCTTGAAGCCAGGGCGATAAGCTACCGTCTGCATGCACCTGGTTGCCCAAAATAATCGCTACGTCTGCTGACCCGGTATAATCATGCAGTCCATCGTAAGTGATATAAGTAATATGCGCGGTTGCCCAGCAAAGTAGCAGCAGCAGCACACGCCGGCTCCACTTACGGGCGAAAAATTGTTTAATTTTTTGCAGCATTAAGCCATTTTGGATTTTGTTTCAGCACTTTTTTATAGATAGCGCAACCCGGCCGGTGCGCGCCGGGCAGGTAGCCGGTACTCATTAAAAACTCGTTTACAATTTCTCCGCCGGTAAATCGAAATGTTTGTTTGAACAACTTCACCCATTCGTCTTTTGTTTTTGGGTGATGCTGGTCGAGCCAGTTTTTAAATGATCCGTATTCTTTTTGTAATAGTTTTATTTGTTGGGCGTTGTGTACCGCGGCGTGCACCTTTAGCCGGTTCCTGATAATGCCCGCATCCAGCAGCAGGCGGGCAATTTTTTTATCAGTGTAACGGGCCACTTTATCAATCTCAAAATTATCGTATGCCTTAAAGAAATTTTCTTTTTTATTGAGAATGGTTGTCCAGCTTAATCCTGCCTGGTTAATTTCCAGCACCAGTCGCGCAAACAATAAATTATCGTCTGCTATAGGAAATCCATATTCTGTGTCATGGTAATTAACATGAACATTGTTTTTGTCCATCCGCAACACTATATCGCAGTACGTTTTCGGGTTGTTCATGCCGTAAAAATATAAAACTCCGCTGTCAAGAGTACGTTTTTTATACACGTCGGCCTGCGCTGAACCGCGCACCGAATCAAACTAAAAAGAAATCAACTAGAAATTAAATAAACGCAAACTAGTCCCAATGATACCAGTCGCTGCATAACGCGCCTGATCCGAAGACGCGTATACACAATAATGAACGAGATCACCAAACCAAACTAGAATAGTTCCAATGATACCAGTCGCTGCATAAGGCGCCTCAGCCGGTTCGGTTCCGGCGCCAGCCGGATTGCGGAGCAAAGAAGCGGGTGCAGCGCCGTTGCAGCGGCGAGGCCCCGGCGGCCTGAGCCGGATACCCGTATAGGCAATTACGAGCGCAAATATTATAGTAATAAACAAGACCTGGTTCCAATGACACCAGTCGCTGCATAACGCGCCTAACCCGAAGACGCGTATACACAATAATGAATGAGATCACCAAACCAAACTAGAATAGTTCCGATGATACCAGTCGCTGCATAAGGCGCCTCAGCCGGTTCGGCTCCGGCGCTAGCCGGATTGCGGAGCAAAGAAGCGGGTGCAGCGCCGTTGCGGCGGCGAGGCCCCGGCGGCCTGAGCCGAACCGCGCAGCAGATCAAAATAAAAAACAAAAGCTAGTTGCAGCGACGGGGCAGAGGCGGCCAGCGTTAAATCGCGCAGCGATGAACATAACAAATCAATTATCTAACAACCTTCCATGATTTCCAAAATTTCAGCACCAGTGTTTTTAAAGAAAAAAACTTTACGCGTTGCGCTGTTATTTTATGCCATTTACCGCGTCGATATATTCCAATGCCTGTTTGCTTAACATTTCATGACCACCCTCAAAAATAGTGAGCATTATTTTTTTATCGGACTTCTGATAGTAAATCGCTCTGTCACCTAGTTTTTTATGGCTATTGGAAAAAGGAAACGTTTGTGTTTCCAGCATCAATTTCAAATCGTCATGGTTCACATATTTGGAAGTGTCTGTTACTTTGTAATCCGACAACAGCTTGTTATAGAAATTAACAGATTGAGATATGGGAACAGGACCTGTATATCCATCATGAATACCCGCAAAAATTTGCAGGCTACTTTTCTTACGTTTTTTCAGCGGGGTTGTCCAAAATATCGGCGACCGTTCTGCTGCCTTTAAGGTGTCAAATTGCGATGTTGCGCCGATACACCTGATAATTTGTGACGCATACTGGTTTTTTCTGTCGCGTGATTGTCCATACCACGCAACAATATCTGAAATCGGACACCATGCGGAGAACGATCGAATATTGTGTCTGGATTTCATGTACATCGCAAATGTTGCATAACCACCACCGCTGTATCCAATTATATAAATTCTTTTTTTGTCCACATTCATATTATTTAACGCCCAGTCAATCGCTTCGTCTATATCAGCAATTACAAATTCACTACAGCAAGCCTTGGGTTGGTTATTTACTCCCCTGAAATTAGGAAAGACGTAGTTGTAATTTTTTTTGCTCGCTTCCATATCGAGTTCAATCGTTGTCAAAGAATCGGCAGGGAAACTCCAGGAATGAAGCTGAACAATTAATGGCGCAGGTTTATCGTTGGTAGATTTATTAAAATAAAAAACCTGGGTTACACCATCCAATGACGACTTAATACTGTCTTTTTTCAAAAATGTTTTTCGTTGCGTATTGTCTGGTGTCTGCGCATTTATAAAAAAACTTACCAGGCATAGAATAAAAAGCATTACTTGTTTCATGTGTATTTTTATTAAATTAAAAAACCTGTATGGAAATATTGTTCAGGGAAGTGACTTTGTCCGGTTGCCAGTAACAATAGTTTGTGTAAAAACCATGTTCGTTAATTCAAATATACACAGATTGTTAATTCAGATATACAGGTTGCAATATTTCAGTAATAAAGTTATGCGCCTGGTATCATGCGCCATCTCCGTTGTAAATATCTGGCGGTCCCGAAAATATGTTTCACCGGCTGACTGCTACGGTTTGACGATGTGACGGCAGTTGAACAGGACTCAGTATACGCATAGGATTTGCGTACTGGTTATCAAACCCAATGAAAATTTTCATCAAGCTTGCCCCCCACACACACTCAACGCACCAAACATTAGCTGGCGTCGGTAGCACTACCCTACCGCAGCATCAAACGGGTGTTGGCTGAAAGTCAACAGCAGCAAGGTTTCTATCAAACTGGCTGGTTTTTAATGGGGCAACACTGATGAGTATACTCGCTAAGAAAAGTTTCTTATTTAGTCCGGCGGCACTGCTTGCATCGCTATATTCGCAAATCCCCCTCCAACGGCGATCAATACAGTCGGATGGCCCCTGATTGTACACAGCGGCTTGTGTAAATTTCAACACCGTTTCATTTTGGTAGGTTGATTAGATTCGACGGTTTAATTTAAGTGTCAAATTACCACTAGCCATGTCGTAGCGATTTGCTTAGATACCTATGCCCAGACAATTTCCATGTTATTAAAATCAATAGAAAATTAAATACTGTTTCTAATGTTAACCTGTATTTACGAACCGGCAATTCTACAATTGTTGGTCCAGGGTTATATCCCCGCGCGATGAATGCTTTGTGTTAAGTGAGTCCTTTTTTACGCTGCGATGATGTGCCCAACAGACCGGAATGCAAAAAAATAATACCGTTATTTCTTCACTATAAAATCGATTGCTTATGTAAACGCCTGCCAATTATTACAGACTGACATTGCTTGTTTAAAACTATTTTATCACATGATCCTGGTTGCTTGCTTAGGCCAGGTGCTGATTACCAAAACTAAAAAAATATGAAACGAAAAAAATTAGCCTTTTGTTTAAAGGCCGCGGCTGCATTATCCGTGGTAATGCTGCTATGTTTCACTACTGCTTTTTCACAAACTACTATTAAAGGAACTGTGGTGGATGCCGCTGGCAAACCGCTGGCAAGTGTGAGTGTTATTCAGCAAGGAAGTAAAAATGGAACAGTTACCGACGCCTCCGGAAATTATTCACTGTCGCTGTCGAATAATAATTCCGCGGTTGTGTTTAGCAGTGTGGGCTTTAGTCCCAAAACCGAAGCATTAAGGGGCCGCAGTTCCATCAATATTACTTTAACTGCAACAGATAATTCATTGAACGAAGTTATTGTTACGGCCCTCGGTATAAAAAAGGAATCGAGAAAATTAGGCTACGCAGCGTCAAATGTAAAAGTGGATGAAATTACCCAGAACCGTACCATCAATGTAATGACCTCGCTGGAAGGTAAAATAGCTGGGTTGGATATTGCGCCGCCAGCTGCAGGTGCCGGAGCCAGCAACCGTATTCGTTTGCGTGGACAGGCCGGTTTTAGCGGTCAGACCAACTCCCCTTTAATTGTTATTAATGGGCTGCCAATGGACCAGGGTGCGCGCAGTGCCGAGGGTGGTGGTCCGGCCATCGACCAGGGCGATAACCTCGCGCAGGTTAATCCGGATGACGTAGAGTCGATGACGGTGCTGAAAGGTGCAACAGCAGCGGCACTGTACGGTTCAAGGGCTTCCAACGGGGCCATTATTATTACTACTAAAAGCGGCGCAAAAAATTCAAAATTTGGCGTGGAATTTACTTCAAATTTTGCTGCTGCCCAGGCTTTGGATTATACAAATTACCAAACAGAATATGGCACCGGGTCTAATGGTGTGCGCCCTACCACACAGGCAACTGCACAATCAACCGGTAACCTGGCATGGGGCGAAAAATATGACGGCGTTCCTACGGTACAGTATGATGGCGTATTACGACCTTACGCGCCAGACAGAAACCGGTTTAAAGAATTTTACAGAACCGGAACCTCGTTCATGAATACGATAGCACTTTCCGGTGGTAACGCCTCAACAAGCTACCGCGTTTCATTTGCAAACCAGGACGCTAAAGGAATTTCTCCTGATAATACTTATGGAAAAAAGATTTTAAACATAGGACTTAACAGCAAGGTCAATGAAAGGCTGACCGTTCAGGCGAATATTAATTACACGCACGAAGAAAATAACAATCCTCCCCTAGTTGGTGCGCAGGGTATCGGATTTTCCAGCTTCCTGCACCGTATTCCATTAACGATTTCCATTGAAACCTTGAAAAATAATGCAGTAGGCCCTGATGGCAGCTTGTTATCAACCAATCCTTTTAATGCCCTTCTAACAAACCCCTATTATCTTATCGGGCGTATGTTCAATTACACCAAAAGGGATCGTTTTTTAGGTACTGTTTCGGTTAAGTATGATTTCTTTAAGTGGTTGTATTTACAGGGCCGTGTGAATGCGGACTTCGGATACAATAATAATGAAGGTAATTTGCCACATGGTGTAGGCGCAGCGCTGCGCAATGATGCCAACACTGGCTGGAGGGGAACATACAATGTTGCCACCGGTTTCAACAGGCAACTGAACATGGATTTCCTGTTAGGAACCAGCCATAAAATAGGCAATTTTTCAATAGACGGAAGCTTTGGCGGAAATATCTATACTGTCAGGAATAACAATACCAGCCAGGGTGTAACCGACTTTGTAGTGAAAGACATTTACAGCATTGCAAATGGCATCACCAAAACCCAGGATTACAATATTGGCAGGTCGCAGGTGAACTCTTTATATGCCTTTGCAGATATTGGCTACAAAAATTTTCTTTACCTGAATATTACTGATCGTATTGACTACTTTTCTGTGCTTACGCCACCCAGTTCAATTGTAGCTAAGCCGAAAAATTCATTCAATTATCCATCGTTAAGCGCCAGTTTTATTTTTTCGGAATTGCTGCCCAATAGCAAATGGTTAAATTATGGCAAGTTAAGAATGAGCTATGCAAATGTGGGGAATGTAAACGGCGTTTCGCCCTATGGCGGCCAGCTTACGTACGTAATCGACCAACAGCCTTTCGGCACCTACCCCATCGCCACCATTGCTACTGCCGGGCCCGCCGGTACGCTAGATTATCCAAATCCATTAATAACACCTTACAGCGTTAGCGAAAAGGAAATAGGTCTTGAATTAAGGACCCTAAATAATCGTCTAAATTTCGATATCGCCTTTTACGACAAGCGGACCAATAACCAGATTTTACGGGCCCAATTTTCACCCGCTACTGGTTACACGGGTACCAATGTGAACCTCGGAAAGTTGAAAAATACCGGTATAGAACTTATGATTGACGGAACACCCATTAAACGTTCAAAGTTTTCATGGGAGATATCAGTAAACGGTGCCTATAATACATCAAAAGTACTGGCGCTAAATCCAGGGCAAACCCGCCAGGTAGTTGTATATTTTAATGGTACCGGAAATGAGTTTCTCGGTTCTTTGGTATACGATGTTGGCAAAGAGATGAACCAGTTGATAGCAAATACTTATCTCCGCAATGATAAGGGACAGATAATGTTAAACAGCTCAGGAAACCTTTTGCCTTCCACCGCTCCGAAAAGTTTTGGTAGTGCAAATGCAAAAGTTACCAGTGGTATAGCGAACACATTCCGTTACAAGAACCTGAGTTTATTAATTCATGTTGATGGTAAATTTGGCGGCAAAGTATTTTCATCAACCGCATTAAACGGTTTGCGATCAGGTATGAGCCAGGAATCTTTGGTAGGTCGCAGTGGGGTTATTTTTGATGGTGTGCTGCCTAACGGAGCGCAGAATACACTATCCGTTTCTCCGCAGACATTTTATGCTAATTACCGGACGCAGCAAATAGCCGATCCGTTTGTGTTTAGCAGCGACTTTGTTAAGTTAAGAAACATCACCCTCACTTACGACCTTACCCGTTTTATGAGTAAAAATGCAAAGTTTGTGAAAGGGCTGTCGTTATCTGCTTATTGCCGGAATGCCGCAATACTGATGAAGCACATACCCAACGTTGATCCAGAGGCTTTCGCCTCATCAAGCGACAGTCGGTTGGGATATGAGCAACATACTGAACCAACTACCCGGACGCTGGGGCTTAACTTAAATGTAAAATTCTAACGATAACATAAAATATTATGAAAAAAATTATTTGTCTTATAATCCCCCTGGCATTCGTGATTTGCTTTGCAGGTTGCACAAAGGGGTTTGAAGAAAAAAACAAAGACCGTTTTGCAATTACAAAAGTTGATCCGGGATTGTTATTTACCGGGGCCGAGCGGGGTATGAATGCAGGCAATTGGGATGGAGAACAAACCATCGTACAACAATATTTGAATGCATACAATGCAGGTGCTACCGCAGGCTTTCAATTTAATGAGGACATAGACGCATATAACTCGCCGCGTTGGGGAATTTACACAGGAGTAGTTACCTCTTTGGTCCAAATTATCAGTCTTACAAAAGATGATCCCGCCAATCAAAACCTGTACAACATGGCGCGGATATGGAAATCGTTTGCGTTTATGACCCTCGTTGATACCTACGGTGATGTACCTTACAGTGAAGCAGGAAAAGGGTTCCTTGAATTGGTGAACTATCCCAGGTATGATAAAATGGCTGATATTTATGCCGACTTGTACACGGAGCTTAAAACAGCTTCAGCGGCTTTGTCTGCTACAAATGAATACGTAGGCAGCGACTTATTTTTTGGTGGAGCACCCAGCGCAACCCCTGCTTTAAAGACCGCGCAGATAGCCCACTGGAAAAAAATCGGGTATTCTTTAATGCTGCGTTTGGGCATGCGCTATTCAAAGATTGACGCAACCAAAGCTGCCAGTATTGCACAAGAAGCGTTTACAGGCGGCGTAATTTTATCAAACAGCGATAATGTTGTTGTTACGCAATACAATGCTGCAGTTAACAACGGGTTTTCCAACTTGCAGCGTAACGTTAGTCCCTATTTCTACTATTTAGCCGAACCTTTTGTTAACCAGTTAAAAAGTACTGCTGATCCCAGGTTGAAGTATATTGGGGCGAGTTACGCCGATCCTGCAAAAATTACCAGCATACGGGATACGACAACCGCCAACCAATATGGATTTCCGGTGGGATATGACGCGGTAACCGTTTTAACCAAACCGGGTTACAGAGGTGTTAAAGGCGGTGGACAAAACTACACCCAGCTTAATTACGACGTAATGATCAATCTTTACGCACCTGCGTTGTTTATTACCAATTCACAAACGCAATTATTGTTAGCAGAAGCAAAATTCCGGGGGTGGATTACCAGTGCAACCACAGACCAGCAATATTATGAAGCTGGCGTAAGGGCCGCCATGGATGAATGGAATTTATTTCCCGGCGTATTTAATCCTGCTGTGTCGGTGGCCGAAAAAGACGCTTACCTGCTTCAGCCCGCAGTTGCTTACAGTCCGGCAAACGCACTTAAGCTTATCAATACACAATACTGGATATGCTCTATCACAAACGGTGCCGAAGGGTTTGCTAACTGGAGAAGAAGCGGATTCCCGGTATTGCAACCTAATTTGTACAACAATAACTTAAACGGCGGTTTTGTGAGGCGGATGGCTTATCCTAATACAGAAGAAGCACAAAACCCTGACAACTATAAAGCGGCCGTTGCGAGCATGGGCGGAGATGGATTAACACAGCGCGTATTCTGGGATAAACCCTGATAAAATACATTGGCTTAGGAGCAAAATAAAGAAACCCGGATCGAAAATCCGGGTTTCTTTATTTGGGATTTTAATACCCGGTGATTGATCCTAAAAATAAAAAAGCACCTTATAGAAGGTGCTTTTGATTAAATATTTCCAGCTGTTGCTAGTACCATGTGGCTGAGAGTTTTACTACTAATTTGCTGGATGCGTTACTTAATGTAACCGTAGCAGGGTTCCCGGTTTTGTAATCATTCATTTTAATAATATAACCATCCATTTGGTCGTCGGCCCCGACAGCATTTTTGTTATAAAATATAAACTTGTATTCTGTGTTGAGCGTTGTTACCTGAAAAGCATTCGTAAAATTCCAGGATAAAGGAAGGTTTGCAGTGGTTACATTATTTATGGTGCCTCCCCGATACAATACAACATCATTGGCATCTTTTATTTCGAAATAAACATTCGGTCCTCCGTTAGTTTGCCATGCACCGCCATTGGGTTTCGTCATTGGTATGCTTGTAGCAGCAATACTTGTAAACTTTACATTGTTGTAGCCCGAAGCTGGGGGTACCAGCGTTGCTGAATCATCATTGGATTTCTTGCAACCTGTAAAAATAAAAGCCAGTACAATAAGGGCGCCTGACAGGGTTCTAAAATTGTTCATTGAATTCGGTTTAGTAATTTGATTAACCTCCCTGCATTTCGGAAAAAAAAGATATGCTGCGTGATAACGCATATAGATTGAATTTATTATTTAGGTTGGGTAGATCTGCTGCCGTATGTTTTACAATGCTTGCGAAATCATGCCTTTGCAAAGATTAAAAACCCACTAAATTTTGTACAGCTAATTGGAGAAGGAGCGGATTGCTGGTATTCCGGCCAAATAAGTATAGTAGTAACGTAAACGGCGACTGTATGCACGGCGCGTTCATTATGCCAGGCGGCGTCGGCCCAAAAAATGACATTTATCAGCCGCCGTTACAAACATTCACAACGATGCCTTAACCTTAACATGGCGTTTGTTGTTGGGTAACCCTTGATAAAATACGGTGGCTTGTGAGGGAACACAGTAACCCGGATTCGAATTCGGTGTTAATTATTCGGCAATGATATAAAGGCCGGTTCGATAGAGAATTGTTATACCAACGGTCAGCAATACAGTCTGCAAAGCGTCCGTGCAAGACCGCTTAAAAGGTATGTTTTAACCACGTTTAACCCAGCCCAAAAGAAAAGGGTTCCAACTTTCGCTGAAACCCTTGCCTGTATTGAGTGGGAGTTGACGGGGTCGAACCGCCGACCCTCTGCTTGTAAGGCAGATGCTCTAAACCAACTGAGCTAAACTCCCTTTTTTACCGGAGTGCAAAGATAAGGGCTGGTAGATTTCTCCCAAATTTTTTTTACAAATTGCAGCAAAATAAGTGATAGCGCAAAACTCAGTAAATCTTGCCCAAACCGGTGGGTCAACATGCAAAAAAGTGCGGTCAGCATCTACGAAGTCTACTGACGTCCTCTTCAGCCAGGCAGATGCCGACGAGAAAGTCGCGGAATTCAGCGCTGCTATAACAGGCTTACACGGCGACCTGAGCTGTTGGTCAAAGGCCCAACTGACCCGATGGCCGGGCACCGGCCGGATGAATTTCAGAATGATCCGTCAAAACTCCATAAGTTGTACAAAATGCAACCCGTTATTTGCCTACTGCAGTGGTTTCCCCAAGTTTTCCGTTTAACAGCGTCAGCTTGAAGAGCCGTATAAATCCAGCCGTCACCAACAGTTCTGCGGGGGCAGGTGTCAAAATCCCCTTGCTATTCGACTAGCGGTTGGTCGGTTTCCCTGCAGGCCTTTTATTTTTCTTGCTGTGTTGCCCATTCCTTAAAAATGAACCTCAGCGCCTCGAAATAAGCAACTATCGGCTCTGTCATATGTGTTTCGGTTGGATAGTGTTTATAAATATGATTTAGTCCAATTAAATTTTTATTTGAGATTAGAGAATCGAACGTTAATAAATCCAAATGAAAAAAAGAGGAACTCCCACCTTCATTTCCATCGCTATAGAACAATGTTTTGTTTAGCGTACTTCCTTTTATCAGTTTTTTGTCGGTCGATTTTAAAAGATACTTGTTGTCCCACCAAAACGATGGACTTACAGCAATGTACGCATCAAACATACCAGGATGCGTCAACATACAATTAATAGCTGCAAGTCCACCGAAAGAGTGGCCTGCGAAAATTTTATAGGGTTTCGTTTTGTGGCTTTTATCAATCGCCGGTATTAACTCGGTGTTGATAAATTTCAAAAATTTTTCATTTCCCCCGCTGGGGTTCATCGCATTGCTGGTGTCGGTTTTGCCTAAGTAATTAGTGATACTCACTGTTGGCGTTAAGTCTCTTCTTCGGTTTGTATTGGGAATGCCCACGATTATCATGCTGGGTATTGCAAGAACATCTGGCCGGCTCAGATAATCGGCGTACTGGGCAAGTAATTCGAAATGATTCTCCCCATCCATTAAATACAATACCGGGAATCGTTTGTCTAAATTTGTTGAGTCAGGTTTAGGCCAATGAATATAAATTTTACGTTCTTCATCCAAAACTTTGGAATAAATTGTTACAATTTCACTCTGTGGATATTTATAAGGCGCAGCATCCTGAGCGTTCACGTGTGAAACGACAAACAGAAACGAGACACTAATGTATTTGAGGAAATAATTTACAAATTTCATATTCTATAATTAAATTAGTTGCATTGTAACTTATATGCCCACTAATGCCGGGGTCTGCATATAGCCTAAATGGAATTGATTTTAAAAACTTTTTGTGTCCACCGTCTTTCGCATCTTTATAATATGACAATGGCACTTCGTAAGCCTTTGGCTTTTGTAACGGAGTACCTCCCGATTGGTTTTTGAAAATAGTTGTAAACAGGAGGCTTCGCTGTTCTTTTGTTTTACTGGTCAAGCCCGGCCAACGGATTTAAAGTGAGTCTATAATAAGTCCGACAATAATGATAGCTACATGAAACAGGATGTATCCTAAAAAGTAAGCTAGGAAAGCTTTGAAATAACTTGATACTTTTGTCCTGTTAAAAAATTACCAATTGCCCAAGTTGGATATGCGAAAGAGATAAACGTTAATATACCAATGAATACCTGCTGACTTAATTGCCCTACAAATAATGCTTCGAAGGTCAAAAACAACATTCCTTGTCCAATTATAAAACATAGAAGTATAGTAATTTCAAACAGATTGTATTTGATTACTTCAAATTTCGTTCCTTCAGCAGTTTTTCCAGTTCTTCGTTTCTTTTAGAATTCTTAATTGCTTTGTATGCTAAAAATAAAGGAATTAATGTAAAAAATCCCCAACTGTTTTTTACAATGCTGTAAAATATAACTCCCAATAGAATTCCAACAAATACTGCATTGGCGATGGGTGTTAATTTCATTTTTTTTGACTCGGCTAATAGTTCCTGATCTGTTAATTCTGATAGTTCTTTTTGTTTCATTGTCTTATATCGTTTTTAATATTTGTTTCACCACTGTAGTCTTTATAATAGCCGCCAACTCATAAATATATTCCACCCCGTTCACTAAATGACTACAAGTATTTAAAGAAACGTAGTAAATAAACGTTTGTAGGCGACTATAAAGATTTAGCGTTATAAAAGTGATGTTTGGTTGTGCCCTGTTTTAAAAATAATTGTTCCCTCACAAATCCCTCCTTATGATTTTCCGTCAGCGTATTGGTGCAGTAGGGTCTTGCCGTTTACTGCGCTCACCGCTGGTGCTGGCTCATTATACTTGCGCTTTCTGGTGCAAAATATTTTTCCCCGGATGCCATGGGCAACGTTTTCGGCGAACGGATAAAGAAGTAATACGGTGCAAGCACCAATAAAAAGTCAGATGACAGAAAATGGCCAGTCAGGCGTTTTTTTGCAACTAGTGCAATTCGCCGTTGTAAGGCTTGACTATTTAAAATACCTGGCAGCATAGCCTAAAAACGTTGGCCAGTTAGGGCCCGTAGTATGGCCCCCGCTGTGCTGCCGGAACGCAATTTCCCCGTCCATAAGCGTAGTTTCCAGTGGTGGAAATTCAGTGCTGCCCAGGTCTTTTTTACCTAACAATCTGTATACCGGTCCCGCATACACGCCGCCCAAAAACATTCCTTTGGCATCTACCCACTGGCCTTCCACCCCTGGCGCACCCGAACTGATAAACACCGGCCGCGGCGCGCACAGCGCCACCAGTTCGTGGGCATCTACCGGTAAATCGTTAAAGGTTAAAGGCCCGGCGTATTTAATAAAATTACCCGCAAACCAATGGTATTCGCTGGCAGCGGCAAGGTTTTCAACCTGTTCACCAAATACACGGCGCAGTATTTTTGTTCCGCCGGCACCAGACGAGCCGATAAACCCGATGGCCACCCGCGGTTCAAAAGCCATCGTAACAATCGCCGCTTTACCATAACGGGAAAGCCCTTCTATAACTATTTTTTTTGCGTCAATTAATTTATCCGTTTCAAAGTAATCGATTGCCCTGCTGGCGCCCCATGCCCATGCGCGCAACGCACCCCAATCGGCTGGCTTGCGCGACTGGCCCTTGTTCACCAGGCCAATAATACCCTGCGTCAATCCGGCACCGTTGTCAGCCTGGTAACTGGTCGGCACAAGCACGGCACAAGCCCAGCCCTTCTCCAGTACCTGCTCCTGCCAGCTTTTTTGTACCGGCGCGCCAGGCGGCGGCGCAGGAAAACGGAAACCAGGCGGAAAAATAAATCCGAATTCCATGATCATGGGTACCGGCTTCGCTACCTGCGCGGGCATGGTGATGCTGAGCTGAATAGTTACCGTGATCTGCGGATAGGCGGAATTATCGACATGCCCCAACAGATTTTTTATTTTTGCCGCTACCGTTCCAATCGTGGTATCTGTGGAGGTTATTACTTCCCATGTTATTTTTGGCGTAACAGCCGGCAACCTGCCATAAATTTCTTTATTAAAATCTTCTACAATTTCCGGCCGGCGTTTTTGCCACCACATCGATGCACTGGTAACTGGTTTCCCGTTTTTTAAAACCAACGGGTCCGGGAGTGTGTAGGTATTTATTTTGGCTTCGTCCGCATTAGCAGCGTTCGCCGCTTTTGTGTTGCCAGAAGGCCCGGGACGGGTAGCAGTAATATTCAATTGTTGCAGCATCTGCTGGTAGTCTTTTTTTGTAACACGGGTGATACTGTCGCGGCGAATGCTGTCCGCAGGAGAAAGTGGCCCAAACTGTGCATCGGTCTGCAACAGGAGGCAAGTGGTAATTACAAACAATACTAGTTGTTTATTCATGGCAATTGTTGGGTTAATGGGGTTGGTAGTTTTTTATATACGCAGCAACTTCCACCATGGGTGCTACCCACAAGTCTTTCTCATTTTTCTGCAGGTATTGCAAAAAACGGCGGTGTTCGGGCACCAGTACATTCAAGGCATTGCCGCCTCCCACGCCATGAAATAAAATCACCAGCAACGATTTGGTATCAACGGCTTTCTTAACCCAGGCTATCATCTGTTCGGCGGTCTGGCCATCCACATAATAGCAATCCACATTGTACAAATCTACTTTGTCAATAGTATGCATTTCTGCACGCACCGCCCTCGCGGCCACGAAATCGCTTTTTAACTGGTTGATGAAAGAACTGTCGCCGATTTTCATGTCGCCACAAGTGAATGCGAACGTTCTTTTTGTTTTTCCATCCAGCGCCTGTAAAAAGATATTGTTCATCCTGGTTTCATCCAGCATCCTTTTGAGGGTGTAATTTCTCATATCGTAGTCGGCCGGTACCCATTCCCTTCCGATCCCGCCCACGCAAGGGTGGTACAGTGTATGGTTGCCGAGTTCGTGCCCATTGGCGGCAATTTTGCGCCAGTCGTTGAGCCGGTTGCGAACAGACGACGAAAATCCGGTGATATAGAAGCTGGCTTTCAAACCGAGGGAATCCAATAGCGGAATGGCATTGTCGAGGTGCTGGTCAACAGCATCATCATAAGTAAGCACCACCGCCGCTTTTTTATGGTTCCAGGGCGCACCGCTTTGCGCACCTGCGCCGGTTACTACGCACGAGACAATAATGGCAAGACAAAATAATTTTTTCAATGAATGATTTTTGTATCCCAAAAAGTTTGGGCAACCAATTTACAATTTTTTATAAATCCTTCGAGGCTTTGGCCCTGGGGCGGCCTTGCGCCTGCCCGCAACGCCGGTGAATTTGCCTTTACCCCTGGAATTACGCAGCCGTTCGTCTACACCGCATTTATTCACTCTACTGTTATACAAAGTCAACGGAAAATAGGTCAACCTTGGCATGGCCTGTTGCCTTGGTTCGACAAAAACCAGCGGCTGACGGTACTAAATTAGAAAATTATTGGTATGTGAGGGCAGTGATACTAAAAGCCTTTGCTGTCAGACATCCGATGCCATTCTGATGGATTTCGGCGGCCAGATAAAATCCCTGGGATGACGGCGAAAATACCGGCCAAGCAGGGAAAAAAACTCGGGGTAGTCTTTTAATTTTATGCCACGCGATTTTACCGCAACGTAAAACGCCAGCGAAAAACTAACCAGGAAATTGAGAAAGCCAATCATCAACACCCCGCCTACAATGGTTAACAGGTAAGGAAGTGCCACCCGGTGATCCAATCCGTAATAACCAATGGCGGTATTACCCGCCGAAATGGTTATGTGGCGGATATCGAAAGGAATTCCAAGGAACTTGCCTAACGGAGCGGCACAACCGAGGAAAAATCCCAGGCAGATGCTGCCGGTGATGGCGCCCGCGCTTTTGTCAACAATACTCACGAGCCGGTTAAGCTTTTTTGTGCTCATGGTGTTTACAAAAACAGGATGCGTTTTTATTCTTTCGGAGATCCGGCCGTATACCACGTGGTTGTCTACATACCCTGCAATCAACCCACTCAGGAAAAGGAAAAATCCAGTAAAACAAGCATACAGCAACGCCAGGCTGTGCAAGGGGTGCTGATCCGCCAATAGTTTTGCTGCTGCGGCGCCTTCTGCAATCTTATAACCGGTGGCCGCTTTTATGCCCCACGCAAGTAAATAAGTTAATGGAAAAACAATGATTAGATTCCCGGCAAAAGAGGCTATCTGGCTGCGACTCACCTTTGCCACCGTAATTACCAGGTGACGCAGATCTGGCCTCGATCCTTGTTTTTGTACATCGAGTGAACCCGCTACTGCTGATGCTGTATACGCCGGTTGTTTGGTAGCAAGTGTAGCATCGCTTGCATCCATCAAAACAAAGCCCGTTGCGTAATTAGTTCCATAGGTGAGTCCCTGCCAGAAAATAGGCAAGTGTATAATGCTGAGTAAAGTTTTTGTAATCGTAACAAAAGATACAATGAGGCCGCCGCCCATCGCACTCCTGAACAAACCGCTGAAATCTTTCCTGGTGGAGCTGATGTATTTCTCACCCTTCTTGCCTTTGTGTTCTGCTATCTGATAGGCCAGTAAACCGAGGTTGGTTGACAAGAATTCTTCCAAGCTGTTTTTCTTGTTTTCATTCCGGATTACGGTTATAAAATAATCCACGAAGCGGTCGGTATTAAAAACATTATCGGCATTTAGCGCATCAATAATGATAAGCATGCGCACAATTTGTTCTTCGCGCCGCACCATCACAAACGTCTGGGCCAGGCTGGTGCCATATTGCAGGCGCTGATCCCGCACCCAGTGATTGCTCTGGCGGCAATTGTACAGGTTCTCCTGTATATTGGTGAGCAATAAACGCTTTTCATCGGCCAGCAGGCTGCTGCCTTTTTCAATATATAAATTCACCAGGCGGTTTTGTTCCAAAAATGGCTGAATGGCATCAGTAAAATCTTTGTACCGGCCGGCCACTTCTTTTTCCATGCTCAAATTAACCAGGCGGTAAGACAGGACTTGCATGGATTGCGTTAATTGCCGGGCCAGCGCTGCTTCGGTGAGATTTACATGTATGCCCAGCAGCTCAAAAAATCTTTTCCATAATTCCCGGTCTATTCCTGCAACCCACACGTAGTCGCTTTTCTTATAAAAAACATGGCTGATCACATACAGGAAATCATTCGGCAGTTGCAGTGCCGGCAAAAATTTGTGTTTTATTTTACCAATCAGTTCTTGTACAAAACCACGGGAACTGATGATGCCGCTTTCAGTTAACGCCGTACTGAGGTTGTTATTGATGAACTGGCTTAGCAGCGATTTCCGCAGCGCAAAAAGCATGGATTTTTCCTGTTGCAACTGGAACAGCACACCTTTGAAACGCAATTCCGCTTCTTCAAAATTTTTATGACGGGAAGGCCTGATTTTTTTTACCAATTCCACGAGGTAATCCAGCCCGCGGTTAGTGCTGTTTAAAGAAAGCACAATAGCTTTGCCCTTTTCTTCCTCTTCGGAAACAGTTTTTTTCTTTTGCGGCAGTTTAAACATCGGTAGCTTTCAGGGAAAATGATGCCAGAAACCGGCTTCCCTTTGAATTAAGACAATCTCTTTGTTATAAATGTTGCAAACACTGGTATTATGTAATCATTATTTATATTTTTGTATAAATTACTATGTATGGTATCGTATAAGGAACAGCCGGAAACACTTATTGAGGAGGATGTGCTGCTGGACACTTCGCTTGAAAAATCTTGCCAGCTGATTGTCTGGAACGATGAAGTAAATTCATTTGAATGGGTAATTGAAACCCTCGTGGATATTTGCGGCCAAAGCGCCGAGCAGGCCGAACAATGTGCGCTTATCATTCATAGCCAGGGCAAATATGCGGTAAAGTATGGTAGTTATGATACATTGAAACCAATGTGCGACGCCATTACCGACCGGGGTATCAATGCCACCGTGGAAGTAACCGCAGAATAAGACTTTGTATGTCACTGGCGCCGCAGCATTTGCTTTTGGCCTCCACTGTGAAAATCAGCAGCACTGATATAAATTAGTTAGCAATACGCGCTCGTTTGTAAGTTGCTATCGGCTTATCTGCTGCACCAATTAAAATTTATTTTTTGCAGCAGCATCGAAAAAGCTACTCACCAACATTTAAAAGTGCAACCCCTTTCTCCCTTTTATGCCTTTATTCACCCTCGGTAAAGAATTAATTTTTCCACCTGTGCACCTTAGTGAACCGGATGGACTTCTGGCCATGGGTGGCGATCTTTCTACCGAACGTTTGTTGCTTGCATACCGCAGCGGCATTTTTCCGTGGTTTGATGGCGAGTACCCATTGTGGTGGTGCCCCGACCCGCGTTTTGTATTGTTTCCCGGAGCGTTGAAAGTTAGCAAGAGCATGAAGCAACTGCTGAAAAGGAATGCTTTCGAATTTACCGTGAACAAGGCTTTTACCGAAGTAATCAGTAATTGCAAAACTGCCGCGCGGAAAGACCAGGATGGTACCTGGATTACAGATGCGGTAAAAACCGCGTACGTGCAGCTGCACCAATTGGGCCATGCCCACAGCGCAGAAGCCTGGCTAAACGGCGAACTGGTGGGCGGCTGTTACGGTATCAAAATGGGCCGTGTTTTTTTTGGCGAAAGCATGTTCAGCAAACTCCCCAATGCCAGCAAATTTGCATTCATCAGTTATGTACAGGTATTGCAACAGGAAAACATCCAGTTAATTGATTGCCAGGTATACACTCCCCACTTAGAAAGCCTGGGGGCGCAAATGATACCGCGGCAGCAGTTCATTTCACTCCTGGCCCGCTTAACCGGGTGAGCAGCCTGTATCACTTCCGCCCGTTCACTGTATCAGAAACGAACAATTTGCTATTGAAACAAGCAATTTAACTGACTGCTAAGCAACCCATTACCCCCTTGGCATGTTTTTTCCCATTGATAAGTCTTACCTGCAATACCATGATAAAAAATTACTTCAAAATCGCCTGGCGTAACCTCGTTCGTAACAAAACGTTTTCCGCTATTAACATAGCCGGTCTGGCATTGGGCATGGCCTGCAGCCTGCTGATTGTATTATGGGTACAGGACGAGCGAAACGTGGATGCTTTTCACAAGAACGGTAAACAATTGTACCAGGTATTTGAGCGGCAGTATTATGATGGAAAGGTGGAAGCCAACTATTCAACGCAGGGACTGCTGGCAGACGAATTGAAGAAGGTTATTCCGGAAATTGAATTTGCCTGTGGCATGGAAGCTGCGGCCGCACCCGGAACGCTCAGCAATTTTGAAGCAGGTAATAAGATTAGTAAGATGAACGGCTCATTTGCAGGTGCCGATTTTTTCCGCATGTTCAGCTACCCGGTGTTGCTGGGCAGCCGCGAAACGGCCCTGACCAGTATTGAAGCAATTGCGATTTCGCGCAACATGGCGGTGCTTTTTTTTGGAAGCCCTGAACAGGCAATCGGAAAAACCATCCGCTATGAAAACAAGGAAGAATTAATGGTGAAAGCCGTTTTTGAAAACCCGCCTGCCAGTTCATCTATGCAGTTTGATTTTATAAGAAGCTGGTCGGCTTACGTGCAACAAAACAAATGGGTACACAACTGGAGTAATACCAGCCCGGTTACGTACGTGCAGTTGCGTACCATGGCAGAACCGCGTAAAGTTGCAGCCGGCATAAAAGATTTCATTTACCGATACCAGGAAAAAAATAAAACAATTGTTACGGAGCTCGACTTGCAGGCGTATCCCAGCAAATACCTGTACGGCAATTTAAAAGAAGGAAAAATAGCGGGCGGCCGAATTGAATACGTGAAATTGTTCTCACTGGTAGCCATTTTTATTTTGCTGATTGCGTGTATCAATTTTATGAACCTGGCCACAGCGCGGTCGGCCAAACGCGCCAAAGAAGTTGGGTTGCGCAAAGTGATTGGCGCCATGCGTTCATCGCTCATGGTGCAGTTTATGGGCGAAGCCCTACTGCTAACTTTTTTCGCCATTGTTATCGCGGTGCTAACCGCATTTCTTTTGTTACCGGCATTTAACAGCCTTACAGGAAAGCAGTTGTCCATACCCGTTAGCCAGCCGCTGTTCTGGGTGGCACTGACCGGACTCCTGCTGTTTACCGGTTTTGTGGCAGGCAGCTATCCTGCGCTGTTTCTTTCTTCATTGAAACCGGTTCGGGTGCTTAAAGGCGGCCTCCAGTTTGGAAAGGGCGCTGTTTATTTCCGCAAGAGCCTGGTTGTTTTTCAGTTTGCGCTCTCCGTGGTGCTGATTGTTGGTATGATAGTGATTTACCGCCAGATGGATTATATACAGAAAAAAAACCTGGGGTACGACCGCGAAAACCTGGTGTACCTGCCGGTTGAAGGGGAACTCGTAACCAAATACAAATTGTTTAAAGAAGAAGCGGGTAAACTACCGGGTATCGGCAGCGTTTCAAAAATGAGAAATTCTCCTACGGATATTGAACACCATACCAACAGTATCGGCTGGCCAGGCAAAGACCCCAACCTGACAATACCTTTTGCCGATGGCGTGGTGGCGTATGATTTCGTGCAGACCATGAAACTACAATTGCAGGCTGGCCGGGATTTCAGCCCCAATTTCGGCACTGATTCCACTGCTTTTCTCATCAATGAAACGGCAGCCAAAATAATGGGTTTTGCAAATCCGGTTGGCCAGCCGGCCGAATGGGGCAACCGCAAAGGAATGATCATCGGCGTACTGAAAGATTTTCATTTTAATTCGATGCACCAGGCCATTGACCCACTAATTCTCCGGCTGGATGAAAACTGGGGATGGGGAACGATACTGGTACGCACCCAGCCCGGCCAAACCAAACAGGCAATTGGCAGCCTGGAAAATATTTGCAAGGCGCTCAACCCTGCCATTCCGTTTACGTACCGTTTCTCCGATGAAGAATATTCCAGGCTCTATAAAAATGAAGCGATGGTGAGCAAACTATCCAATTACTTTGCCTTCCTGGCTATTTTTATTTCGTGCCTCGGACTTTTTGGCCTGGCCACCTTTACTGCAGCCCAACGCACCAAAGAAATTGGTGTACGCAAAGTACTGGGCGCGTCGGTGCCCAATATTGTAGCCATGTTTTCGGGAGATTTCCTAAAACTCGTAGGTATTGCATTGCTGATAGCTATTCCTGTGGCATGGCACCTGATGAACCTGTGGTTAGAAAGCTTTGTATACAAAATCAGCATCGACTGGTGGATATTTGGGATCGCCGGACTAATAACCGCGGGCATCGCATTGCTGACCGTCAGTTACCAGAGCATCACTGCGGCAATAAGCAACCCGATAAAATCGCTCAGAACCGAATAGAATTCTACATGCTCTTCCTGCATTTAAACATTTGGCCTGATGCAAGCTGCGTCGGGTAAAAAGTATTGCGGGTAAATACGATGCATTCATTCCGCCCAACAATTATCCGGATGGCCATGCCAATCGCTTTCAGAAAATAGTTATTGCGAATTGTTTGCATCTCATTGTATAGGTGATGGTTTGCCTGATTGCGCAGTAAAAACTACCTGAAAGTGGTATAGGGTTGTATTTATTTAGCAGATAGCTTTGAATATGCAGCCCTCCCGCTGCATAAAAATCCATTTTTCATCATTAAATCGTTGATTATGCCAAATGTAAATTTTCAGGTTAAACTGGAAAACGTCGACCTGTCCGAAAAACAAATTTCCCAGATTCAAAAAGAAATCAATGGTGCCGTTGCCAACGTGCTTGCCCGCCAGGGTGCGGCAAAACAGGTATGGGGTAGTAAATTAAAACTCAATCCTGAGTGGTATGGTATCTGGCTGCGCCAGTTCAAAACGCCGGAAGCCCTAAAATTAAACCTCAACTTTAAGCAGCAGAAAATTGGCTTATGAAAAAAGAACACAAAAGTTGTCCCAGTTCTACGTGTAAAGACGGGGCTATTCTTTTGGGTGTTGTTAATGAAAACAGTACAGTTGGGTATATCTCCACCCCCATTACAATTGATGAGGCGTTTGTAAAAGAAGCCAACCGGCAAGGAAATCCGGAACAAAATTTCAGGTTCAGCAATACCTGCGTGGAAGGCGGTTGCCAGCAATGGCAACAGGGCAAATGCGGGGTCATCAAAAATATAATGGGAATGAACGATGAGCTTGAGCTTGAACCTCAGTTGCCGGATTGTTCCATCCGGATATCCTGCCGGTGGTTTTACCAGGAAGGCCCAAAAGCATGCAGTTTTTGTCCTTATATTATTACCAACCTATTGGAGGAAGTAAAGGTGCAGGCGACAACAACGGTGAACGTATAACTGTAAGTCAAAAGTCAAAAAGTTTCCATCCGGCGTTCAAGAAGAAAGTAAAAAGTCAAAAGTCAAAAGTCAAAAAAAATCCGTTCAGAAATTAAAAGTTCGTTTTTTTGAATGATGCTCTGCGCCGATTTTTGAATTTTTACTTTTTACTTTTGAATTTAAATTCCGCGCCGATTTTTGACTTTTGACTTTTGATTTTGAAATTTAAAATCTCGTCCCCAAATAATGCGGCAACATTGCCCGCCAGGTAGGCCAGTCGTGGGTCCATTCCTGTCCCCATATATCCAGCTCATAGTTGATGCCTTTGCTATACAAAACGCCGCCAAAGCGTCGGTTGGCTTCGGGGTCTTCATGGTCGCCACTGCCGGTAAGAATATGAACATGCTGGCTGCGGCGGATTTGTTCCAGCACCTGGTGGTCGGTTAAATTGGGCAGGTAGTGAATCGGGCTGTTAAAATACACATCCTCGTTAAAATAGCCTTTGGTGTATTCGGTTAAGTCATATACCCCGCTCATGGCCAGGCAGCCATTGATCAGATCCGGCCGCTTAAAAAACAGGTTAGCACTGTGTAAAGCGCCAAAAGAAGCCCCGCAGGTAATAATGGGTGTTTCCCAACTGGTGCTGTTTCGGATAAAAGGCACCACTTCGTTGTAGACATACTCGTTGAACTGGTTCTGCCGTACGGCTTTATGGTAAGGATCCATCTGGTTGTTCATCCAGCTTTCCGTATTGATGCTGTTAATGGAAAATACCTTCACTTTTCCGGCGTCCACAAATTGCGCGATGTGATCCATCAGCTGAAACCGCTCGTATTCAAGGTAATCTGCAGCCGCGGTCGGAATCATCAGCAGTGCAAAACCGTAGCTGCCATAAGTGGCAATGGGCATCTCTTTGTTCAAAGCGGGACTGTACCAGGAACGCAGGTTTCTTTCCATAAATGATTACATTTATTTTTTCTGACTAAAATAACAATATTTCAGGTTTAACAGTCGTTTATAAAAAATCCTGCCCCAAAAACTTGCATCAACAAAAGAAAGTGGATACCTTAGTGTCACTATCAGGATAGTTATATCTAATCAAGTAAGGCATAACCCGTTAGCTTATTCTGTATCTAAGGAAGACCGCTCCGTTGACCCACCCCTCTGAAGACTTACCGTAGTCCTGTTCCCTATTATTGGTTCATGCTTAAAAATTAAAATTATGAAACTTGACTTGTCACACAGCAGCGGCTTTAAAATTGCATTGATCGTTATTGTATTGTATGCAATCATTGCTACTATAACCTACATGGCCTGGAGTTAAAACTTTACACTGGTTTTCTAGCGCCTCCCCTTTTACCTGTTAAGGTTAAATGATTAAATTTTGTCCCGATTGCCTGCTAAGCTAATTATTGGGACAAAATTTTTATTTTCTTTTCCGGAAATTTTTCCGCAAACTGGTAGATAAGGCCCCTTATATAATCGTTGTCCTGGTAAATCGTCAGGTTGGTTTTAATTGATTCCAGGTCTTCCATCATGGCAGCTTCCGGCAATCGCCCCATTCCAATAAATCTTCCTTTCTCCATTAAAAAATAATTGGCTTTTTCATCTTCACCATCTGTTACCAGAAAGGTGGGCAACTGGTCATGCAGCGACTGAATCGCTTTTTTTACTTTCTGGTTATAGATACCTGCCATATCCGGCACTGGCACCGGGGCGGGATTGTTCACAAAACAAAGCGCCTCGTCCAGTTCAAATTCATCGATCATTTTCTTTAGCAATACCTGCCCCTCATGCAGGAGGTTAAACGTATACACCGGCACCAGGTGCTTTTTTTTCTTTTCTATAAATAAACGCAGGTAGCCGTTCTGGTCCTCGTAAGTATACAAGCCGTATTCGTGGTGGTATTTTTTCTGGCTGCGGTTGTACTGCGGCCAAAGGCGTCGGATTTCCGTACTCTCTAAAATCAGGGCAGCCAGTTCGCTGCTGCATTCTTTACAGGAAACCGAGTGAATATTTCTCAGAAATTCCTGTTTCCTTTTACTGCTATCGTTGTTGCTAAAATGGCTTTTAACCCTTTGCTGCAGGTCGCTCGCTTTGCCAACATATACAATCTTCTTTTTCTGATTATAAAAATAATAGACACCAGCAGAATGGGGCAGTTGGTCGATGTCGGGCGCAGGCAAATGAGGTGGCAGATATTGTTCCTTGTTCCGGCCTTTCAGCATTGATGCTACAATGCCCGTAGTATCCTCTTGCAACACCCTTTCAAATAACTGCACGGTGGCCAGGGTATCGCCCATGGCCCGGTGCCGGTCGGTGATGCTGATAGACAGGTCGCGGCAGATATTGCCCAGGCTATAACTCGCAAAACCAGGAAAAGCCTTCCTTGCAAGACGGACGGTACACAGCTTACGGGTATTGAGATCATAGCCCGCCGCCTGCAAATGGTGTTTAATAAATGAGTAATCGAAATTGACATTGTGCGCTACAAAAATCCGGTCCTGCAACAAATTGAAAATTTTATCCGCGACCTGCGCAAACAGTGGCGCATCATACACCATTTCATTGGTAATGCCAGTGAGGACGGAGATGTAACGCGGAATGGTCAACTGCGGATTTATCAGCGTATGAAACCGACCTTCCGTTTCCCTGCCGTTGTGAAGTACAATGGCTATTTCGGTAATCCCGTTGGCCATTGCGTGGCCACCGGTCGTTTCAATATCAACGATTGCATACATAATTGGAGCGATGAATGTACGGATAAATTGCTAAAAAAATTGGTTTTTTGATAATTCGCTTTTCCTGAAATAATAAAATCAACCTGTGTAAATACTGGTATTTTGCGCTGGCGAATTTTCTTGCATGATCAGAACAGCTATTAAAAATCAGCCATCATTTCTTACCTTTGCGGCCCCATAAAGGGTAAGATTTTATGATAGCATTGAGTAAAAACTATGTACCCGCCGAAGTGGAAGACAAGTGGTACCAACATTGGCTGAGCAAAGGTTATTTCCACAGCACTCCGGATGCGCGTGAATCGTATACGGTGGTCATCCCTCCTCCCAATGTTACGGGCGTATTGCACATGGGGCATACTTTAAATGAAACGGTGCAGGACATACTGGTACGCAAGGCGCGCATGAGCGGTTTCAATGCCTGCTGGGTACCCGGCAGCGACCATGCTTCTATTGCCACAGAATCGAAAGTGGTGCAAATGCTCAAAGAAAAAGGAATCGATAAAAACACCCTCAGCCGGGAAGCTTTCCTGGAATATGCTTTTGAATGGAAAGAAAAATACGGGGGTATCATTTATAACCAGATTGCAAAACTGGGTTGCAGTGTCGATTGGAGCAGGGTAAGTTTTACGATGGATGATCATTACTATAAAGCGGTGATCAAAGTTTTCGTTGACCTGCATAAAAAAGGCCTGATTTACCGCGGTGCAAGAATGATCAACTGGGATCCCGCTGCCAAAACGGCCCTCAGTGATGAAGAAGTAGAACATAAGGACGTACAGGGGAAATTGTATTACCTGCAATATAAACTGGTAGATAAAGACGGTCAGTCGTTACCGCAGGGTATTACCATTGCTACCCAACGGCCGGAAACAATTATGGGCGATACTGCTATTTGCGTAAACCCTGAGGATGACCGTTATACGCAGCTTGCCGGCGCTTTTGCCGTTGTTCCGCTGATAGACCGGCGCATTCCAATTATTTTTGATACGTATGTAGACCAAGCCTTTGGAACCGGCGCATTAAAAGTGACGCCTGCGCATGACATCAACGACTACAACCTCGGCTTAAAACACAACCTTGCAGTGGTGGACACACTGAATGAAGACGGTACCCTGAGTGCCGCCGCGCAGATTTACGTTGGCGTGGACCGGTTTACCGCAAGAAAAAAGATTATTGCAGAACTACACGAAAAAGGCTTCCTCGTAAAAGAAGAAGTCTACCAAACCCGCGTAGGATATAGCCAGCGGAGTGGCGCGGTAGTGGAACCAAGAATTTCTACGCAATGGTTTCTGAAGATGAAAGAAATGGCAGGGCCTGCATTAAAAGCAGTGGTGGAGGGTGATATCAGCATTCATCCTGGTGAAAAATTCCTGGCCACTTACAAATACTGGTTGGAAAATGTGAAAGACTGGTGCATTAGCCGGCAGTTGTGGTGGGGCCAGCAAATACCTGCGTGGTATGATGCCGCAGGTAATTGCTACGTAGGCGAAACAGAAGCAGCTGCCAGGGACGCAGGTGGTGCACAGCTTGCAGGAAACAATGCGCCGCTTACCCGCGATGCAGACGTACTGGATACCTGGTTTTCCTCCTGGTTGTGGCCGATGGAAGTTTTCAACGGCATCACCCAACCGGGTAATGCGGAACTAAAATATTATTATCCCACCAAGGTATTGGTGACCGGGCAGGATATTATATTTTTTTGGGTAGCGCGCATGGTGATGGCGGGAATGGAATATGAAAAACAAATTCCTTTTCACGATGTATACTTTACGGGCATGGTGCGCGATAAGCAGGGAAGGAAGATGAGTAAAAGCCTTGGTAACTCGCCCGACCTGCTTAACCTGATTGATAACTATGGCGCGGATGCGGTGCGCTTTGGCATCATGATTTCCTCTCCTGCAGGCAATGATTTATTGTTTGATGAATCGTCGCTGGAACAAGGTAAATTTTTCAATAATAAATTGTGGAATGCGCTGAAGCTGGTAAAAAACTGGGAAGGCAGGCAGGCCCTAACGCAAGCGCCGCTGCCGGATAGTTTCGCGGTATCCTGGTTTGAAAACAGGCTGGAGGAAGCAAAAGCTACACTGAACCTTCAGATGAGCCAGTTTAAATTGAGTGAAGCCCTGAAAACAATTTATTCGCTGATTTGGGATGATTTCTGCAGCTGGTACCTGGAATGGGTGAAACCTGGCTTCGAAGAATTGATAGATGTTTCAGTACAGGGAAAAACAGTAGGGTTTTTTACCGACCTGATGCAGCTGCTCCACCCGTTTATGCCATTTATTACGGAAGAAATTTATCATTTGCTGGAACTCCGATCTGGTGATCTTTGCGTACAACAGTTTGCGCCGGTACAAGCCACCAACCAGGCGCTGCTGCAAAGTGGTAAGCTGTTAAAAGATGCTGTTACCGCCATCCGCGATGCGCGCAACAAGGCACAACTGAAGCCAAAGGAAGAAATTGAACTACATATACAACCCGCAGACAAAGACCAGTACGCACCCATTGAGTGGTTACTGGCAAAACAGGTAAACGCCAGAACAGTTACCTATACCACAGCGGCTGTTCCCCATGGCATTGGCGTAGTAATGGGAAAAGACAAATTTTACGTGCTAACCGATCACCCCATACAGTCTGGCAACCAGAAAGAAGACTTATTAAAAGAACAACAGCACTTATTGGGCTTCCTGGCTTCAGTTGAAAAAAAATTGAACAATGAACGCTTTGTGCAAAACGCAAAACCGGAAGTGATTGAACTGGAGCGCAAGAAAAAAGCCGATGCGGAAGCAAAAATGAAAGTGATTGCGGAAAGCCTGGCGGTTATGTAGTAGTATTGCCGCCAACCCGCAAACAAATATGGTGGGTGCTGCATGCCACGAATAGCTGCCGGCGCAGCAGCAGTACGTTACACCCTACCGTTGAAAGAGGTTTACCGGCAATACAAATTCAAATCTCGTAGCGCCGGTGGCACCGAATAAATCCGGGTCCAGCAGGTGGCTGTACCGGAAGCCAAGATTCAACGGCAATTCATTCCACCATTTGGTATCAAAGAAAATTTCTGCACCCACGGATCGGAATTTTGTGTTGATCCGGAACCCGTTTGTATACGCCACTTTGCCCATCGTATAGTCATAAAATGCGTTGGCCCTCACCCGCTGAAAATAAACAATGTTGCCGATTCCAAAATCGGGGTAAGCCAACGGCAGGTGATAGTTGACGCTCCATTTGTACATGTTGCGGAGGTTGGGCGTCTCATATCCCCTCGAAAAAGGAAAACTATTTGAATAACGGTATTGGTTAAGTGTATCCCTGGTTTGAAAAGCCAGGCCAATTACAAGGTTGTGCGTCATCGCAAAACCGGGAAAATAAAAGAGTCCGGATGCCAGGAACTGCCGGGCTTCTACCGACTGTATCGTGTTACGGTAATTGAGATAAAGCGACTGTGCAAAGCGCGGGTAGATATGCTGTCTTGCCTGTTGCAGCTGGTGGGTGAAGGACACATACCCATTGATATAGCCAAGGTGACTACTGCCCAACGAGTCTTTGTATACGCCCTGGTAGGTAACCGTTTTAAAAACATAGTCAGATCCCACCGTTAGGTTTATCCGGCTTCTACCCTTGCTCAAATTAAGGGGTACGCTTACACCAGCACTTACCTGCCCCTCATTCCAGTATACAGGGCGGTTGGCAGCAAAAAAATCTCGCCTGTTGAATGTATAGTTTGCTCCCAGGTTGATATAAGGAAACAGTCCCCCGTAAGTAAGGTTGGTCCCTACCTGCTTGTATTGCTCGTTGCGGTTGTACGCAACAAATAATTCAGATTGCATGGTATTGAGCACGTTATTGCCCACCAGGGAAAGTGTATAATCGGGGTCGGTTATATACGGCAGCAGGCTGTGAAAATTAAACAGCTTGTAGGTTTGGGCATACTTTTTTACTGTGGGTGAGGCGCCTGGCTGTACATGACCCAGCAGTCCGGCAGCACTGTTTTTCGAGAGGTTAATATTGAACGTATTGAGCGGTTGCTGCCATTGTTCTTTGCCTACCTCGTTCCAGTCCACCGCCGTTCTATCTGTTTCCTGCAGGCGATAACCAGCAGCTGTAAAACTGGTGAACACAATTTTATTTCCTGACACAGAAGGCTGGTAAGCGCCAATACCATTTTCGGATACCCCCAACCGGTAGAGTTTCTTGTCGGCAAGCGTGCATGCAAAAATCCGGTCGTACCCATTGTCTGCAACCGTAAAATAAATGGTATCATGCTGCAGCACCGGGTTACCCATTACGCGAAAGACGGGTTCGGTAAGATAATCCACTGCGCCGTCAGCAATTGCAATCAATGCAAGGGACATTTCCCCGGACGGTTTTCTAACGGCAGCCACCAGTTGCTTATCGTTTACAAATTTAGGAAAAGTATAAAAAAGGTTTTCATTGTTCGGCAATGCTTTAAGGAGTTTGCCCGTTTCGGTATTAAGCAGGTGCAGTACGCTCTGGGCGCCCGGCTGTACATCCACTGCAACAATGGTTTGCCCGTCTTCGCTTATACCAGGCGAAAAATACTTTGATTTCCTCGTAATGGTTTTTTGCATGCCGGTAGCAACATCCAACACCTGCAATTCACTGTAATCATTCCAGCCCCAGCGCAGTGCGGGGCGGTAAGAAGCGTAAATAATCTTGCCTTTTCCGTATGCAAACTGGTTATCGTTGGATACATCCTTTACGCGGATCCTTCTTTCGGTATTGCCATTTTTTTCTATAAACGCGGGGAGTGTTTTATAGCTGGTTTGAACATAGACCATGGCATCGCCGCCCGTGTAAGCAGGAAATTCCTGGTCTGCCAGAAAATGTTTGTGTGTTACAACAGCCTGCTGCGTGTCTGCGGATTGACTTTTAAAATAAGTAAACGCCTCTTTTCTAAAACTGTCAAAAGTTTTGCCTGAATATTTTTTTACTGCATGCTGAAAAGGATAGAAAAGACCTTTGAAAGCCGCGGCATCGCCGGTAACTTTTTTCCAGAAATCGTCGCCGTATTTTTCTCTGCCGTAAGCAACCAGCATATAACCCAGGCGGTAATGATCGGGAGTGAAATCGCGCAGCGAACCGTTGCGTAGCTTCATGTAACTGTATTGCTTTCCGGCCAGCCACAGTGCGCGGTAGTCGTCGAAGAAAAAAGGCAACCTGCCCCTGCCCTGTTCACTCACCAGGGTTTCCTGGAACACTGCATCGCCTTCCCAAAACCAGTTAGGTATCGCCAGTGCATTGGCCAATGCCTGTCCCTGCTCACCGAATACAAGCCTAAAGGCATGCGACAAGCCGACATTGAAATTATTATATTGCTGCACATGGCGGTATTCATGAATGGCCAGCATGTCCTGCCAGCGCAGGCTGCCGAGTTCAAAACTATTTTGCGGCGGCGTAAGATAGAATTCACTGCGGAATGGGCCCAGCGCAACATAACCGTTAGAAACAATGGTATTTGGATGCAAGACAATGTCAACTTTTTTTTGCCGCGGTCCAATGGTCCCGGGTGTAGTGGTACGCAGTAGCGCCGCTACTGCTGCTACCCTTGCAGCTGCACTATCCAATGCCGCAGGGAAAATTACCCGCACCGCGTCATTGTTCACCTGTTGCCAGCGTACAGATGGTGGGTTGCCACCAAACTGCTGGCCTTGCAAAAATGTTATTCCCATCACACAACAGGCAAAACAAATAAATGACTTCATAAAAAGGGCAATTATTTTCAGGTTACTCTTTAAATATAGGTTACCCGTTGTAAATTGTTGCCAATATTAACCAAAAAACGCGCATGCTTCTTCTTGCACTGGCAATTGCACCTGGACTGGCTATCATTTTATACATCTACCGTAAAGACATTTACGACAGGGAGCCGAAAAGGTATTTGCTGTTTTCCTTTTTCCTGGGGATGCTAGGCGTCATCCCCGCCTTTATCCTTGAAAAAGCAGGCAGTTTTATTTTTGGCAGTATGGGTCGGTCGTCTCCCATTGCTTTTTATGCCTTTTTTGCCTTTGTGGTGGTGGCTGCCAGTGAAGAATTTTGCAAATTTGCGATGGTGAAATGGTATGCATATCCGAAAAAAAATTTCGATGAACCTTTTGACGGCATTATTTATTCTGTAATGGTGGCCATGGGTTTTGCAACTGTTGAAAATGTTTTTTATGTACAGCAAAATGGCTTCGGCACCGCTATCTTACGGATGTTTTTATCCGTGCCCGCGCACGCTGCTTTCGGCATCATCATGGGCTACTACATTGGCTTAGCAAAATTCAATAAGGAAAAATCAACTGCCTACCTTAGCCTGGGGTTGTTCCTTGCCATCTTTTTCCATGGTGCATTCGATCTTTTTCTGTTCCTGCAGAACAGTATCCGGGTAAAAGAATATGTGAGCGACGGATTGCTCTTTCTCGGTGCTGTTGCATCGTTTTATTTTGCGGTAAGGCTGAGCCTGCGTTCCATTCGCCTGCACCGGGAATTATCAAGGCTTGATTTCGAAAACCGTAACAAACGTGTATAACCATGGATCAGGAAATTTTGATACGAAATGCCGGACCGGCCGATCTTCCTGCAATTCACTTGTTGGCGCACCAGGTATGGCCAGTTACGTACGGAGCTTTACTTGCTCCTGAACAACTTGAGTACATGCTGGAATTAATTTATAACCCCGCCGCGCTGGAAAAACAAATGCAGGCCGGGCAACATTTTTTAATAGCTGAACGGGCGGCAGCAGCGGTTGGCTTTGCGTCATTTGCTGCAACGGCGCAACCGCAGGTATACAAATTGCAGAAATTGTATGTAACGGTTGCTGTACAGGGCCAGGGACTCGGAAAGCAATTGATTGAAGCAGTCATTCAAAGGGTTCAACCACTGGGGGCTACCCACATCAGGCTGAATGTAAACAGGCAGAACAAAGCCATTTCATTTTATGAGAGCTATGGCTTTCAGATTGTAAGTGAAGAAGACATTGACATTGGACAGGGCTATTTCATGAACGACTTTGTGATGGAAAAAGACGTGTAAATAATTTGTTTTCTACAAAGGTTAAGCCGCTACTTTCCCCATAGCCGCGTCTTTCATCTGGCGGGTGGTCTCGGGGCCAAAGTATTTTTCAATCCTGGCTTCCACAAAATAGATCAAAGGGGTTAAAATTATCGCCATTACAAATTTGTAGATATAGTTCATAAGGCCAATCGCAAGAATTTCCTGCCAGGTGAACTTGCCACTGAATGCAATAAATAGTACGATATAACTATCTACCAGTTGAGATACCAGCGTTGAACCGGTAGCGCGCAGCCAGACATGTTTCTCCCCTGTTATTCGTTTGATTTTGTGAAAGATGGTGACGTCTACAATCTGGCTTACCAAAAAGGCTACCAGGCTCCCGGCAATGATACGCATTCCCTGGCCGAAGACACCGTTAAAAGCATCCTGCATATTTGGTACACCTGCTTCTTTGTTGCTGGTAACCCAAAAGTCTGCAGCAGGCAGGCGGATGGCCAGGTAAAACATAATGAATGCATACAGAATTAATGCAACTGCCGTAAAGGATATCCGTCTCACCGCTTTCGGGCCATAGTATTCATTTACGATATCGGTCAGCACAAATTCCAGCGGCCACAGCAAAACGCCGCAGGTGAGTGTAAAGTTCAATCCTTTCTCACCAAACATGGTAAAATTTGCAGGCGCAATTCCCAACAGGCTTTCCAGTGAAAATAGTTTGCCGCCGATGCATTCTGCAATCAGCGCATTGGCAACAAAAAACGCGGAGAAAAAAATAAATAATTTGGTGGGCCTGTCTTTTAAAATGCTTTGTATCATTTGATATAAATATACAATTGTGCCATCAGGAAAATGAAATTAATAACGATCAACCAGCGCGGTACTTTACCAGCCAGTTTCTTGCGAAACCAGTAGCTGCAGGTGATTAGGTTAACCACGAAGTTTACGATATTGGCGGTAATAAGTCCGGTTACAATCACCGTGGATTGAAAATCTCCTTTGGGTATAATGGTATAATATTTTAGCAACCAGGTAGCCAGCCAACAACAATTGGCGATGAATGCAACCCGGTGCCAGAAAGAAAGCTTATCCATCCGGTAAAAATAATTGTTCGGCCCTGTTTTTCTGAAAAATAATTTGAATCGTCTTCCGGGGCCTATGGATGTATCCAACGGTAACGATCTTTCAACGGGACTTCGTCAGCATCAACGTGCTATTGACAAAATCACTGCAGCAAACGATCATCTTCTCAGGAAAATAAAGATTGCCCCGATTAATGTGAGCGCAATAACCAGTTTCCGGTAACCATCGTCTTTGATTTTCTCAACAATGCGGAGACCTGCCCAAAACCCCAGGGCAAGTGCAGGTAGCAATAACAAATCTGTACTGAGGGTGGCAATGGTTATATTCTTCCAGTAAAAAATCTGGAAAGGGAGTTTAAAGAAATTCATGGCCAGGAAGACCCAGGCTGCAGTGCCGATAAAGCTATTCTTTGGCAGCTTCAGCGCAAGGAAATATATATTGGAAAACGCACCCGCAAGATTCCCCAGCATCGTGGTAAATCCCGAAACGAGTCCCATGGTGGCAGTGAATAGTTTGTTGCCGGGAACAACAATGGTCTTGCGCCATTCCATTACAATCATTATCACTACCGTAAGCACAATAATGATCGCCATTATTTTCCTGAACACGGCTTCATTGAGATCTTTACCGGTGTATACGCCTACCAGTATGCCGACAATCATCCATGGCACCAGGCGCCAGAACAACGGCCATTGTGCATGCCGGTGATAATACAACACCGCCATTATATCTGCGCAGCAAAGCAGGGGCAACACAATACCAGTGGATGCTTTTCCGCCGAAAACGATCGCCATCAGGGTCACGTTCAGCATGTCGATTCCTTTAAGTCCCGCTTTCGACAAACCGATAATAAATGCAGCCAGGGCAATAAGCAGCCAGTTGCCGTTTGAGTAAGCCGAAAAAATATTTAGTAATACGGTTGAGTTCATTTATTCAAATATAGTGGTTAGGCGCAAACTCCCCGGCAATGAAAATGCATTATTTTATAACCAACAGGCCACCGCTTCCGTGGTGGATATTTGTACGGATGCGCCCGGCTTGAAACCATGTTTACCCGTTCGTATCGTGAGCAGCTGCAGACCCGTATCTACTTCGGTGGTATAATGGCTTCCCATAAACAAAACTTGTTGTACGATACTTTTTATGCCATGACTGCCGGTATGCAACAGCAATTGTTCCGGCCGCAAAAGTAATTTTTTACCGGGAGAAGGACTGACAAAATCAGGGAGCAATAATGCAGCAACCGATTCATTTACCAGGTTATACGCACCGAAAAGTCCCGCACAATATTCACTTACTGGTTGCCGGTATATTTCTTCAGGTGTGCCCTGCTGCACCAGCCTGCCGTGTTTCATCACTAAAATGGTATCGGCCCAGGACAGCGTATCCGGCCCGTCGTGCGACACCATGATGCAACTGATACCCATCTTAGTATTTATATCTGCTATTACTGACTTAATGATTTGCTTGTGTACTGCATCCAGGTTAGAAAAAGGTTCATCCAGCAATAATAACCTGGGTGCACCTATTAGTAACCGGGCTAGCGCAACCCGTTGTCGTTCGCCCCCGGATAGCTGATCAGTGCGCCGCTGCAGCAAATGATCAATTCTGCAGATGCGATACAATGAGTCCGCATCTGTTTGTGTCAACTGGTTTGCGTAAGAAAGTATTTCGTGTACCCAATAGTTGCTCCGGAGTTCGAAATGCTGGCTGAGGTAGGCAATACCGGGATGGCCGGGTATCAGTTGATCGTTCGGACCAGGCACTTTTTTTTGTTCAAATAAAATTTCACCTTTGTCCGGTTGCGCAAGACCTGCAATCATCTTCAGCAATGTTGTTTTGCCCGACCCTGTTTCTCCCGCAATGGCGATGCGCTGTAAGGGTTCCTGGGTGAAGCTGATATCGGCTACCGCGATGGTTGTTTTTTCTTTCCTGGATATGCCTGCTACACTGAGTAAAACCATGTTGCGAAAATAATCCATCGCCGCTAATTATCATTGAAAAGCTGGTGCGCAGCAGTGCTTGGGTCACAACAATTTTTTCATGTTAAACAACAGCATAAACCCAAGGAACAACAGCAGTAACAAGGCATGAATACCGAAAATAACATACTGCAAAATAATCAACCAGGCACCCGGGTGCGCCGCTAATAGGGTGTATCCGGCGATTCCGGTACAGAAGCATTCCACCAACAGGAATATTAGCTCCCTTGTTTCCACCTTGCGCTGCCGCAGCCGGAAATAATCCAGGCTCCGGTAACCTATCATCAGCACGGCTGCAGTTGCATTTATTATGGCGGTCGCGTAAAGCAACTGGTTAATGAGGATGCCTGCAACCAGCACGCACAGGTACAGGACAAGAAAAAAAACTACCAGTCTGATTATTTGCCGGTCGCTAACGTTTCGCATAAGACTGCAGTGTAAAGCTTTTGAGCATCAAGATACATCTTCAGAAGCAACGAAATTCATTAGTCCTCCGGTGCAAGCTTCTTTCCGTCGTGGTATTTACCAGTTGCATCCGCGGCGTCTGCGTTTCCAACATCATGGGGGTAGACTTCAAATGTTTTAATTTCGGCGTTTTTTAAACTGGAGGTTTTATAAAAAATATGTTCACTATCCCTTCCATACCCATGGCCCAGCACTGCAAAACGCTGGGGGTTTGCGTCCTTTACAATGGTGTTTAACCAGTATACATTGTTTTTGTCTTTAGCGTAATAATAATCCTGCGTTAACGATGCATTCTCTTTAAACAGTTCAAAAGTTGCGGGATCTGCATCGGCGAGTTTTTTACTGTTGAGGTAAACGGCCGTTTTATCTTTCGCGTAGCCATACTCCAGTAGGGTAAAGGTTGCGGCGTCTGCACCCGCTACTGTCACGTTTTCAAAAAATATACGGGTGCTGTCTCTGGAATAAGGATAAGCCAAGACCCTGAAGCTGGTTCGATCCGCGGGAAGCACATCGATTCCATCTTTAGTTTCCCCCTTGTGACCATAATAATAAATATGCTGCTTGTCCTTTGCGTAGCGGTCATCAATAATTTCAAAAGTCTGCCCGTCACTGCCTGCCACCGGCTTGCGGTTAAAATAAACCTGGATAGTATCTTTTGCAAAGAATTCGTCTATGCCCTTAAGTGTACCAATATCTTTTACCGCAAATAAATGGTTTTTATAAAACCCGTTCCTGCCATCGGTAGCATAACCTGCTTCAATACCCCGGAAGGAAGCAGGTATAGCATGCTCCACCAACTCAATAACCTGGTATTTAGTCAGGTAGTAATTTTTTCCATCCCGGAATTCATCGCAGTAATAAACCCGGTTTTTATCTTTTGCGTAAAACAAATCAACGGCTTCAAAGCTGCTGATGTCTGCGTTTTCAATCGACTTCTCTTTGTAGTAAGCATATTGCGAATCCTTTGCAAAAGCATCATTCAATATAATAAAGTGGGGATCGGTTATTTCCTTGCCATTGAAGCTTATTTTACCGTTTTTTTCCTCATAACCTGTGCCGCAGCTGATTAGTAACAGCAAAACGGAGACCAACAGCAGGGCGTTGCCGGCATAAATCAAAAATTTAGACATAAGACTATTACCGCCCAGGGGCGGCGTTGATTTTGCAGCTAAAATATACATTAATTATAAACCGGGAGCCGTCAGATTGCCTGCAGGGCACATTCTTTATAAACACCTACCTCATGTACGGTATGTGCTTTAAGCTGCTCCAGCAAAGGCGAAAGGAATTTATTCTTCACAAAAAACTCGAGGATGAACGCATACTGGCAGTTTTCGTAATAGGCTTCGTAGATATTCAGTTTACCGCGATTGGTGAGTTGCCTGAAGACATCGAGGTTGGTGGTAGCATCGGTAAGGAAAGCAAAAATCTTGCTTTCGTCGGGATGGGCATCATTAATTTTTTCAGCCTGTACCACGAGGTAGCCGCCGGCTTGTTTCGCTTTTATTTCCGGTTCCGGGGTGCGGGAAGACTTCTTCGCACGGGTAAAAATAAATTTAAGTTCACCTACTGCACAACGGTGCTGCGCAATATATTTAAAAACACCGTTGTTTTCCGATTGCTGCAGGGTCACATCCACGTCGCTGTTAACTGACCGGTTGTATTGCTCCCACTGTGTAACAAATTGTTCTGTATTAAGTATTGTTTCAAAGCAAACAAACTGCACTATTTTGTCTTCGCCCATTATGGTAAGATACGCATTTTTTTCGGCATAACCGCTTTTATGTATATGGCACTTCAACCGATGTTATGCACTAACCATTTGAATGATGAAAAGCAGGCCCCCGGGACGATGTAAGGCACTTATGCACAGTTCATCAACAGTGCCTAAAGCGCTTTAGAATGACGGGAAAAAAGTGTATCTTTACAAGCGTGCGCAAGACACATCGCATTCGCATATTCCACCGGCGCCAATTGCACGAATTGATTGTATTTATTTTTTAACAAAACAGTATACCATTATGTCCGAAACATGGAACAAGAAAGAAAGAGAAAAGAAAAGACAACAAAACAAAAAAGAAAAAGCTGAGAGAAAACAGGAACGCCAGGAAAATGCTAAAGACGGCAATAACCTGGAAAGTATGATGGCTTACCTGGATGAGAATGGCAACTTGTCATCTAAACCACCCGATCCGCGCAAAAAAATTATCGTCAATGCAGAAGACATTGAAATAGGCGTTCCAAAACATGCACCGCTTAACCCGGAAGATTTGATCCGCAAAGGCATTGTAACGTTTTTCAATGATTCAAAAGGCTACGGTTTTATCAAAGACATGGAGACGCAGGAAAGCATTTTTGTACACATTAATGCACTCACTGAAACCATCAAGGAGAATAATAAGGTAAGCTTTGAAGTGGAAATGGGTCCCAAGGGCGCCAATGCAGTGAATGTTCACCTGGTTAAGTAACCATCGTCCGTTAAAATGCTTCCAATATCTTTTTTATTACCCCGTTCACGGATTTTCCTTCAATCCACCGTATCACTACTACCAGGTCGTGTTCCCGATCTGTGTACACCAGGTTGTTGCCATTACCCAAATGCATAAATGCCGTTTCGGGTGCTGAAGGCAACAATTTCTGCCCGGTGTTTAAAAACCAATTCATATAACCATAGTCGGGTTTGACGCCGGTGGGCGTTAGTGCCTGGTTTATCCAGCGTTCACTCAGGAGCTGCTTGCCATTCCATTTCCCTTTGTGCAGGGTGAGCAGTCCAAAACGGGCCATATCAAAGGCATTCATAAACATGCCACCGCCCCAGTGCCCGCCACCGCTTACGCTTTGCACAGGTTGCCCGTCCAGTACTATCCAGGAATTGCGGTAACCAGTCCACCGCCAGGACGCCGAAGCACCGATAGGGTCCATGATCGTTTGTTTCAGCACCTGCGGCAGTGGTTTACGCCATACGCTTGTTGCGGCGAGGGCAAGTACATTCACCCAAACATCATTGTATTCATATACCGACCCTGGTGCGTAACGGGTGCGGGTTCCCCAGGTGGCGGAATTGCTGTCTGGCCGGTCTGCCCAGTCTGGCTTACCCCATAGGCTGCCCTCCCAGTCGCTCGTCTGGCGTAACATGTCATTCCACGTAATACTTCTGTTATGTGGTGTGGAAAAAAGATCCAATAGCTGGGGTTGCCCCAACAGGTCCGCCGCGCGGTTAACGGGTTGAGCATATAATTCGATAGGCGGCACATAACCAGCAACCGTATCAAAAACGTTCCTGATAAGGCCACTGTCAACTGCCACGCCCACCACGGTGCTTAAAAAACTCTTGGTCACGCTATGAATCATGTCACAACGAAGCGGCTCACCCCAGGTAGCAATAATATAACCTTTGTATACAATGATACCGGTAGGATATCCCCGATCGGCAAACGGACCGATCGCTTCGCCAAACGGTTCTTTGCCGAACGTTCTGTAGTGATTTACTTCCATACTGCGCGGCGCCTTTGTTTCACCCGCAATGGCTGCTGCAATGGCCGCGTCGATAGCAGGCTGTTTTAATCCTAGCGCCGCGGCTGATTTTTGTTGCCAGTTGCCGGCAGGTGGAAAATAAACCTGTTCTTTTACGGCTGATGTTTTTTGCGCAGACAACGAATTGCCCGTTGCGAATAAACCGATCAGCAAAATTAAAATTGAGCGCGACGGCATTTTCATGTATAAAAATTTACAATAGGTGATGCTTTCAATTATAGCCGAAAATAAAAATAGCATGAAATTATTTCATGCTATTTACTATTTTATACAACTGCCCCATTGTTTTGCTGGCAGCGGATGTTCTGTTTCGCTTAGTACCTTGCTGCGGAACGCTGGGAATAATTCCGCACCGGCCTGTTATTGCCGGTATTTGGTTTCCTGCGCTGGTTAAAAGAAGACGGCTGGTGCTGCCTTTCCGGCTCGGGCATCGCCGCAACCGGCGTAAAAGAACTGGGTGTTGCTACCGGTATCTTTTTTCTGATAAGTTTTTCGATATCAGCCAGGTAGATTCTTTCGCTCCGATCACAAAAGGAAATCGCTATTCCACTCGCGCCTGCACGGCCTGTCCGTCCAATGCGGTGTACATACGTTTCCGGCACATTCGGTAACTCATAATTGATTACATGTGCCAGTTCATCAATATCAATACCACGTGCAGCAATATCCGTAGCTACCAATACACGGGTGCGTTTTGCTTTAAAATTTGCCAGTGCAGCCTGCCGTGCATTCTGCGATTTATTACCGTGGATGGCTTCTGTTTTGATGCCTGCGTTGTTCAGTACACGGGCAAGCTTATCTGCCGCATGTTTCATTTGGGTAAAAATGAGTACCGTTTCAATGGCCGTATCCTGCAGTAAATGAATGAGCAGCGACTGTTTATTTTGTTTGTCTACAAAATAAAGCGCCTGTTCAATCAGGTCTACCGTTGAAGCCGGTGGCGTCACCTCTACTTTCGCCGGGTTGTTCAGCAGCACATTGGCGAGTTGCTGAATTTCGGGAGGCATCGTAGCAGAGAAAAACAACGTTTGGCGCTTTGCGGGTAATTTTGCAATAATACGTTTTACATCGTGCACAAAACCCATGTCCAGCATACGGTCTGCTTCATCAAGAATAAAAAACTGTATATCCCTCAACGAAACATGACCCTGTTGCATCAGGTCAAGCAAACGACCAGGCGTAGCAACTAGAATATCTACACCCCTGCGAATGTTCTGCACCTGGCTGTGTTGCGAAACACCGCCAAAAATAACCTGGTGACGTAAAGAAAGATAGTGGCCATAAGCCTGAATGCTTTCGCCAATCTGGATGGCCAGTTCACGGGTAGGAGTTAATATCAGTGCGCTGATCTTATGGTATGATTGTTTGGATGCTTCCTGCTGCAGGTGCATTAGTTGAAGTATCGGAATGGTAAATGCGGCTGTTTTGCCTGTACCTGTCTGGGCGCAACCCAGTAAATCTCGTTTTTCTAAAATAATGGGAATTGACTTTTCCTGGATGGGTGTAGGATTTGTGTATCCTTCTTTGATCAGGGCCTGCAAAACAGGCTCAATGAGCTGTAAATGGTTAAATGACACTTTTTATATGTTTTTGTAAAAAATATGATAAGGCTATCAAAAAAATGATTTGATACTTATCTGCCTTAGTTTTAGCGGTTGCTGATTTGGAGAAGATAGAACTACATCACAAACGGAGAAAGCACTAACATTAAGAGCCGCGAAACTACGATAAAAAAATGGGATAATTGAATAAATCACGGTTTGGTTGAAAAAGCAGCCTGGAATACCAAAACCGGCTTAAAAGATAGAGCTGACAACGATTATATTTTCATTAGGTGTTGTAGCGGAAAAGTGGGCTGTTCTTATTCACTGCGGGCGGAAGGCCATTTTCTTTTTTTATTTCTGCCAGCTTTTTCTGTATAGCCATAGTGGCTTGCAGGTAACCAGATTTTTTACGCACCGTGCCGGATGTGTGTAAAACAGCAAATGGTCTTTGCTGACGTCCTTGTGTTGATTTCATAAATATTGGATTTGAAAAAATGTGCTGCCAACCCACCTCCATAACGGCAAAACCCGTTAAATAGTACTGCGCGGGGCCTGTGCACGTATTTTTTCCGTTACGGGCGGGCTGTTTTTATACTGCAATCACAATCCGGGGATGCTCATTCACCTCCGCCGCCCATTTATACAACAATTCACTATCGATTGGCTCGTAGATCTCCTTTTTTTCCTGATCCGTGGGCAATTCTTTCATTGGCACCAGCAACAAGATTTGGGGATCGGTATAGTCATAATGATTGTCTACGGTAAGTCCTATCACCTGCACAAACCGGTAACCACTGCTTTGTAAGTTATCGAGCGCTGTTGCAGTGAATGCTGTAGTGCCCGATCTGCCTTCCGCAATACCTTTACGCATAATAATTATTTTAACCTGTTTAAATAACAGCTACCCCACCATTAAGTTTAAAAAGCTGAAATTATCAATTGGGAGACGCGGGTTGCCGCCCCGCCGGGCACACTGGTAAAAAATCATTGCTTGAAAAAACATTTACCGCCCATTAATAACTAATTTTCAGCGTTCGCACGCACTTAACGCTTTAACATAAACAATCTCATTTTCCTGTATGATGAACCTGCCTCAGAAAAGAATACGTTTTCTGCTGCTGCTGTTGTTTTGCGGCTTTGCTGTTGTTGCTCAAAAGTCGAAGGCAGATAGCCTCGTGAAATTACTGGCAACTACAAAGCCGGACACTAACCGGGTGCGACTGATGTGGCAGCTGGCAGGGGCCCTGAACATGTATAAACCGGACAGCGCGGTGCGGTTGTCGCAGCAGGCGGTTTACTTATCCAAAGAATTGAATTATCCTGGCGGTGAATCCAAATCATTGGGCGCGATGGCGAACGCTGTTATCAGTATGGGCAATTACCCCAGGGCGCTGGACTTGTATTTTCAAAAATTGCAACTAGACGAAAAGCAAAATATCCCCCGCGACCTGGCAAGTGTTTTAATGAACATCGGTATTGTGTATGTGCGGCAGGAAGAATTTGACAAAGCGCTGGATTATTATTACAAGGCGGACACGGTGATACGCCGTCACCAGGTTGAGGAAATGAAATATTATGTGCTGCTCAACCTGGGCGATGTATACAACCGGCTTAACAACTCAGATTCTGCCTACCGTTATTTTAACCAGTCACTGGAACTGGCAAAAGGCCTTAACGACACGGACCTGATTGCTGCATCTATGACGGGCCTTGGACACAGCTACCTCAAAATGCAAAATTACCAGGAATCGCTGGTGCACTACAAGGCCGCCATTGCAGGTTTGCGTGCGGTAAATGATGATGAGCTGCTTTGTGAGGCAACACTCGGACTGGCCGGGCTGTACCAGCAACTCAATAAAAATGATTCGGCTGTATGGTGGGCACAGCTATCGAAGGACATTGCAAAAAAAGATGGCTTCATATCGCTGCAACTGGAAGCGGTTGCTTTTCTAACCCAACATTACCAGTCCGCCAAAAATATAGACAGTGCCTTTTCTTATGTGCGCGTGGAGCAGGAATTAAATGATTCCATTAACAGCAAAACCCGGATTAGGGAATCACAAATATTGTCTACCAACGAGAAATTACGACAATTGGAAATTGAAGAGAACAAAAGACTTGCCTTGAGGGAGCGCAATCAACAATTACAATTGCTTTTTATCGGCATATTTATCCCGGGCTTTTTTCTTTTTACACTTTTGCTGAGCCGAATAAAAATACATACCCGTATTATTAAAGTGCTGGGTATTCTTTCGCTGCTTATTTTGTTTGAATACCTCACCCTGCTGCTGCATCCCTATGTACTGGAGCTTACCCACCATACCCCCGTTTATGAAATCCTGATTTTTGTAGCCATTGCAGCCTTGCTAATCCCGGCCCACCACCGGCTAGAGCATTGGTTGATAAAAAAACTGACTACCAACAAAGTGCAAGAAACGAACGGCGGGATCCGGCTGATTACAAAGCGGATAAAAATTAAGAGACCATCTGCATGATCTCTTAAGTGTTGTAATTTATGGTGTACGAAGACTTGTAGAAAATTATTTGGCCGGTGGTACGGCATTGGTACTTTTAACCGGCTTTGTATTCGCAGTATCCATTTTCGACGTGTCGGTGTTCAGCGGATCTGCAGTCGGGGCGGGAATTACCTGGGTGGCAGTGTCCGGTGCAGGCACTGTTTTTTCTTCCGCGCTGTTGTTGCAACTTGCTGCAATGGTGCAGATCAGCAATACCAGTAAAACAATTGAAAAAACGGGTTTTGGTTGGGTGTTCATTTTTATAAATTTATAAGTTTAGCATTTAAGATACGATTTACAATGGAACAATAGCAAACCGCGCCGGAATTATTAAAAATTTGATGCGGCGCAACACTGCATTCATTCCATCAAAAACAATTATATGGTGTTCGTTTTAAACCCCCATTTTTTATGAAAGCAACTTATTTTTTTTGTTGTTTGATGTCTGTATGCCTCGCTAATGCGGCTCTTTGCCAGTCTGTTTATCATTTCAAATATAATTTTCATCAGCCAGAGGACAGCATTGGTTACGATGCATTTTTTGTGCGGTATGATGACGGCAGCGGACTCTTGCGGGTACGTTACCTGTTGCCAGCTACCGGTGAAATTGTGTTGGTGGAAGCCGATGTGGAAGAAAGCTACCCCGGCGACACCCTGGCGGCCGGCAATAGTAACGGACCGTTGGTTTTACGCACGATTAATCCCAGGTTTATCATCGGCAACAACAGCATCCGATTCAATCCACCTTTTTTCCAGTTCGCGTACAATGCCGCCAGTGGTTTCCATGAGCCAGCTGGCGTTACGGCAGTCGAAAAAACGGTCGCCATGAGTCCGTCAACTTCTTTTACTGCTGAACTGCTGACAAACGGCGGCCTGAATAAAACATTGGTCAGCGCATTTTTTAGCGAGGATGAGGATTTTTACACCAATCTTTTCCGACCAGGAACAAAAGGACTGACGGCAACAGAAAAAAACACCCGGCTTTACCTGCTGATTGTGGCAGATACACTGGACAAGGAAATTGGCGCTGCATGCAAACTGGACATCGCGCGCACGTTGCAAACTTTTAAAGGGCTAACCGATACGCTTGGCATAAAGTTTCTCGCCAAAACAATCGCGGGTACTGACTACAGCAAAAAGAATGTTGAGCTGGCGATCAGCAACTTTTTAAAGCCGGCGCCGAGTGATATTGTTATTTTTTATTATTCTGGTCATGGCTTCCGGAAGCAGGAAGAAAACCGGCGCTTTCCGTACATAAAGCTAAAAACAAATCATACCAGCAAACAGGATGTGTATGCAAACTCAATCAATATAGAAGATGTGTTTGCTTCCATCGTCAAAAAGCCATCCAGGCTGAATCTTGTGCTGAGTGATTGCTGCAACAGTGATATTGAAATCACCAACAGTACCGGCAGTAAACCGGGCAAAACAAAAGGCTCCGGGGTTAAATGGAACGAAGACAATTACCGGTCGCTTTTTCTAAACAAAACGCGCATGTCGGTGCTGGCTACGGCCGCAGACAACGGGCAGCGCGCTTGCAGCAAGAATGATTTTGGTAGTTTCTTTTCATTTTTTCTCACCACATCAATGGAAAATTATTGCAGCAATCTAAAAAGTAAAGTTAATTGGGACCTGGTATTGCAAGACACAAAAACACAAACCATTTACAAGGCAAAACATACTTATTGCGATAAGCCTTATATACCGGAAAACATCTGCAACCAGTATCCGTATTATAAAATTGTTTATGGAAGTGGTAATGAATAGTGCTGCACCAGCGCACTGCTTACTCAACTATATTTTTTACGTATTGCCGCACAGGAAAACGCTGCTGTAAGGCTGTCCACTTCAGCTGCTGACGGTATTTATTCCAGGTTGGATCAAACTTTAATACCCATCCATAATCAAATCCCTGTTCCATCGCCCTTTCCAGCCATTTCCAGGCGGCGGCGCTATTGCCTGTTTTTGCATGAATGCCCGCAATCGTATACATCGTACCCGCATCGCCCGGGTTCGCCGCCAGGAAATCGATATAAAATGCAAGTGCCTTTTTGGGCTGCCCCGACAGCAATAAAAGCCTTCCGTTCAGGTCAGCAATCCGGGGAACGCTGAAAAAATACCGCTGCTTTGCATCTTTTAATAAACTATTCGCTTCTGCAAAACGGCTTTCGTGGATATAATATTTTGCCATCAGCACCTGTTTATCGAGGTTAATCTCAATGCGCCGATACAATGAATCCAACTGCGCTAACGCCTCGCTGTATCGGCCTGCACTGTCATAAATATCGATCAGCTTTATCCTGGTACTTGCATTACCTGGTTGAATGCCGGTGGATTTTTTATAATAAGAAGCCGCTTTTTCGTTCATGCCTTTCCAAACATAGAGGTCGCCAATCTTATAATTAATATTGGCTTGTAGTTCTTCCCCTGCACCCTGTAAAAGCGAGTCCGCCATTTGTAAGTTGTCAATGGCATCAGACAACGGATCCCGGATGCCCTGCGCAGGCGATATTTCCCCGGTTATTTCCACATCGGGATTGTATGAAGGAGCTGGCGTTGCTCTACCAAATTCCAAACTATTTTTGCCCGACGGATCAGCGGCGGCGATACTGTACAAAAGCAGTCCCGCCTTGTAATAATATTTCATTTCACCGGGGTAGCGTAATTTCATTCGCTCATAAAAACTATTCAGCGCTGCCAGGCCTGCTATAATCTGCAGCCCGCTGTAATTGCGGATGATGTCCTCCGCGTCGTCGTACCGTTTTATTTCCTCCAGCATATTCCACAACCGGTAATACCCCCCCACAGCAAGTGGTTGCAGGGTAATGACTTGCCGGTATTGTGCTTCCGCCTCCGCATAATGATGCCATTGCTGGTACATCCTCCCGGCAAGGTAATTGTCGGCTGCCCTGATATATGCATATGATCTAAATTTTTCAGCGATACATACATCCTGCGCAGTATCACTTTTTGGTTTTTGCGCGTGGGTGTTGCTATATGCATTGAAAGCAGCGCTGTCGAGAAAACAATTGATGGCAAATTTGAAATTGATCTCGGCTTCCTGCCAGCGGTGTTGCTGGTATAGTAAAACACCCAGGTAATGAAATGCCAATGGATGTGTTTTATCCAGCGCAATGACCTCCTTAAATTTTTTCTCCGCATTTTGCTTATTACCTTTATCGTAAGCCTGCATGGCCAATACAAATAAGCCCAGCACATCATTTTTGGAAACAGCAGTACTGTCAGCATAACACGATGGCTGGAGAACATAGCTTTCTAAATTGTTAGCAACGCCGTCCATATCAGTATCTGCAAATAAGGGCGCATGAAGACCCTGCTTTCTCTGTTGGGCTTCATAAAAAAAAGAATCTGCCATTGCGTATTGTGTTGTATTCAGAAACACGTAGGCGGCGCGTTCAAATGGTAGGTAATGGCGCGGATTGAAGACGATGCTTTTCCTGAACAATTCTTCTGCAGACAGTAACCTGCCCTGCTTTTCATTCAGCATTCCTTTATTGTTATATGCGCTTGTTAAGGATGGCTGTAAATCAATGGCATGCTGTATTGCTACCATTGAACGGCCAAAGTTTTCTTTTTTTGTGTTGTATATCGCAGCGAGGTTGCTCCACGGAATAGCCCATTGCGGTGCGATCTGCGTAGCACGCAAAAAATATTTTTCTGCGGCCGCGGGTTGTTGCTTTAAAAAATACAACAAGCCCAGTTCATTGTTTATATATGCTGCATTCTCTTCCAGCTTAAATGCTTGCTGTTGTTCCGCCAGCGCCGTATCAATTAATGCAACGGGGTTTTCTGCCGTTGGTATTTTTATACGGGCAGCAACCCCGGCAAAATAATGCAGCTTTATCAGTAGCAACTGGTACAAATAATTTTCCGGCGAGGTTAATTTTAAAGCCACTGCAAACATGGGCGGATAAACATCGTACCCGCTGTTCCTGCTATTGTAGTATCTTCTCCTCTCCAGTTCGGCAGCATCGCCTTCCAAAAATTGATTTATAATTTGCTGGCCACGGTCGCTTAGTACTACTGCCAGTTTATTGTTGAAGCGGTTCAGCGCGTCTTTGTTTTGGCGCAGCGTATTTTCAAGCTGACCGATGCGGTCCAGGTCTTGCGTAGCCTGCAAGCTGTCTGCGGCGTTGTTGGTAACCCGTTTGCGGACGCCAGCTTCCAGCATTCCCAAAGCAGCAAAGGAAATTTGATTTTTTTCTAATTTGCTCAATGCGGGAAAGTCAATCAATTCTTCCGCTGGATTTTTTTGCAGCAAATTAAAAAACCAGGTTTGCGGCTGCGCCGGTAAAGGCTTCAATGCGCCCGCAGCCATGGGTCCACGGTTCTCTCCCAGCACTACCGTCGCCGAACTGGTTTTTAAAGCCATCAAGGACACCTCATTTACATTTGCCAATTTAAAAACACTGTTTCCCCTAATTACCGGGCTTTGCTTCATTGCTTTTTGCGCAAGTAATCCATCCCCTGCTAAAGATGAATCCAGGTAATTTTTTATTTCGCTTACCGTAACTGTTTTATCATGGTTAACGTCGGCGAGCCCTTCAAGACCATTTACCAGGTAATATGAAAAAACACCTCTTCCCCCACCCCATCCTTCGTCTTCTGCAGACAACTGGTCGGGCGCACAGGAAGTGATGCGAATTTCTTTGGTCTGTACAGCCCGCAGCTGATCACCGGCAAGATAAGTACCTCTGTAATCGTTGCCGGCGAGTTTACCTGAGTGACAGGCATCAGTAATCATTACCACTTTTGCATTCACCTTTACCGATAGTGTGTTGGCTATGTTATTGAGATCTTCAATCCGCACTGCATTGTTTATATAATTGTTGCGGGGCGTATTATAAGAAAGCAGGAACCCCAGCTTGTAGATAGTGCTGTTCTCCATATCACCATGACCCGAAAAATAAAAGTAAACGAGGTCGTTTTGCTGGCAGGTATGCAGCAGCCAGTCGAGTGCATCATAAATTGCAGCGAACGTAGCCTGCTCATTGAGCAGCAGCCGGATGTTTTCTTCCGGCACCTGGCCGCCCGCTGCTGATTTAAGGAAATTGGAAAATACCAGCGCATCCTTATGTGCAAAATCAAGCTGTGGTATGCCTGTATTCTCATATTTTGAAATACCCACTACCACCGCATAAGTATGGGCACCTGCAGTTGTGTTTAACGACGTGGCGCCATTTCCCTGTGGAAAAGCTAGTTGCTGCAGTAATAATGTAGATAGAAAAAGCAATACGCTTTTCATTGCGGCAGGTATTTCAATTGAAAGTCGGTTGCGGCAGGCACCGACAAACAAAGCGGTTAATTGTATTTTAAAGATAAGGGTTTTAGCAGGTATGAAACAACGCGGGGTAAAGGAACGCAGGTTAGTACCCTGCTCAGTGGTAGCGCAGCAAAACCAACCTATCGTTAACTGTAGTAGAATCAGCCCGTATTTTAATGCTTGCGCTAACGAAAGCCGTGCACCTCCGGGACGGCTTTTTCTACATGTAAGGACTCAATGTTAAACGGCCAGCAGTACCGCTACATAATGACAAACGGCTGCAGCCAGCACAAAGAAATGCCAGACTGCATGGTGCCAGCTGTATTTTTTCCATACATAAAATATAATACCAATACTGTACAATGCGCCCCCGAGGATAATAAAAATGAGGACATCCGCCGGCAATGCTACAAAAAATCTGCGGCCGCCAGATACCAGTATCCATCCCATGGCAATGTAGATAATCAAAGAAATAACCTCAAAACGACCGGTAAAAAATACTTTGAAAAAAATACCCAGCAAAGTCAGTCCCCAAAGCACCGACAGCAAAGTTATCCCGAATGCATTGTTAAGATAAATCAATAAAAAAGGGGTGTAGGTGCCAGCAATTAAAAAATAGATGCTGATGTGGTCAAAAATTTCCAGTACCCGTTTCACCTGCGGTTGTTGAAAACCGTGGTATAAAGTTGAAAAACTAAACAGCATCAAAAAACAAAAACCATAGATACTCGCCCCAACAATGCCAGGCACATTGGCATTCTTTGCAGCCAAAGCGGTAAGAATCGGGATGCTGATGATACCAAACAGCATTCCAAAAGCATGAATGATGCTGTGTACCAGTTCTTGTTTAAGGGTGAAAGGTGTATCTTTTGAATAAGGGTGCTCCATTGTACTGCTGCAATTTTCCACGCAAAGATAGGCCTGGTGCACCGCATGGACGCACCAATCTTGCTTGCTATTGCAGGGCCTGCAAAAATGATCTTGCGGTAGCTTTTTGCGAGCAATCAGTGCCGCCATACAGCGCGATCTTTATTTTCATAACGAACAAATGAATTGATAAGTTAACAAAAAAACGGATAGCAAAAATTCACAGCAGCCAGGCATTTTTTTATTCTACGCCGTATGCCTATTTTCACGCCATGCCGGTAACGCATCCCTATATAAAATTACTTTTACAGTGCCTCGATCTGGAAGAAAAAGAACAGGTAAAAAAATTTAGTCTTGATCAGCAGCATACACTCAAATCATTAAAGGCTGAGGGATTAGCGCTTCATCCAATTGCAGTAACCCGTAAAAATTTCGGGTATGCAGATTACCCGGAAATTAGTTTCCGGCTCAATTTTCCTGCAGAAACAAATCAATTCAGGGATGGCGCCGCCATCGAATGTTTTTTTTCAGGGGAAGAACCCGTGAAGGGTGTGCTACTAAACCTGGAGGGCAAGACTGGCGAATTCAGGCTGTTTGCGCCTGATTTTCCCGATTGGATAGAAGAAAATGGCGTGGGTATAAAACTGGCACCCGACCAGCGTACCACCAGCATCATGAAAAAAGTACTGAATGAACTGGAAGCAAACAAGCCATTGTTTACATTGTTTGAGCAACTGCATAGCCCATTGCAAGCCGATCAGGATCAGCGTGCTGAATCACAGGTTTCCCTGCCTTTTGTGAACAAACATTTAAATGAAAGCCAGCAACAAGCCATTACAGCCATCCATGAAAATAAAAATATTGTTATCGTGCACGGTCCTCCGGGCACCGGTAAGACCACTACGCTGATAGAAGCCATTGTACAACTGGTAAAAGCCGGCGAAAAAGTATTGGTAGCAGCACCGAGTAATACCGCGGTTGACAATATTGCGAAGGGACTGATAAAGCAGGGGATCGGGCTATTGCGGGTAGGCAATATTAGCAAAGTAGATGAGGCCATTTTCAGGCATACACCGGAAGGAAGGTTGTCTGATGGCAAACAACAAAAAGAAATTAAACAATTAAAAATACGGGCAGAGGAATTTCGTAAGATGGCGCTGAAGTACAAAAAACGTTTTGGAAAAGCTGAAAGAGAACAACGCAACCTGTTGTTCAAAGAGGTTAAAAATATACGGACAGAAATAAAAAAATTGCAGGCCTACAACGAAGACAAATTGTACACCGAAGCAAGTGTTATTGCCGGCACACCGGTGGCCCTGTACGATGCGCGGATAAACCAACTTACTTTTCATACGCTGGTGATTGACGAGGCTGGTCAGTGTATTGAACCACTGGCCTGGTGTATTTTTCCACTGGCGCAAAAATATGTACTGGCGGGCGATCACTGGCAGCTCCCGCCTACCATTATGAGCCATGAAGCTGCGCGGATGGGGTTAAACAGGTCGATTTTGGAAACGGCCATCGCATCTCTCCGCCCTGTTTTTTTACTGAACACGCAGTACCGCATGCGGGAAGCCATTGCGGGGTTTTCGGGTAGTTATTTTTACAGTGGGTTACTGCGTACTGCAGCGAACCTGAAAAACACGGGGACACACATTTATTTTATTGATACTGCGGGTTCGGGATTTAATGAAATGCGCGGCAATGACGGGGTGAGTCTCCAGAATAAGGGCGAACTGCAACTCACCCAAAAGCTGATGGAGACTGCCGCGCTCGATCCCGCAGCAACCGCGTTTATTTCGCCGTATGCTGGCCAGGCTGCCGCTGCAAAAGAGCGGCTGCCTGCCGCGATGCGCATCAGTACCATTGATAGTTTCCAGGGCCAGGAAAAGGAGAATATTATTTTATCGCTGGTCCGCAGCAATGATGATGGTGATATCGGTTTTTTGAAAGACTATCGCCGCATGAATGTGGCTATTACCAGGGCGAAGGAACAATTGTTTGTAATCGGCGACAGTGCTACCATTGGCGCAGATCCCTTTTATAACGCCTTTCTCTCGTACGTAGAAAAATTCGGCACTTACCAAACCGTTTGGGAATTTGACCTATAAATACTTTACCGCGCATCCGCGCAGGGGCACCAATCCAGCGTAAAGACGGCCGCTTTGTGTGATGCCAATTTCAATCTCAAGCATATCCGGATTTTGTATTACCTTAATTTTCCAAAAACTACATGTATGCAAAAAAAAATCATTCAAATCTCGTGCTGCCTGGCGGTATTTTTACTTTCCCTAAGCCTTAGCGGTAATGCACAATCCTTGACTTCAGAAGAAATAAAAACACAGTTGGTGAAAGACTGGGAGCGCGCAAAAACCTATACCATTGAATACCTGAATGCGATGCCTGCAGGTAAGTATTCATTTAAGCCGACAGACAGTGTGCGAACCTTTGCACAGCAAATGCTTCATATTACGGGTGGCAATTATTTCCTGATGTCTGCGGCCGCCGATCAGAAGCCCCCGTCTATGCGCGCAGATCTTGAAACCAGCCCGGGTGCACAAACAAAGGACTCTGTTATGTTTTTTGTGAACGCCGGTTACGACTATTGCATTAATACAGTTAAAAATTCAGATATAAATAAATGGGGCGAAAAAAAGACATTGATGAAAATGGAAGAAACCAGGTTGTCTTTTATGCTCAAAGCTTTTGAACACCAGACGCACCACCGCGGCCAAACCACTATTTACTTACGGATGGCGGGTGTACGGCCACCACCGGAAAAACTTTTTTAAGAAAAACATTTCTATTATAACAAACCCCGGATAAAAAATAATTCATCCGGGGTTTTTCGTTTTAAGCTATGCTAAATATTATTTTGCAGGCGTAATAATTATATTCCGGTATTCAACCGGCCCATGGTCTCCTTGTATATATAAAGGGCCAGGCGCGCCTTCGTTACTGTCCAGTGCACCGCCGGTGATACCGGGTATTTCCTGGTTACAGATGACCGTCTTTCCATTAGCCATTACCGTTACCATTCTTCCATTAAGTGTTATGTCGAATGATTGCCACTCGCCAGCAGCTTTTGCCATCATGTCGCTCGGCGGCAAAAAACCATATACGCCACTGAAGTGATGTGATGTAGGTTCCAGCCCTTTATCATCTTCCACCTGCACTTCATAACGCCCACGCAGGTATACGCCGCTGTTGCTTTCTTTGGGATAGCGAAATTCGATGTGCAGCTTAAAGTCTGTGAAACTGTTATCAGTTACCAGGTTTGAACCAGATCGCGGACTGCGCAGCACCCCATTCTCTACCACCCACTGATTGGCACCCATGGCGTGCCAGCCATTCAAGTCTTTGCCATTGAACAGCTGTACCGGCTTGCCCCAAACGGCAGGCTTTTCTCGACGCAGGGAAGGCGCCCTGTAACCAGTCCAGGCAGCAATTTTCCCATCTACGCCAACCATGGTTCCGGTTAAACTGTCGCCTTGCAGCATCGCTTCAAAAACCATATCGTTGTCGCCTTTATCCCACTGCGGCGGAATAGAAAAGTTCATTTTGCCGCCACTAAAGTTTATTTTGGAAATGGGACGCGCGCTGCCACCTGTACCAACAAACCGGCCAACGAGCGTTTTTACCCCCGACAACTCCACTTCCAGCCAGGATGGTAATTTCTTCCCGTCCATATTCATTGTTATGTCCCACCGGCCTTCCAGTTTACCGGTGTCTGCAGGAAAATTGAAAGCCGTATTGGCATTAACTGCAAACACATTTGAAAGGAGCAGGAAAAACAATACCATACTGCGAACCAACCAGATACTTGTAAAACGTAGCTTTTTCATATAGTCGTTAGTTAATTTTATACATCATCAAACATGGGCTCCAATACCCGCGCAAAGTAAATCTTTTGTATTAATTCCCAACAGGCGGAATAATTAAGTGACAACTATCCATTATCGCCCTAAGTTCCGGCCTGGTAACCGTTTTCTATGCTTCCTTTGCACTAATTCATTGGGAATGGTTGTTGTTGCAATACAATCTTTTCTCATAGTACGGTTTTAAATTAATAAATTATTGAAGGGTGCAAAGCCGAATGATTAAGTTTTTGCTTTATCCCAGTTTTGCTGCATTTTTTTGTACGCCTTTTTAGAAACAGTAGATTTTTTTTTACTCCTTGACACTCCTTTTTCCTTCCTTTTATTGATATTGTTGACCAGTGAGTTTTTAACCCCCAGTTTATTTTTACTGGCCGCTTTCTTTTTAGGAGCTGTTTTCTTTTTCGCAGGTGCTTTCTTTTTGGTTGCCGCTTTTTTCTTTACGCTTTTCTTAGGCGCCGCTTTCTTTTTGGGGGATATTTTTTTAGGGGTTGAATACTTGCTTGCTTTTGCCATTTTTTATTAGATGCTCACAAACAATATGCCGCTAGCCGGCCGCTATAATTTTTCGAAAGCGCAGGGTTGCTGTTGTAGCCAGTAACAAACACGTTGCGGTGCGACTGCAATATGCGGGGAAAAATGAGCAATTAAGTTCACAAGAAACGCACACTGCGATTGTTACTTTTTAAGACTGGTCGGAGCCGGTTGCCAGTTACGGATTTTCAACAGATCAAAAAAAACGGCTTCTTCAATTTCCTTTACCGCCCCCGGTAACAGGCTACCCAATTCAATATTTTCTATGGCAACGCGAATCAGGCGCTGGCACCGGTGGTGCAGCGCTGCCGTCATCTTTCTGATCTGGTGGTATTTGCCTTCGGTGAGTGTAATCAGCAACCAGGTAAATGGAGGGTAGTCAGGAATCGGATTACTTTGCTCAAACAAATCTGCAGGCTTGGAAACGATGTTAACTTCGCAGGGTGCTGTGATGTAATGTTCACCCCCTTTCACCCGGATTGACAATCCTGTTCTAAATTGCTGCAACACTGCCTCAGTCACCGTGTTTTTTACTTTTACCAAATAGGTTCTTTTGTGCAAAACATCGCCCTGGAATAATAATCGGGTGACGCGTTTGTTGGTCGTTAAAATGAGTAAACCCTCAGAGTATTTGTCGAGCCTGCCCACTGCATGGATTCCTTCCGGAAAATTAAAATCAAGGGCGCCGAGCAATGCGCTTTCGCCATCAGTTTTAAATTGTGACAGCATATTGTATGGCTTGTTTACAATAAAATACCGGGCTGTTGTGCTGTCTGTGTTCATTGGTATGGTTGAATTGCGTCGATTTTCGAGTTGGTCGGATGGCACTTGCAATTCGCATTGCTGCGAAATCCGAAGCGCTACAAAATACCACAAAATGTGCACGGTGTATTATAAAATAACTGATCTTCAATAAACATGCGAATAATGACCAACCAGGGTTCTTACTATTTAAAAAATCTTATGTGCAAAATAAAATTTCTCTTGCTTATTTTACTCAGTGCCTGTTCCATCACTACCATGTCTCAGACAACCACCCGTATTTTCGTGGTGCGGCATGCAGACAGGGAACCGGGCGATAATTTAAATGCTGCAGGATTGATACGCGCTGATGAATTGAGGCGCGTGCTGCTGCTGACGGGAATCGACAGTGTTTATTCTACTAACTATACAAGGACAAAAAAAACAGTACAGCCCCTGGCGGAGGCAAAAAATCTTCCTATACTGTTGTACGACAGCAACCCACCTTTGGTAAAAAGAATATTGAAATACAACAAAGGCAAGACGCTGCTGGTTGCGGGCCATTCCAACACGGTTGCCCAATTCATTGCAGCATGCGGTTGCCTGCCGCCTTTTCAACATATACCAGATACACAGTTTGATAATTTGTTCCTGGTTATTATCCAGCATCCGCCAACAAACAGGTCGAAGAAGCGTACCTGCCGCTTGTTGCAGATGAAGTATGGGCTGGCGACCAATTAAAAGACTGTCATTTCCTTTCGCGGATCCCGCAAGTGCAGCTTTTTTTACTTAACGATAGCCAGCTGAATCTTTGTTCCAAGCCCTGGCGCTGTCTGTACAGAGAAGCTGGCATTGATGGACGCGGCCAGTTCGCGCATGTTAGAGAGTCCTGGCGTTTGTTTATGCTGTGCATCATCAAAGCCAGTTCCGTCATCATCAATAGAGAGGTATATTTTGCCGTCGTCTTCTACAATACTTATTTTTACCAGGCTGGCCTGCGCGTGATCCATAACATTGTTCAGCGATTCCTGGCAGATGCGAAAAAAATCTAATTGCATTTCCTGAACAAGGTCAGCTTCATTGTACTTGCTTTCAAACAGGCAAGGTATGCCGTTAAGAATGGCAAACTCGTTGCAATGCCATTGAAGTGTTTCATTTAGTCCTATATCATCAAGCATTGTCGGACTAATAGAAAAAGAAATTCGCCGGATAGTCGTCATCAGTAAATCAGACACGGCCAATGCATGTTCTATTCTTTTTTTGGAAACGGGCGATAGATCGTTTTCGTGGGTGTTTACCCAGTCAACGTCCAGTTTTACAACGGCGGCGAGCTGCGCAAGTTCCTCATGCAGTTCCACTGCTAAATATTTCCGGTCTTTTTCTATACTGGTTTTAAAGTGAGTGGCGAGGCTTTTAAACTTTCGGTATTTATCTTCAATGTCTTTCTCTATTTCTTTTCTTAACGTAATGTCTTTGGCAATTGCAAAAACAAGCTCTTTATCAACCGAATATACAGATGTCCATTCAAGCCAAACAATACTGCCGTCTTTTGCGATGTATCGGTTCTGAAAATTGAGCATGGGACTTCCCTGCAGCATCTGCTGGCGCTCCCTGTGCGTCTGGTCCCTGTCGTCCGGATGTATAAAATTGGCAATCGGATGCGAAAATAGTTCGGCCCTGGTATAACCGAGTTTGCTGATTACGGCTGGGTTTACATTTTTCAAAAACCCATCTTTTCCTGCGATGCAGACCAGATCGGGCGTCATCTCGAAAAGTGCAAACATTTCAAACGCCGATATGGTTCCATCGCTCATACCGGATGAAAGTACAGAAATAATTTAGATAATGCCGTCACTTCTTGTTCCTTGAACTGTTTTAACATGCGCCGACTGCAGCACGCGAAATCTAGAAGTGCACTAAAAAGCAACAAGCTCACCTGGATTCTAAAGTTTCTGTGACGGCTACAATCAATGACGGTAGCTTCCGTTACCTGGAATAGGCGGCCGTTGTTGCTGTCTGCGCTACCACCGCAGTTTTTGCGGGTTGCTGATGATTTATATTACCACGCTGTACCGGAGCAGCCGGACGGTTGCATTGGCCCAATGCATAATAAATCACAATAAATACCAGGATAGTGCTGAAACAGCCACCACCTAATTTTTTAGCTCCATAACCTGCTATCAGTGCGCGTAACCAATTTGGCATAGTATAACTTTTAAGGGTTAAATATAAATTTTTATGTGCTACAGGGGTAGTGAGTTTTGGTGATCAAAACTCCGCCCTCCCAATATCCTAAACAACATAAAGACCGTGCCGGAATTAAACGGAAAGCGGACGCAATTGCACAGCCCGTGTCGATTCAGTACGTTACCAGAATTAAGGGCTGCACCGGTAAGATGATTACCGGAGCCGTATTTTTAAAAACAAAATTCATTAGTTTTGATCTTATAAAACCAATTCATGAAAAAACAACCAAAAGCACTGCTCATCCTCATATTGGTCCTGAGTGCGTTAATTTCCTGCCAGAAAACAATTGATGACTTTGGTACAAACGGTGACCCTGCACAGGCCCGCACGGTCGAAAACATTTCAGGTCTCTATGCGCTGACAGGTTTAACCTGGTCGTACCAGGGTGCAACCATTAATGTTTATGATTCACTGGATGCCTGCGAGAAAGACGATCTGTACAAATTCAGCAAGGATATGAACCTTTATAGCATCGATGCAGGGGTACCTTGTTCTCCACCCGGTGATGAAACAGAAAGCTGGTTGCTTCGAAACGACAGTATTTTCATCGGAACAGCCAAAGACGGGGCCAGGATCAAAAGTTTCGATGGTACTACGCTGGTACTGGACGGCGCGCCCACCAATGAACCGTTGGTAAAAGCCGTAACAACCTTTACAAAGCAATAACTTTAACGGCGCTGTTAATTAATTCTACCATCATGCAATCCAATGATCCGCTGCACGGGAAAACGCTGGAAATGATACTCACGGAACTAGTGCATCATTTCGGGTGGGAAGACCTGGGAACCATTATAAAAATCAATTGCTTCCTCAGTACCCCTAGTATAAATTCGTCCCTTAAATTTCTCCGGAAAACACCCTGGGCACGCAAAAAAGTAGAGGAACTGTATGTGAAGTCCATTGTGTAATAACACGTAACCCATTTGTAAATCTATTAATATGCCGGCGGCGGGTTTGGCGCGCGAGGATTCGGGGAACCGGTTTCATCTTTTTCTTATTGAATGGCTAAGCGGGATAACCTTTATATAAATGAAAATTAGTTTTTTGCGGACGGTACGTGCTGCTATCAGTTTAATAAAAACGCCCTGCGCTGTCGCAGGGCGTTTTTATTTTATATTCAAAGCTGCCCATTTAAAATTATCGAACGGCCGTTGCCACAAAAGCTTTACGAGGCAATTTATCTTCGCGCATGGCGTCGTTGTACACAAATGAAGCCACTATGGTAGCTGCCTGCATCAGGTCTGCCGATTGTAAATGGTCATACGAATCCATATTGGTATGATGGGTGCGTGTACTGTACTCAATGGCATCCTGTATAAATTGAAAACCGGGCAATCCCACTGCATCAAACGAAAGATGATCGGTACCCCCGGTATTCTGCAAGGTAATGGTGCTGGCATCCAAATCACTGAACGGTTGAAACCATTGGGTAAAAATAGGTTTCACGGCTTCATTTCCCTGTGTATAGACGCCCCGGATCTTTCCCGTACCATTGTCTAGATTAAAATATGCAGCCAGCTTATCTCCCGCGGGGTTGTATTTTCGGGTAGCCGTGTCCGTAAAATGATTGCGTACATAATTGTGCGACCCAATCAGCCCTTCCTCTTCCGCACTCCACAGCGCAATGCGAATGGTTCGCCGCGGCTTAACGCCCAGTGATTTTAAGATGCGCATCGCTTCCATCATTACCGCACAGCCGGCAGCATTGTCGGTTGCCCCCATGGAGCCCTGCCAGGAATCCAGGTGGGCGCCTATCATTACCAGCTCATCTTTTAATTTTTTATCCGTTCCTTTTATTTCTGCGATGACATTGTACCCAGTGGAATCAGTAGTGAATTTGGTTTTCACATCCACGTCCAGATTGACTGCATTGCCCGCTTTTACCAGCCTGTATATGGTCATATAATCTTCAAAGGCCAGCACGACATCAAGGAAGTTTTCTGGTGATGAAACCGCGTAGGCGCCGCCGCCCTGTACAAAAATTGTTCCGTCGTGGCCGCGGGATGATCCGCTTAATATGGCTATGGCGCCTTCCTTTTTAGCGAGTTCTTTTACGCGCGCCAGTTGCAAAGCCGCCTGTTGAAATGGTCCGGCGCGGTTGACCTGTCGCCGCGTAGAATCAGCCTTGCCTGGCTGAAAAGCAGCCAGCCTGGTCAATTGTGAGTCAGTATACCGGCTGGCATCGGCCGAAAAACTGGTTTTAAAGAATCCAGCGGCGGTAACATAATGATTTTATTCTTCAGTTTGCCGGCGTAAGCCAGCAATTGCAGCGAATCCTTTGCGTCGATAATAACAACGGCTGCATTTTTTAAACCATCCGTTCCACGCGTCCATGCTTTTGGAAGACCAATAATGTTTTTATAATACGGTGCAGTCATGGCGATATATGATTTTTGCAAATCCCATCCCTTTCCAAAACTGCCCCATGGCTCCAGAGCTGTATTGTCCAGGCCCCATTCTTCCATGGTTTTTTTTGCCCAGTTCGCGGCCCGGAAAAATCCGGCGCTGTTCATCAGGCGCGACCCGCTGCCATCCGTAAGATGAAACGCGATATCCATAACGCCCGAATGGGCAAGCGCTTCCGCACGGATTTTAGCAATCATCGCTGTGTCTAGTTTTTCCTGGGCCATTGCAGCAATTGCAAAAAAAGTAATGGTACAAAAGACAAATATTTTTCTCATGCTGTGCATATTGGTTCAGGGGAAACTACTAAATTCTATCTAGCTGGCAAGCGTCTGGTGATTTTTTTTTTTGAATCCATTGATTTTTTTTTAAACTATCATCCCCTGTAACAATAAAAGATTTTAATTGTAGTATGCGCGGAGGTTTGCCGGAACAAAATATGGGCTTAACAATTATCAACCATGAAATACGACGTAATAATAGTTGGTGCGGGTGCTGCGGGATTGATGGCAATGAAATACTTATTGGATGCGGGCTGTTCGGTATGCATGCTTGAAGCAGCGGGCATGCCCGGCGGACGGATGATTACCGTGAGCGAACCTGGCTTCGATGGCCCGGTTGAAACAGGTGCAGAATTTGTACACGGCGACCTCCCCCTTACACTTGCATTGCTGGATGAGGCAGGCGTTCCCTATACACCGGTTGATGGAAAAATGATTATGGTAGAAAACGAACGGGGCAAAAAAAGTGAATTGCACGATAAACATTGGGAAGCTTGTATGCAAGCGTTGGACGAACTAAGCACCGATATGACCATTGCTGCATTTTTACAAACGTATTTTCCGGGCCCGGAATATGAAAGCCTTCGCAGATCGGTACAACACTACGCAGAAGGATATGACCTTGCAGACATCAACCGCGCGTCCGCTAGGGCGGCTGGACATGAATGGAACCAGGTAGCGGAAAACCAATACCGGGTAACTGGCGGCTACAGCCAATTGGTGGATTATTTAGCCGCTAAATGTGCACGGGAAAATGCCGGCATCCACTACGATAGCGCCGTTACGCATATCCACTATAAGGAAGATTATGTAAGGGTAGAGACCATCAACCAGGTTCAGTTCATCGCCTCCAAATTACTGCTGACGGTTTCTGCAGGCGTACTAAAGTCTGGCGCAATTACTTTCGTGCCGGCCCTGGAAGCGCGGTACCGGTTAGCGATTGGTCAGTTGGGTTTTGGTACTGTAATAAAGGTATTGCTGCAGTTCAAAAAACCTTTTTGGAAACGGAATGACATTGAAACTGGTTTTATTTTAAGCGATGAAGCCATTCCCACCTGGTGGACGCAATTTCCTGCTGATAGTAATTTGCTGACCGGTTGGCTCGGCGGACCGCCGTCAATTGACCGGTCAGGCGATACGGATGAGGTGTTGCTGGCGTCGGCCCTTACCTCGTTGTCGGCTATTTTTCACCTAACGGTTGATGAACTACGCAATGAACTCCAACACCATAAAATTATTTGCTGGCACAGGCACGCACATGTAAAAGGAGGCTATAGTTTTATTACCGTGGATACCTCCAATGCCAGGAAGGTCTTATGGCAACCGGCAGGCAACGCCATCTTTTTTGCGGGCGAAGCATTGTACGCTGGCGCATCGCAAGGTACGGTGGAAGCCGCTTTGCAAAGTGGGCGCGAAGCTGCTTCCGCCGTCATCAACATGCTGCAGGAAAACCGGGAATAATTAAGTAACGATCAGGTGAGAATGCCCGCTTTTATTTTCGCAGTTCCATTACAAGCAGGTATTTACCGCCCAGCGTCAGCGCATTGTTTTCGAAGTTGAAAACCGTGCCGGTAGCAACATCCATTGCCCTTTTATAATTTTTTATTCTTTCCGCAAAACGGCTAAGATCAATTGTTGTCGCGTTATCGTTGGTATTCATCACACACATCACAGTCTGCGTATCATCATACCGGAAATAAACATATACCCCGTTTTCCGGGATGAACTGCATCAACTTGCCGGTTTTGATTGCAGATGAATTTTTACGGAACGCACCAAGACGCCTCGTAAGATCAAGCACTGATTTTTCGTCTGCGCTTAATCCTTCACCGGTGAAAACATTTTTCTTATCTCCTTTCCATCCGCCAGGAAAATCAAGGCGCACCAACCCGTCGGGGTTGGCCACACCTTTCATCATAATTTCCGTACCATAATACAGTTGCGGTATGCCACGCGTAGTAAATAACCAGTTTACTCCCATTTTTTGTTTGGCCACATCCTCCCCCACCTGGCTGAAAAACCGGCTCATGTCATGGTTATCCAGGAACACTACATTGGCCATTGGATCCTGATACATAAAATCCTGGCTAACGGTGTTGTATAGTTGCCCTACCCCATTGGGTGCCTGGGTAAGTGCCGGTTGAATACCCCGTAGCAGGAATTCAAAATCAAGGGTGCCGGTGAGGTTGCTTTTAAAAGCGGTATTAAAAATATTCCTCGTAAAGTATGCCTGGTTGGCAACGCTTTCATTCCAATTTTCACCAAATAAAGTGATGCGCGGGTATTCATTCGTGAGCGCTTTGTTGCAACGGTTCATGAAATCGAGGTCCACATATTTATAGGTATCGATCCGCCAGGCATCCACCCCAAATTTTTCTACACACCAGAGCGCATGTTGTATTAAAAAATTAGCTACCATCGGGTTTCCCTGGTTTACATCGGGCATCATATTGGTAAACCACCCATCCGCCATTTTCTTTTTGTCATACGCCGCCACATGCGGATCAAAGAAAACCTGTTCTTTGTAGTTGGGCTGGGTATTGGTTGGCCAGCGGTGCAGCCAGGTACTGTCCGGCGCATCCTGCACCAGGAAATTGTAAAAACCAATGTGGTTGTACACGGCATCTTGTATCAGCTTCATGCCCCGACGGTGCAATTCGTCGCCTAGTTTTATATACGCTGTTTCACCTCCAAAACGGCGTTCTATTTTGTAATGATTGGTTAAAGCATATCCGTGTTCTGTGCGATCGGGCATGTCATTTTCAATAACCGGTGTCATCCATAAAGCTGTAACGCCCAGGTCTTGCAGGTAATCAAGGTGGTTAATGACGCCTTCCATATCGCCGCCGTGCCGCAGGAAGATAGAATCGCGGTTTAAAGATTGATCACGCAGTCCGGCAATGCGGTCATTGCTTTCGTCACCGTTGCTGAACCGATCCGGCATCAGGAAATAAATAAAATCGGCGGAAGTAACGCCCTGGGCATACGAAACCCCTTTGCCAGCACGCCGGGGTTTTAATTCAAATAATACCCGGTTCCATTCGGTAGGCACCACCCCGCCAAAATCAATTTTGATGGTTTGGGGTCTTGCAGCTGCGGCAATCGCCACGTCCAAAATTATGTAGCGCCTGTTTTTTAACCGGTTTATTTTTAAAATTTTTAAATCTAAAGAAGATGAGCTGACGGTTAATTTGTCTACTGCAATTATTTTACCGGGCCGGGTTTCATGCAGCATGATCTGAATTTTATTCATCTTCATACCTACCCACCAGTTGGTTGGATAAACTTCCACCGTGCTTTGCGAAAATAAATTTATCACAATAGCACAACTGGCAAGCAAAGCTCCAATACATTTTTTCATGGTTGTTAAATTTTACAGGTGCCCGGCAAATTGGAGACATGCGCCTGAAAGAATGAAGGGTGATTGGATTGAAATAACAATGTGAACGTATTGCAACAGGGCCTGGCTATACGGATCGCTGCTCTTCAATTTCAAGTTTGGCCATTTCAATTTCATCGGCTTTTGTTTCTTTAATAAAAAAGAAACAGATCAGGGCAGCCACAATGATCAATGCGCCGCCAATTTCTACAGCCGCCAGGCGGTTATTGTTCAATACATTTTTCATTAGCCAACCGAAACCAAGCGAGGCGATGATTTCCGGCAGTACGATAAAAAAATTAAAGACGCCCATGTAGATTCCTACTTTGTCTTTTGGCAAGCAACCGCTTAGCATGGCGTAGGGCATCGACAAAATGCTGGTCCATGCAATGCCTATGCCTATCATACTTACAAATAACATATTTTTATCGTGCACCCAGCCCACGCTTATCATTCCAAGTGCACCACACAAAAGGCAAATGGTATGCGTAAGTTTTCTGCCAAGTTTGTCTGCAATGGCCGGCAATATGAAAGCAAACAGCAACGTGATAACGCTGTAAAAAGATAACGTAAGGCTGCCAAAATCGGCACCCTTTGCGTACACCGGGTCGCTTGCATCCTTTCCCCCAAAAACATTGACTGCTACTGCCGTGGTATAATAAAACCACAACAGGAAAAGGCCGGGCCAGGTAAAAAATTGCACCAGTGAAACAATGCGCATCCGGGGCGGCATATTTTTTAAAGCATATAAGATTTCCCTGGCCCCGCCTGCAAATCCTTTATCGGCTGCCGCTTTTTTATCCCTGAAATTGAGATCCGACGGTGGGTACTCTTTCGTGGTAAGCACCGTGTACAACACGGCGGAGAGAAAAAAGAAAGCGCCAATATAGAAAGACCAGCGCACATTTTCTGGTATGCTTCCAGGTTGCGCGGTGTTGGCAATATTGAAAACGTTTTTCATAAGCCAGGGTAATGCAGAGGCTACGCTTCCTCCCATACCTATTAAGAGACTTTGCATGATGAAGCCCCTGTTCACCTGGGAGTCCGGAAGTTTATCAGTTACAAACGCACGAAAAGGTTCCATGGTCACATTACCAAAGACGTCCAGCACCCACAATAAACCCGCCGCCATCCACAGCGCACTGCTGTGCGGCATCATAATAAGTGCAATGGAACTAATGATGGCACCAATCATAAAATACGGCCTTCTTCTACCCCATTTTGGATGCCAGGTATTGTCGCTCAGGTAGCCGATGACAGGCTGCACAAGTAAACCGGTAAGTGGTGCAGCAATAAACAACAAAGGAACCTGGTCGGGCTGGGCACCCAAATTTTCATAAATACGTCCCATGTTGGCCCGTTGAAGATCCCAACCAAACTGGAGCCCGAAAAAGCCGACGCTCATATTGATTATCTGGCTGAGGTTGAGTTTGGGTTTTATACCGGTATAAGCAGATGACATAGCGTTCGGTTAGCAGTTGTGTTAAAAGAACATCGCTATTAAAAGTACATAAAAAAAGCATCCCGCCTCGGGGCGGGATGCTTACAATTGAAATATCATCGAAATAACTTTATATCACAAATCCGTTCGGAATAACTGCTCCTTTCTTAATAACAACGATGCCGTCTTTTACTGTATAGAGGGAATGATCGCTGTTTTCCAGGTGCGGTCCACCGTTGATCCGTACATCATCCCCGATGCGTACGTTTTTATCGACAATGGCGTTTTTGATGTAGCAGCGGTTGCCAATACCTACGTTGGGAATACCGTGTTGCTGTGCATGTGCCATTTCCGCAATTGTTTCAAAATAATCGTTGCCCATGAGGTAGCTGCTCACTACAGTGGTGCCGTTGCCAATACGGGAACGAATGCCCACCACACTGTGCTCTACCCTTGAAGCATTGATGATACAGCCTTCTGCAATAATGGTCTTTTCCAGCGTGGTACCGCTGATTTTCGCCGGCGGCAGCATGCGGGCACGCGTGTAGATAGCGTTGCTGTTGTCAAATAAATTGAAATCGGGAATATCTGCGGTAAGACCAAGATTCGCTTCAAAAAACGAATAGATATTACCAATATCTGTCCAATATCCATCATACTGGTAACTAACAACCTTATACTTATCTATGGACTGCGGAATAATTTCTTTCCCGAAATCTGTAGCTGCCTTGTACTCCACCTCCAGCAGGTCAAACATCAGTTTACGGTTAAAAATGTAAATACCCATTGAAGCCAGGTAATTGCGGCCCAGCTTCTTCATGTCATCACCAGTTTCGCTTACCCATTCAGGTAAGAGTTCTTTATTCGGCTTTTCGATAAACGAGGTAATAAAACCTTCCTCATTGCTTTTCAGAATACCAAATTCAGGTGCTTCCCTGTCGCCCACCGGAATAGTAGCGATAGAAATATCGGCTCCCTGTCTTTTGTGGTTTTCAATCATCTCCTGGAAATCCATCTGATAAAGCTGGTCGCCACTCAGGATAAGCACATAGTCACTGTCGAACGGCCCAAGGTGACGCAGGCTCTGGCGCACCGCATCCGCTGTTCCCTGGTACCAGGTAGGGTTGTCAGGTGTTTGCTCTGCCGCAAGAATGTCTACAAAAGCAGCACTGAATGCACTGAAATGATAGGTGTTTTTAATGTGACGGTTAAGCGAAGCGGAATTGAACTGGGTGAGCACAAACATCCGGTTGATACTACTGTTGATACAATTTGAAATCGGAATGTCAACCAGTCTGTATTTTCCGGCAATCGGAACAGCGGGTTTACTTCTGCTGGCGGTAAGCGGGTATAAACGTGATCCAGCGCCACCTCCAAGTATTACAGCAATGGTCGATTTACTCATATTTGCAAGCATTTATTTTTTTAAAAACATTTTAAAGCTACGAAGTGGTCATTGAAAAAAATTGGTAAGACATCCGAACCAGGTATTCATTAAAGTTGGTGCAATCGCGTAATGAACTGTAATAGCAGTATCGAGGACATGCTACAGGCTTGCATATAAATTAATGTATTCCTGTGCACTTTTATCCCAACTGAAATCGAGTTGCATAATCTGTTCCCGCACCGCCGACATTTTTTCCTGCTGTGCGTAAAGTTCCAGGGCGCGGTAAACAGCTTCGGTGATATCGCCTACCTGGTCAATATTAAAGCAAACACCATACCCACCCGGCTCCCCATAATCTTTTACGGTATCTTTTAGCCCGCCGGTTCTTCTCACAATCGGAACCGTGCCATAGCGCATGGCATACATCTGGTTTAAACCACATGGTTCCACGCGACTGGGCATTAGCAAAAAATCAGCTCCGGCATACATTTGATGCGCCAGTTTTTCATTATACGATATCTGGGAATTGTAGTATCCTACCAACATTCCGCGCATGTTCTCCAGTTGGGCTTCAATTTCTGGCTCGCCATTTCCCAAAACCAAAAAGTTCATTTTCCGGCCAATATAGTGCAGTGAATCGCCAATCGCCTGTGGCAGTAGATCGGCAGCCTTCTCTCCTACCAACCGTCCTATAAAAACAATTAAGGGTAAGTCTTTGTCGAGGTTAAATGCAGCGCACAATTTTTCTTTGCTGGCTTTCTTACCTGCCGCAATATTTGCGGAGGAGAAATGATCATCCAGGTAGACATCTGTTTCACTGTCCCATACTTTCACATCTATCCCGTTTAGTATACCACTGCACTTTCCTTTTTCATATTCAAACAAGGATTCCAACCCATTGCTCATATAACGAAGTTCCTGCAGGTAATTAGGACTTACGGTAGTTACTTTCCATGCGCATTTTATGCCACATGCCAACGGATTAATGCCCCCTTTCCAGTCGAGATTTCCCCATTTCCATCCGTCCCAGTGCGGAATATAATACGTTTTATCCCAGCTCATCCAACCCTGGTACTGTGCGTTATGTATGGTAAGCACGGTTGGTATGTTACGCAATGAGCGGTAATCGTAGCACGACTGCATCATGAAAGGGATCAGGGCCGTGTGGTAATCGTGCACATGTACTACATCCGGAAAATGCTGCCATTTGGATATCCAGTCCACCACGGCGATCTGGAAGGAAGTAAAGCGTTCCGTATCGTCTGCATAACCGTACACTTTTTCTCTGTCCAGGAGACCGTTGATGTCTACCAGGTACAGATCAAATGACAATTTATTCGTCTTCTCTTTTATAATGGTGTATTCGAACCAGGTATTGCCCAGTGAAGCGCCGGCTTTGTGTACCACTTCCCACTGGTTATCGTATAAAAATTTTGTGCGATACATGGGCATTACTACCTTGGCAACATGCCCCAGCAGCTTCTGGTATTTCGGAAGTGCTCCTACCACATCTCCAAGTCCGCCCGCTTTGGCAACCGGGTAACATTCAGCTGACACATGCAGTATCTCCATTCTGGTGGGTTTGAAATTATTCCGTTGAATTTATGAAGGTTTTCGATTGATTGATGCAAGTAACGAAAATATTTTTTAATCAACCCGCTGATCAACAGGTATTTCATTGTTAAAAATCATTACAAACCCTATCTTTAGACCCTTTAGTAAACGATAGCAGTCTATATTGCCTTTGCTGTTTGCACTGCATGATAAAACTTGCTACTTTTAGAAACACATTTTAATAAGAGATTGCATATGAGCAAAACAAGCCAACCTACCAATTATGGGGCGCTGGGCACACTGGTAACGGTGTTTTTTTTCTGGGGATTTATTGCTGCCGG
>JBDSEV010000014.1:0-34542 GCA_039919885.1 Chitinophagaceae bacterium
TATCGCAGGTTAGCTGACCGGCTTCTCACTAAACCGGAACCACCATCGCAAAACTGGACCCAGCTGAGAACAACCGGGCTTGCGTTTGTACGATTAACTATTGCTTATCTAAACTATTAAAAAAATGTGTTTCATATAATTATCGCGGGTATGATGGTTGGCGCGTCTCCAAACCGGAACCACCATCGCAAAACTGGACCCAGCTGAGAACAACCGGGCTTGCGTTTGTACGATTAACTTTGCTTATATCTAAAAACTATTTTTTGTCGTTTCTTCATATTTATCGCGGGTATGATAGTGGGTGCCTCGCCAACCCACAACCGCAACCGCAAAACTGGACCCAGCTGAGAACAACCGGGCTTGCGTTTGTACGATTAACTTTGCTTATATCTAAAAACTATTTTGTTATTATTTTTCGATTAATTGCCCGCGCCGTCTGCTATACCCCTGTCCACCGCATATTTTCCAACGTTCATTCCCACTTCTAAACCAATGGCACAGTCACTTGTATAATGTATGCCCGCGTAAACCCTCGACATAGAAGCTTCCAGCGCCATGGCATTGTATTTAGCTGCATTTTCAGGAATGATATATGATAACACTGCTGCAGCGGCGCCGCTGAATGTGGAATGACCAGAGATGTATGACGGAAAATTTGGAATACCGGTGAGTGTTTTGATGGCCGGGTTAATTTGCGTTGGACGCGGATTAAAATAAAAATATTTAGTATCCCAGCAAACAATGGCTGCATCCATTTCCGCCATATTCAGCAATGCCATGTTCCTTGCCCAGCGAACTTCACTGAAATTCTTTTTTATAAAGTCTTCGGAAGCGATTGCATCCCAATGACCCGGCGGTGTAGAAGTATTTACGCCGTCTGCCCAATAGTGAACAATGCGGTAATGTTCTCTCGTATCGTGTGTTGTGTTGTACAATGCCTCATCCGTTTCTTCCCGCATTTTTCCGCTGGCAGATAATGGTGGCGGCCCGGGGCGAAGCGAAATAGCCGTTATTGAATCAAACAAAAAAGCCTTTACAACGCCGTACAAAGGCAACATTGGCGGACGTGCAGGAATTTCCAGACTTTTCCAGGGTTTCTCTCCCCTTGCTATACAATCTGTTTCCAGTTTTGTCCATGCGGCCTGGTTGCCACCTGCAGCACCGGCCCTATCGCCCCTTGCTCTTATTACAAATTTTTGCGCTACCGCTTTGCCAAGTGCCTCGCCTGCTTCCAGTTCGCTCCTTATATTGGCTCCGGCCAGGATACGTGCACGCTTGTGTTCTTCGGCTTTTTGCTGTACATACGCCTGGTCGCCCGGGAAAAGCAATTTCAGCATTTCTACAGAAGCGCCTTCCACTACGGCATCTTCTGAAGGGTAAGAAGGCAGGTCTGATTTTGGTATCAATGCCTTCACCGTTGCATCTACGTTATAAGGCGCAGCACGATTGTATAATTTTTTATAGTAGTAAGCTGCTACCAGTGCATCATACGTAGCTGCACTTACATATCCGTATGCCCTTGCTGCGTAAGGTGGATTTGAAAATGGAAACAATGGGTAGGCCAGTGGATTGGATGCATTCGGCGCAGGATAGGTATCATCTGCATTCTGATAGGGTGGCAGGTTGTGTTTGGCCACCAGTTCGCGCAGTATTTCATTCCAGCGCAGCACGGCACCCGCGCTCCAGTATTTAATGATGTCTTTTTCCTCACTGGTCAAATCGGCCTGCCAGGTTTTTATTTCATTTACCTGTGCAACATATTCTGGTGTGCTGGTGGCAATGGGTGCGGCCACAGGAAACTCGGTTGGGCCCGTTAGCAACACTGTTTTCCAGTTGCCTGCATCGGCATCCGTTTTAGCCGGTTGCAAAGCAGCAATATCATCCGTTCTGCCGTCCACTTTTTTTGAACAGGCAAATGGCAAAAAGATTCCTCCTGCTGCGATTATAATTGCAAATAACATTAACTTTTTCATGGTGTTTATTTGTTTTCTGGCGTGTTGGTAGTTACTTTTTTATGTCCTTTAAAAGCGAGAATATAAAACATACCGCCATTAAAAGCAGTTGCCTGTCCTACGTTTCTGCCAGCCAGTGTAAAGGCGCCGCCGCCGATGAGAGATAAGCCATCAACTGCCTTTACATTATACTTTAAGCCAACACCCGCGGAGGTCATATTCATTTTATTACTTGGAAAAGGCATATTGTTACGCGTTATATCAAACCCGCCCAGTGTTGTCCAGTTACCGAGTAATGCTTCCGCTATCATTCTTTCTGTCCGGTATCCAATACGCAGGTTAAACTGCGCCGCATCGGGCATTGCTACTTCATCACTGTAATGCATTTCGGTAGTGTAGTAAGAATCACGATCAATTTTTATTTTACTTCTCAGCACACAGCTGCCAGATACCGTTGTAAAAAAGCTACCTACCTGGTAATCCGCCATAAGCCGCAGGGTTAAATTAGTACTGCGCATGCCAATAGCCAAGGGCTGATAATCTGCTACATAACTGGTTACCGGAAAAGAGATGCCTCCAATTCCGTATAAGGATAACGTTCCGCTACCTAATTGTTTCTCATAAGGCATGTACTTTAGCCATAATGATAAATCCTGTATTCCTTTTTGCCCATGCAGTGTACCGGCAGATGCTTTCGTTTGCACGTATGGAATTCCAAATAATACATTTAGTTTACTGCTGATGCCATAGTTGCCCATTGCAGCAGCCATTTGCGTGGAAACGGTTCCAAGGTTCTGGTTGTTTCGTTTCATTGTGCCTTCCCAATAATTTTTCCAGCTGCTGTAACTGTACACGCCGCCAACACAAAAATTATTTTTCGACATCATAATTGCATCGGCATCTGTCTGTGCATTTGCCTGCACTGCAGAAGCCAGTAAGCATACAATAAACAGGCTATATTTTGCAATGCCTGCTGCAGTCAATTTCATAAAAGCTAGTTTTAGGTTCACATTATAAAAATTACAGGTATTCAATAACAGGAAGCAGTATTAATTAATTTTAAAACCTGTACGCCAGGCCGATATTCAACGAGTAATCAGCAAAAGCAGCATCGCCCTGTGCATAAACGCCGGTGATTTGTGTTCTTGTTTTGTCAGCATAGCTTTGGGTGCGGTCGCGTTTCAACGCGTAGGGCACGTATGCGTAAAAATTTACTTTTTTGATTCGGTAGGAAACGCCTGGTTCTACGGAGATCACATAGCCTGGTCTTCTGAAACCCGAACTGCCGCCAATTAAATCTTTTGAAGGAAGGCATTCATGACGTGCACCTACTGATGCGGAGAAATTACCCGCAGAAAAATTAATACCGCCTCTTATCATTAGCTGATCAGGCACGCTCATGGTGCTGCTGCCATATAAAACAGCGCTTGCTGCAGGTGCATTTTGCCGGGTAGCAGATACGCCGTTTTGTTCCCTAGGGTTTACGAGGTAATAAAAATTACCATAGACACCAATGTGTTTGGAGAAATTGTAATAAGCATTTACTTCTGCGGTGAAACCTGTACCGCCGTCACCCAACTGAATCGACTGATCGATGGGGCCCAGCGCTTTTGTGGTGTCAGATGTATAAAAGAAATCCTGCACTTTGAAATCGCCGGTCGCAAATTTAATACCCAATCCCAACTGTATATTTCCTTTTGGCATTTTAGCAGGATCCAATAGCCACCTGTAAGCAGCCAGGCGGATATCGCCCAATCCAAACGAATGGGTGCTGTGTCTTTTTTTGCCCCCATGCTCATACAAAGAAGAGCGGGCGTTGGATACCACCGGGAGGTCAATGGCAAAAGACCAGTATTTATTTAAATTATAAGTAAGCGCGAAGTCGGCCGTGTACGCATAATTAATCACTTCTGTCTGCTCTTCCATGCGCTGTTTCTGTTCGGCAGTGCCTACAAAATGCCGGAAAGATTTAAAATAACGGTTATTTACATTGAGCAGCCATTTGTCAGCAAGATCATTGTGCCCGGCCTGGTCGGCTGTACAGAATCCGCCTGTGCTGCGTATGGCAACACAACCCTGTGCATTTGCATGGTAATGTGTAAAAGCAAGCACAATGCAAGATAAAAGAAGTACTCTCATAAGTTGATAGGTTAAATTGTTAGTTGGTTTGGTTAAATATTTTTATTTTTTCATTTTGAGTTTCGAGACCACCAGTTCTCCTACTTTCTTTCCATACTCCGTACTTACAATACAGGAATGATGAAAATGAATGCCGCCATAAAACCTGGCCCAGTTATTTTCTATTGCAGCGTCGCGAAAAGAATTGTAGGATCTGCTTTCAATACCAAATTCCATTTCGGTGGTATCGGTATATGCGAACTTGTCGCCGAATACATGGCTCAACGCTTCTGCATTGGCAGCCGAAACGGTGGAATGTCCGCAGGTATATTCCGGAAACGGTGGTGTTTGTAAAATGGGTTGCCAGTTCGGATCAATGTATTTATTGATAACCGTTTCAGGCCGCACCGTATTGGATCGGTATTTCTCATCCCAGCACTGGATAAACGCGTCAAATTGTGCGATGGCCGTAATGGCCACTGCGTACACAGTGGTACCATAATCAGCATTTGCTTTTTTGGCAGCAATGCCGGCAATGCTCATCCAATGACCTGGCGGTGAAAACTTCTTGGTACCAAACATTACATGGCCCGATACATTCAGCTTGAAGGGATTGTCGTCCCAGAATTCAGCGATATGCCTTTGCTCCGGCGTTATGCTGTCAATGGCATTTTTAATGGCTATTACTTCTTTATAATAGTCACTATTCTTATTGGTGATATCAAATTTAAATTGCGGGGGTGGTACAAACTGGTTAGCACTATCCATTACCAGCGTGCGTATTTCGGCCCAGTGCGGTTCCATACCGGAAGCATATGCAGGCGGTGTAGGCACCCAACGGCCCGGAGAATCGAGGACGTTGTATTTAGAGGCGCTCCGTGTTTGTGCATAATTATCGCTTTTACTCCATTGTAAAATGCTGGCAGACACGGTGTCTGAGTAAGCAATAGTATTGGCCAGTATCTCCTCCGGCATTCCGTCCGCTACCACCATTTTTTTAAGGCTGTCGGTATAGTCTGCCATGCTTCCGGCAGGAAAGGTAACCGCTTCACCCAATTTGCAAAACGCCAGCAATGCGCCAAATTCATAATCAATCTTTTTTGTACTATCCGGCATGGGCATTTTTTTAAGCCCATTTAGCTGACCCGCAAGTGAATTGTATTTTGCGGGATAACCACCTGCCATCACTTCATAGGCCGCAACCGATGCGTACAAGTAATTACGGGCCGCCACAATAGGACTGAAATTATTGCCCATTACCACTGTATTGAGTTCATATACAGTTCTGCTAAACATCAATGGATCGTGGGTGATTTTAGTGTAATCACCTTTTTCTTTGCAGGATCCAAAAATGCTGCAGATAATAGCAAACGCTACAATGTTCTTCATTATGATTTTTAATTGAGAATGAATGCACGCATACGCTGTGGAAAACACAGTCGTCTGCTTTAAAAAGTGCAAAGAAAGTTTATGCCTTGGGAGGCTGCTCCGGTATGGAGTGAAGAAGGTTAGCAACCCGCTCGGGCTGGTATAAGTTATATGACTGTGCGGATACAGCAAGGTGCACCGCCGCAATGTTCAGTTGTTGAAGGTTGTCGTAATCGCCCAGTGCATTTTTTACCAGCGTGTAATTGGGCGCACTTGATTTTTTTGCGGCATTGTCCTGCTGGATATCATTTGTAATTTTGAACAAGTCGCCCTTGGCCGATTCAAGTTGCTGTTTAGCGTGGTTTGGTATGCATTTAAGCACCAGCTGGCCATCCTGGATTTTACGTTTCACATATTTGTAGTGAATGCCGTTTACTTCAATTTCCCCGTCAAAACGTTCAAAATCTGCCCAGTCGGTCTGGTAAGGCATGTCTACGGCCACCTTAAGTTCTATGAGTTGCGACTCGTCGTATTCATTGCGGTCGAGCCTGGCTTCCAGCTTTGTATCTGCGTTTTGCTGCACTATGTTAATTACCCAACGGTAACCACACCAGTTGAACAGCAGCAGACCTAATAATATGATTGAAGCAATCTTTTTCAAAGCCAGTTTAAGTGAAAAGTGCTGCTAAGATAAAATAATTTTTGATATATAGACATATACGCTACTTTATTTCCAATGAGCAATGGAACGCAGATTTTCATGATTTTTCATGATTGGTACTGATTCAATCATTTCAAACCCTGTTTCACGGTAAATGTTTTTTTATCCACCCCAACGCCGGTAATGGTTAGGCTTTTCCATTGGCCAGGCAGGGCAGAAGGCAGCTGTATGATGCCTTTCGGGGTAATATCAAGTCCGCCGAAACCCATTAAGACGGCCTGGATCAGTCCCCCCGCGCCGGTAGCAAAATAAGGATTGGTACCGCCTTTTGTTTCTGCAATTACCCGCAAGGGCGGGTTCAGGTTGGGCAAATAGCCGTCCTGGAAAAAGTGCCATGCTTTCTCGCCTTCACCCAGCCTTGCATACAGGGTGGTGAAAACGGCCTGGGTCATAGCCGGCGTACCTTCGTCGGGCACCCGTGTTTCATAATAAGCCAGGTCTTTTCGTATCTGTTTGGGATCCGTTATTTCTTTTAACGGGTACGACAGCAGGTTTACGTCGGCCTGCTTAATACCCTCGCCCTGGTAAGCAGCATGTTCTTTTGTTACGCCGTTTTCCAGCTTCAGGACAGGGATATTATTTGCCACGTTCATCCAATCCGGGTCTGCGGCAATGCCCAGCAGTTTGGCGGCATCAGTTGCATGTTGCAGCACGGCTTTTGCCGCGGCATTGGTAAACGCGTTGTTGTCTACGTTTTCCGCCCACTCGTCGGCCGCCACCACATTTTTAATATCATACTTACCGGGTCCGTTGCGCTCTACCCGGCTCGCCCAGAAATCTGCAATGGCAGACATTACGGGCCAGCCTTTTTCGCGCAGCCAAACTTTGTCCTGCGTTACGCAATAATAGTTCCATGCAGCAATGCCAACGCAGGCGGTAATATGGTGCTCAAACGGTCCGCTCAGCGCCCATACCGGTGTTTCCTCCACGCCGGTGGCTGCACTCTCCCAGGGAAACATGGCGCCTTTAAAGCCTTTTGCAAAAGCATTTCTCTTTGCTGCCTGAAGCCTTTCATAACGGTATTCCACCATGCTCTTTCCAATTTCCGGGTGCAGCACCAGCAATCCTGGGTACATCCACAATTCGGTATCCCAGAATACATGTCCATTGTATCCAAGCCCGCTCAGTCCCATGGGTGAAGGGGACATTGTGGTGCCTTCCCTTACAAATGAATAGAGGTGGTAGAGCATGCTGTGAATATCCTGCTGACTTTGCGGATCGCCCTCGATGGTAATATCACTTTTCCATAATTCATCCCAGGCTTTGTTATGAAACTGCAGCAAACGCTCGCGGCCTTCCAGCTTTGCGTAGATGGTTAAACGTTCTGCCTCGTTCAGCGGATCATCATGATGGGCAGAGGTAATAGAAGATCCGGCTACAGAAAACCGGTAGGTCTCGCCGGTCTTTACTGCTTTGCTGAATTTCATGAGGTGCATGTTGTTGTCCCACATCTCGTGTATCACCCTTGGCTCCTTGCCATGCGGCTCGCTGAATAAAAATGTATTGGAAGCGCACATCAGTAATTTTCCGGTCGGACTTTTAGCAGAAGATGTTAATAAGCTGATGACCACATGCGGGCGGTCGATCTCATTGTAATAATTCTCTACGTCTTTCAGTGCATCGGGCGCTTCCATTACACTGGCGCCATTGATTTCGATGTCTTTTTTTGCTGTAACGGAAACATCCATCAGCACGGTATAGGGCAACTGCCGCAATGAATAATACGTGTAGGATACCGTGGCCTTGTCGGAATAATCAAATGAAGTGGTGAAAGCAGCATGGCGCATATCCAATTCCTGTTTCATGTTAGTCACATTGGTGCTGCTTACCCGCTTGCCGTCAATCTCCAGGTTCATGTTCAGCAAGTTGAAACTGCGCAGGAAATTGCTTACCCGGCCACGGCCATACAAGTCATAGGCGCCGGCCAGTACTACATCTTTTATTTTAAAGGGTTCGGGTGAACTCACCATACCAATCATGCCATTGGCAACGGTAATGCCGTAGTAGTTGGCGGGATCTATTTTGGCGGCAGTTATTTTCCAGGGGTCTTGTGCAAATGAAAAAGAATACAGGAAACAGGCAAGCGAAAAGAACAATAATCGTTGGCGCATACGGTGGCAATTAAGGTATGCAAAGTAATGTGTTTGATGCAATTTATGGCAGGCCTCGTTCCGGTGTTTGGGACACGCAACGGTCGAACTGGGAGGCGCAACGGCGAAGCGTCGGACACCGCTCCCGATGAAAGGAAAATTTCTTTTTCATTCAGCCCGGCATTGCAGGCCTGCTTGCAAGGGGAAATGATTTAAAATTGCCCGCTGGCGCCACCACCACCACCGGTACCACCACCAAATTGTGTACCCGTGTCTGCCGGCAGCTGCGGTCCGCTTAAAGTTTGTACAATTAACAAGCTTTCCACCTGCAGCTTATCCATAAAAAATACATCTTTCTGCTCTTTGTGCGTAAAGCCATGCTTTGGTTCGTGCAGGTATTTTATAAGGCCGTACGCCAGGCCAGTGAATGCAATACCAGCAATAACCATTACGATTTCCACCGGCAGTAAATGATAGTAATTACGAACGGTGAAAACAATGGCTGCTACCAGCAACAAACCAACGCGCAATAACACCGCATCCTTTTTTTGAATGCCCCTCGCCATGTAAAGCACCGGTATAGCAAATGTAAACAGCCAGAATAACCAGCCAAATGGGATGTCCTTTCCGGGCCCCAGATCCAGTTGAAACATAGCAATGCTCGCTTCCCTCACCACAAAATAATTGCCGGCCACATAGCAGCAAACAAGTGCCACAACAGATAGCGTAAGCAGGCCACCGGTATAGTATTTCCATCTGCCCGATTTCAACAACCGTTGCGTTAGGAAATACAGCAGCGCAGCGGCTATCAGAATTACAAACGGTGCAATTGCTTTTGCAACCGTACCCATTCTTATCAGGCTAAAAAAAATGACGGCCAGTACAGCAACGCCTGCAATGGCAGCCATAACTGCATTGGTAAAACGTATAAAAAGGTAAAATGATAAAACAAAAAAGATAATTGCATTGGAAAGCAAGGAGATATTTGTCATTACATTCAGTCCGCCTATTATATTGCCGGCGGCCATCCACATCAGGGCATCGTCTACACCGGATTTATAGTGTCTTTTGCTGACCATAAACTCCAAAGCGCCATAGATAACGCATCCAAAAAAAACAAACAAGATGCCGATATGCTCCGTGTGGTCCAGGAAGAACAGCGAACAGAACCCAACCGAAAACCCGACAATTATGACGGTTAAAATAAACAGCCCCACCCGCACAAAAAAGTTGGGGGTATAAAAGCCTGCGGGGTAAGCAGTATATACCTGCGCTTTCTCTGCCTGGCTGATGCAATCCTGCTCATTGGCTTCATCTGCCTGCTGGCGGACCAGCAGGTTGTTCAGCCATTCCTTGTTATACGCAATCATAAAGTTTTAATTTTTTTGTTCATCCTGATAAGAAACAGCACCAATCCCACGGCTGTGCCGATAAAATAAAGAAAAGTAAGGTAGATGCCACCCATGTCGGAATTCCAGGTGAGGACACGGATAATTGCATAGGTAAGCCCGATGTAACCATACAGCGTGAGTACCACTAAAATGTAAAAAGATTTTTCCCGGATGGCTTCCTTGTAAAAATAAAAAGCAACGCCGGCCAGCAATAGAAACCACAACAGGTACAAAATACCAAACGTAAACATCCCAGCCAGTACACTGATAAATAAAAGGTGCATACCGAAGTTGGTATAGGTAAAACCAAAATGGGCTTTTATGTTGCGCAACCGCGTCATTACACCCGTTGCCACCAGGCCCGTACCCAGTACAAGACCGGTAACAATAATAGTTGTACTTTCAAAATCATTGTCTTTCAAAATATGGGTGGGGGTAACCGTTATACCCGCCCACGCACACAAACTGGTAATGGCGAGGCTCAGGATACCAATGTGATCGAAATAATATGCCGCAATAAACAATACCAGCATCGGTATAAATGTTACCAGCCCATACCGGTTGCCAAAAAATCCGTATTGGAACTGCAGGTAGCCAATAAAAGTTACAAAACTCAGGCAGGCGAGTAGCAGCACATAATCAAAAAAAGCATTGGGCGGAGCGACGCGCCCCATTGAAAAAGGCAGTTTTGTTTTGAGGCAATAGAAAAACCCGCCAGCGCTAATCAACGCGATAAACAACAAAATGAATGTATGCCCAATGGTATCAATGTTCTTGTATACCAGTATGCCCAGGCCGCCGCTGAGCAGCAAAACGCCCAGGTAAAGCAGGGTCCGCAGTTCCCAGTGCAGGGAAAAAAGTTTGTTTTTGGTTGTGGTTTTAACCCGCTCCAACGCCGCATCGCTGATAAGGCCCCGCGTATGCAGCGCTTCAAATAAAATTATATCCATAAAATAGGTCTAGAATCATTAAATGTAAAACAATTGTTGAGCTGCCGCAAACTTTAAACACCGGGATGTAGTAAACCCAACACCGAAGTAAACCAAACCGCGATTGTAGTAAAATCAGGCTGTCCGAAATAAACTAACAAGTGTTAACTTAGGGGCCGGGTAAATATTTTCTTTACCTGGCAGACCAGTATGAACGAACCTGTTTCCGAAAAAATAAGAATTGTTACCGCCGCCAGTTTGTTTGACGGCCACGATGCCGCCATCAATATCATGCGGCGTATTCTGCAAAGCAAGGGTGCGGAGATCATCCACCTGGGCCACAACCGCAGCGTGCATGAGATTGTAGAATGTGCCATAGAAGAAGATGTGCATGGCATTGCCGTTACCAGTTACCAGGGTGGGCATGTAGAGTTTTTTAAATACATGAAAGACCTGCTGGATGAAAATGGCTGCGGCCATATCAAGATCTTCGGCGGTGGCGGTGGCACCATTCTGCCTCAGGAGATTGCCGAACTGCACCGCTACGGCATCACCAAAATATACAGCCCCGATGATGGCCGTACCATGGGCCTGGAAGGAATGATTGAGGAAGTGATAAACAAATGTCGCCCCCAGCCGGCCGCTTCCGCCCTCCGTAAATCCCCCCAACAGGGAGACCTTGTAACGCCCGGAGCAAAAGAAGTTGTCAGCAATGCAGGTATCAACACCAATCATAAGCATGCATTTGCGTTAGGCGAAAAAAAAGATGTCGTAACGATAGGGAAGGCGATTACCTGCGCCGAGCAAAAACAGGATTATGCTCACCTGGTAAATAAACTTAAACAACATGAAAATGAGATAGCGCTGAAGGGCATGAAAAGTTACATAGACCCCGAAAACATACCCGTTAAACATGCGGACAACAGCAAAGCGACGAATGTACCTGCAGCGAACCCGGAAAAAACACCGGTTGTTGCGCAAGCCCCCCTTTCTGTAGAACCTGGTGGGGCCATCCTGGGTATCACCGGCACGGGTGGTTCGGGTAAATCTTCCATTACCGATGAAATGGTGCGGCGCTTCCTGCAAACATTTACAACCAAAACCATTGCGGTTATCTCCGTAGACCCATCCAGAAAAAAAACAGGTGGCGCATTGCTGGGCGATCGTATCCGCATGAATGCCATCTCCCATCCCCGGGCCTATATGCGGTCGCTCGCCACCCGCAACGATAATTCCGCCGTCAGCAGCGCAATGCAGGATGCCATCAGTATCTGCCAGGCAGCTGCATTCGATCTTATCATCCTGGAAAGTGCGGGTGTGGGACAGCACGATGTTTCCATTATCGACTATTGTGACGTGAGCATGTACGTGATGACGCCCGAATACGGGGCCGCCTCGCAGCTGGAAAAAATCAATATGCTCGATTACGCAGACATCGTGTGCATCAATAAAGCCGATAAAGCCGGTGCGCTGGATGCGTTGCATGATGTAAGAAAACAATTCAAACGCAACCGCGGGCTATGGACCGCAAATGACGGTACACTACCCGTGCTGGTAACCTCCGCCAATAAATTCAACGACGAGGGAGTCAATAATTTATTTAATACGGTACTACATAACATCAAAGAAAAAACAGGTGCCGACTGGGGCACCTATACACCGACATTTAAAGGAAGCGGCACCGCTGACCGCTCCATTATACCGGCTAAGCGTAGCCGCTACCTTTCAGAAATTGCAGACAATAACCGCAACTACGATAAACTTGTGATAGCGCAGGCTGCACTGGCATCCAAACTGTACCAACTGCACGGCGTGCTGAAGCTGGTGGATGCCAGCACCGGCAATGAAGCAACAAAGGAGCTGCTCCAACAGCAAATTGTTTCGCTGGAAGCGGAGCTTACACCGGTTACCAAGAAATTACTTCGCAAATGGCCGGAGAAAATTAAAGCTTACCAGGAAGATTATTACCAGTATTCCGTGCGCGATAAAGTAATCAGGCAACCTATGTTCACGCTAAGTTTAAGCGGCCTGCGGATTCCGAAAGTGGTATTGCCTAAATATAAAGACTGGGGAGACGTGCTGCAGTGGCAGGCACAGGAAAATGCCCCGGGACGTTTTCCATTCACGGCAGGCGTGTTTCCGCTGAAGCGAGAAGGAGAAGACCCAACGCGGATGTTCGCGGGTGAAGGCGGTCCTGAACGAACCAACCGCCGCTTTCATTACGTATCGCTGGATCAGCCCGCAATAAGATTGTCCACCGCATTCGACAGTGTAACATTGTACGGAGAAGATCCTGCTGTAAGACCCGATATATATGGAAAAGTTGGTAATAGCGGCGTAAGTATCGCTACGATTGATGATGCCAAAAAGTTATACAGTGGCTTTGATCTTTGTGATGCCAAGACATCCGTAAGTATGACCATCAATGGTCCCGCACCGGTTATCCTGGCGTTTTTTATGAATGCAGCCATCGACCAGCAATGTGAAAAATACATAACGGAAAAAGGCTTGTGGCCGGAAGTACAACAATTGCAGGAGTTAAAATTCAAAACACAAAATAAACCTGGCTATTACAATCCTGCATCACCGGAAAGATTGCCCGACGGCAACAATGGGCTGGGACTTCGGCTACTGGGAATGAGCGGTGATGAAGTACTGCCGGCGGAGGCGTACGCAGCAATTAAAACCGCCACGCTGCAACAGGTACGCGGCACGGTGCAGGCCGATATTTTAAAAGAAGACCAGGCACAGAATACCTGTATTTTGTCTACGGAATTTGCACTAAAATTAATGGGCGACGTGCAGGCGTTTTTTATTGATAAACAAATACGAAATTTTTACAGTGTAAGCATCAGCGGATACCATATTGCTGAGGCGGGCGCCAACCCCATCACACAACTTGCTTTTACGCTGTCCAATGGATTTACCTATGTGGAATATTATATCAGTCGTGGCATGCAGGTAGACGATTTTGCACCCAACCTTTCTTTTTTCTTCAGCAATGGCATGGACGTTGAGTACAGTGTAATTGGACGGGTGGCCAGGAGAATATGGGCAAAGGCGATGAAGTATACCTACAAAGCCAACAAGCGCAGCCAGATGCTCAAATACCACATCCAGACGAGCGGCCGCAGTTTGCATGCACAGGAAATAGATTTCAATGATATCCGCACCACGCTGCAGGCACTCTATGCCATTTATGATAACTGCAGCTCGCTGCATACAAACGCGTATGACGAAGCCATTACCACCCCCACCGAAGAAAGTGTGCGCCGGGCAATGGCAATACAATTAATTATTAACCGTGAACTGGGTACAGCTTATACGGAAAATTTTACGCAGGGTAGTTTTGTTTTGGAAGAACTCACCAACCTTGTGGAGGCGGCGGTGCTGGCAGAATTTGACCGGATCTCCGAACGGGGAGGCGTACTGGGTGCTATGGAACGAATGTACCAGCGCAATAAAATACAGGAAGAAAGCCTGCACTATGAAACGCTGAAGCATACCGGCGAACTGCCCATTATTGGTGTGAATACTTTCCTCAATAAAAAAGGAAGTCCAACCATTATACCTGCTGAAATAATAAGAAGCACGCGCGAAGAAAAAGAGCAGCAGGTACACAACCTCCAGGCTTTTCATAAACGCAATGAGCATTTAGCTGCAAACAAACTCGGTGAACTGAAACAAGCGGCCATCAATAACCACAACTTGTTTGAAGCGCTGATGGAAACCGTCAAATATTGCTCCCTCGGACAGATTACCCATGCCCTGTATGAAGTAGGCGGACAATACCGGAGAAATATGTAGCAGCCCTGTTGGCCTGTTAACCAGTTTTTGTGAGGGGACGCTTCCACTAAAATGTTATTTATTGGTATTAATGATGATTACTTAGCTATACAAATTATTTTTACGCATCAGCAATTTACCGTTATGGCCAAAAAATCATTATTGCCCCTTGCTTTTTCACGTTCCTTAGATAAAACAGCCCCACCCATTACCATACTGGCGGCAGATGTGGGCGGTACCAAAACAAATATTGCGCTGTACCGGGTAAGTGCAGAAGGTGTAACCATGCTGCGCGAAGGAAAGTATGCATCACAGCAATATACTTCGCTCACCGATATCATTGTACAGTTCACCGGGCAGGAATGGCCCGATCGCATCTGTGTGGCGGTTGCAGGTCCGGTTACAGGTGGCAACGTACAGCTCACCAATTTATCCTGGCAACTGGATAGTAAAGCCATGAGTACCGCATTGAAAGTACCTGTCGTTTTTATAAATGATTTGGAAGCAAACAGCTATGGTCTCGCCGGTTTGCAGACCAATGAGCTGGCTGCCATTCATACCAGCAATGCCAAGCCCTCCGGCAATATCGCTATCATAGCCCCGGGTACAGGTTTGGGGGAAGCTGGTCTGTATTACGATGGAAAACAATACCGGCCTTTTGCAACCGAAGGTGGCCACAGCGATTTCTCTCCACGTACGGAACAGGATATTGATCTATTTCGCTACCTGCAACAGCATTTTGGGCATGTAAGCTGGGAGCGTGTTTTATCCGGTCCGGGCATCCATACTATTTTTACTTTTCTAACTACGGTTGAGCGAAAAAAAATTCCGGACTGGTTGGCCGAACAATTACAGGATGGGGACCCCAGCCCGGTTATCAGTAATGCGGCTATCCACCAGCGTGAGCCGGTATGCCTGGAGACCATGCAACTTTTCGTACGCTACCTGGCGATGGAAGCAGCCAGTCTCTGTTTAAAATTAAAGGCTACAGGTGGTTGCTACCTTGGTGGCGGTATTCCACCAAAAATTCTCCCGCTATTGCAAACAGGAGAATGGTACAAACATTTTCTTGATATGGGAAGAATGAAAAATTTACTGGCAGAAATACCCGTCTACGTAGTGCTGAACGACAAAACTGCTTTACTGGGTGCTGCTTATTACGGCGCATTTAATATGGAATAGCAAATAGGAAATGGTGCTGTTTTCCTTTTTACTTCTCGTACAATATTTGGCAATTGTTGCAAAAAAAACTACGTCGTTTTCGGTGACCCGGATAACCTTTTTCCAATGGAATATTGCAACGCGGGCATTTTTTCTTTCCGTAAGCCAGCCAGTGCTTTTTAAGTTCGAAAGCTTTTTTCCATTTGAGAAAGTCGAAACTATAACGAACGGCCTCGGCCACCAGCGCTTTCATCCGCGCAGGAGGTATATTGCCTGCTTTACTTTCGGGGTGTATAAACGTGTTGAAAAGAATTTCATTTTTTATAATGTTCCCCACGCCGGAAAATATTTCCTGGTCCAGCAATACATCACAAATCAACTGGTCAGCATCCGCTTTTACTTTTTTCAATGCTTTTTTAGCATCAAACCCATCGTTCATCACGTCAGCTGTCCAATCGTAGGTTTCATCGGGGTCTCCGTCTGTCATGGTGATGGCGGCCGTATAAAAATTCAATTCGTCCTTTTTAAATTGCAGGCTCAATCGCAAAGGCGTTGTTTTCCTTTCATTTATGCGGTAGGTCCCAAACATCAATAAATGGATGCGGATAAAAAATCCATCAAAACAAATTAGTAAATGTTTTCCCCAGCTCCGGATGCTTCGAATGGTTTTTCCTTCCATTCGTTTCAAATCAATCTTTGCATTGCCGGAAACCTTTATCACTTTCTTTCGATTAAATTGGGCAATTGCTTCTTTTAGTATTACAATGGAAGGACCTTCAGGCATAGTTTGGACGTTGCAAAACATATACCAACCGATTACCTGTATAACGATGGCTTGTCATCTATCTCAGCGTAAAAATGTACAGTGGAACCACACGCATTGCTTGCGGCGTTTTTAATTACAAGAAGCACCAGCATTATTAATGCCTATAAAAATCAAAATGCTGCGCAAGATCGGCCGATTTTTATCGTGTGCTGAGCATACACCTATTACCTAAAACGCATAGGATGTAGAAGTTTATCAGCACAACCGCGCATTTATGCTCACTTGCCGTCTGTACATACAGCATATCGGGTAGATTCCATATGGTACGTTTTTGGATTTGATTATAAAACATTTCGCCTTTACTCACTTTTTAATATTAGTTATTATGCCATCACTTACAGGAAAACGCGTCGCCATTCTTTCAGACCATGGCTTTGAAGAAGTAGAACTGACCAGCCCCAAAAAAGCACTTGAAGACGCCGGCGCGTCCGTTGATATTGTATCTGCCCAAACCGGAAAAATTAAAGCCTGGGATACCGACCACTGGTCAATTGAAGTGGACGTTAACGTGCCCCTGGACGATGCTAAATCTGAAAATTACGACGCGCTAATGATACCCGGCGGTGTCATCAACCCCGACCAGATGCGCCGGCATACAAAATATATACAGTTTGCAGAAGAATTCCTGGAAGCCGGTAAACCAGTAGCCGCTATTTGCCATGGTCCGCAATTGTTAATTGAAACAGGTATGATTAGCGGCCGGGAGATGACTTCTTTTCCTTCTATAAAAACCGACCTGATTAATGCAGGCGTAAATTGGCAGGACAAGGAAGTGGTTGCAGACAATGGACTTGTTACCAGCCGCAGCCCGGCAGATCTCCAGGCATTTAACAAAAAGATGATTGAAGAAATTGCCGAAGGCCAGCATGAATCAAGAAGTGCCTTTACACAGTCACATCCTATTACGCAGCCGTAAATTCTATGAAAAAGCCAGCTAAGAAAAAAGTTAATCCTGCGCAGCATCAACGGAGCCCCGGCGTTTCAAAAAACATGCATCCGGAACCTGTGGTTGACAACCATAACCAACCTGGTTCAAAGAAACTCCTGGGCAAAATTGCGTTGATTACCGGTGGCGACAGCGGTATTGGAAAGGCGGTAGCCATCTTGTTTGCCAAAGAAGGCGCCGATATTGCCATTGCCTACCTCAACGAACACGAAGATGCAAAAGACACCCAACAAAAAGTTGAATTATACGGGCGTAAGTGTCTGCTTATTCCTGGTGACATTAGCAAAGAACCATTCTGCAAGCGGATCGTACAAAAGACCATTGCCGCTTATGGTAGTATTGATATTCTTGTAAACAATGCGGCTATTCATTATGAATGTAAGAAACCAGAGGACCTGGAGACAAAAAAGATTCTGCATACTTTCCAGGTAAACATTTTGTCAATGATTTATATTACCCGGGCCGCTTTGCCCTACATGAAAGAAGGCAGTACCATCATTAATTCCTCTTCTGTAACGGCATACCGCGGTAGTCCAGAACTCATTGATTATTCAGCAACGAAAGGTGCCATCGTTGCTTTTACACGGAGTCTTGCTACCAATCTGATGGAAAGGAGCATCAGGGTAAACGGTGTTGCCCCGGGCCCCATCTGGACACCGTTAATTGCGTCCAGCTTTAAACCAAAAAAAGTAGCTGCCCATGGCAGCACAGCGCCCATGGAACGAGCGGGCGAACCGGTAGAGGTGGCGCCGTCTTACCTCTTCCTGGCTTCTGATGATAGCTCTTATATGAGTGGCCAGTTTTTACATCCCAACGGCGGTGAAATTGTCAATGGATGATGTAGAAATATATCCCCATCGCAGGTGGTTTCGATGCATTTTTAATGTGGTATGTTTTTTTATACCTGTAACTTAAAATACAGGTATGAATAACGAGCGCAACGAACAAGAAAAAAAATTTCCGGTACGGGAAGGTACAGAACAGAGTTCCATTTTGCATGATAAGAAGCAGGACGACAAAGACAACTACCCTAACCTGGATGAAAAGGCCAAACAGGTAAAGAACCAGCCGGAATTTACGGAAGAGCAGCCCAATATAGAAAGTCCGAACACCCCAAAATAAATATTTCTAACCTTAAAATATACGTCTATGCGGTCAATATGGACAGGTGCCATCGGGTTTGGACTGGTAAATATCCCGATTAAATTGTTCAGTGCAGTACAGGAAAGTAACCTCGACCTGGATATGCTCGACAAAAAAGATCATTCCAACATTAAGTTTAAACGGGTGAATGAAAACACCGGTAAAGAAGTTACCTGGGCCAATATTGTAAGGGCGTATAATATGGATGGCAAATACATCGTATTGGATGAAAATGATTTTGCAGAAGCCATGCCCGAAAAAACGAAAACGATTGGCATCGATTCGTTTATTGATGAAAAAGACATTGATCCGATTTTATATGAAACATCTTATTACTTGGAGCCTGAAAAGCAAGGGAAACGCGCATATGCTTTGCTGAATGCCGCGCTGGTAAAATCGAAAAAGGCAGGCCTGGGTTCATTTGTGCTGCGCAACAAAGAACACCTCTGTCTCATCAAAGCTGCAGGCCATGTATTGGTATTGCATCGCCTGCGGTTTCAGCAGGAAATAAGGGATACTAAAGATTTAGATATATCTGCAACTGCCCCCAAACCAGGCGAATTAAAAATGGCTTTGTCGCTCATTGACCAGTTGTCGACCGAATTTAACATTGAAGAATATAAAGACACGTACGCAGACAAGTTGATGAAGCTGATTAAGGCCAAGGCCGTCGGCAAACGTGCACCGGTGCATAAAATGAAAGTGGTACATTCCAAAACACGCGACCTTATGGAGCAGCTGAAAGCAAGCCTGGAGACAAAAAAGAAAAAAGCATCCTGACATGCTAACCCTATATAATAAAAAAAGAAATTTTAAGAACACGCCGGAACCAAAAGGCAATAAACAAAGCGGTGCCGCAACGCACCGCTTTGTTGTGCAAAGACATGCTGCATCAAGACTGCATTATGATTTTCGTTTAGAGATAGACGGTGTACTAAAGAGCTGGGCAGTTCCCAAAGGCCCATCCCTGAACCCTTCGGAAAAAAGACTGGCGGTGCAGGTAGAAGATCATCCTATTTCATATATTGATTTTTCGGGTACCATCCCCGAAGGTAATTATGGTGCAGGCACCGTGGAGGTTTGGGACAAGGGCATCTTTACGCCGGTTGATGAAAAGGGCAATGATCTCACCGACAAGCAGGCTGCAGCGTGGATGAAAAAAGGCGAATTCAAGTTCAGGTTAAAAGGGAAAAAATTAAATGGTGAATTCGTCCTGGTGCAGCTCAAAAAAGATCCCAAAAACTGGTTGCTCATCAAACACAAAGATGCGTTTGCGGTAAGTAAACCATACAATCCCGATAAAGTAGCAAAGCCTGCCGCAAAAAGTTCCGTGGATACAAAAAAAAGCAGCAAGCCTAAAAAAGTAGCGGCGGCCATTCCAGCACCTGTTAAAACCAAACAAGAAAAATTGGCGCATTTTCATAAGCCAATGCTCGCAACGCCTTCAGCTGACCCTTTTGATGATAAAGACTGGGTCTTCGAAATAAAATGGGATGGTTACAGGGCAATTTCAGACCGTGCCGGTAAGGAATTGAAACTGTATTCAAGAAACGGGTTATCATTTGCCGGTAAATATCCTGGTGTAGCAGCCGCATTGTCCAGGCTCAAACACAATATGATACTGGACGGAGAAATTGTGGTGCTCGACGAACATGGAAAACCCAGTTTCCAGTTGTTGCAGCAATACGGTGATCACCCGGAATACCCGATTATTTATTATGTTTTTGATTTGCTTTTTCTTAATGGAAAAGATATTCGCCACCTGCCGCTTATTGAACGAAAAGCGTTATTAAAAAAAGCCCTCCCAAAAACTAAAAACAGCATTGTTCGTTTTTGTGAACATGTAAAGGCAAATGGAAAAGATTTTTTCAGGAACGCCATAAAAATGGATTTGGAAGGAATGATAGCAAAAAGGGCGGACAGTGAATACCAGGAAGGCGTGCGCAACAACGACTGGCTTAAAATTAAAAATCACAACACCCGCGAAGCCATCATTGCCGGCTTTACGGCACCACGGGGCGGACGTCAGCATTTTGGCGCATTGATTTTGGCAGAACAACGTGGCAGGCAGCTTACTTATATCGGTCATACCGGTACAGGCTTTACAGAAAAGACATTGCGCGATTTATGGGATCAATTGCAGCCGGATATCATTGCCACATCGCCTTTTAAAGAAAAAATTAAAGTGAACATGCCCGTTACCTGGGTAAAGCCCCGGCTGGTTGCCCAGGTAAAATTTACCGAGAAAACTGCAGATGGAATGTTGCGGCATCCGGTGTATTTGGGGCTGCGCGAAGACAAAGCCGCGGCCGATGTAAAACAAAGCAATGAAACACCGCAAAAAAAACGTGCCATGAAAAAGCCTGCCGCCATACAATCAGCCAATGAAAAAACGGTAAAAGTAAATAGCCGCACACTGCAGCTGACAAACCTCCATAAAGTCTATTGGCCAAAAGACAAGATCACCAAAGGCGCATTGATTGAATATTATGATAAAATTGCCCCGGTACTTTTGCCTTACCTGAAAAACCGGCCATTGTCATTGAAGCGAAATCCAAACGGCATTGATGAGCAGGCCTTTTATCAGAAGGATGCCGGCGCCAATTTTCCTGAGTGGATAAAAACAGCCCCTTTTCTTGCTGCATCTACCGGTAAAACAGTTGACTATACCATCTGCAACGATAAAGCAACGTTGCTCTACCTGGCTAACCTGGGTTGCATAGAAATGAATCCATGGAATTCAACAGTTAAATCGCCGGACAAGCCGAGCTACATGATTATGGACATTGACCCTTCTGAAAAAAATAATTTTGACCAGGTCATTGAAACCGTACAAGTAATATGCGCGCTATTCGAAAAAGCAGGGGCTACCTATTATTGTAAAACATCCGGTGCCACCGGCTTGCATGTATTTGTTCCGTTGAATGCGAAATATACCTATGAGCAGGCGCGCAGTTTTGGAGAAATTATCGCAACGCTTACACAGGAGCAATTGCCGGGTTTCACCAGCCTCGAACGTTCGCTAAAGAAAAGAGGCAATAAAATTTATATTGATTACCTGCAAAACAGCAGGGGTCAAACCATTGCATCCGCTTACAGTGTGCGGCCCGTTGCGGGCGCGCAGGTTTCAACGCCTTTGCTGCTAAAAGAAATTAAGAAAGGATTGCATCCGTCACAATTCACCATTTTCAATATAGAAAAACGCGTTAAAGAATTGGGTGACGTATTTTATATGGCTTTGAAAAAGGGCAATAATATTCATAGCTGCCTGAAGAAGTTGGGTTATTGACCGTGTAGACCCGCCTCTACAGGTTTTTACTTTATATGGCCAATTGCAGTAGTTTAATCCCCCGGATGACTGTTTTTCCCCGGTAAAACGCTGAAAACCAGCGGCTGCTTTCTGGCACTGTTTTATAGCATTATCTATCTGTCAATAGTTTGGGTTACTTGAGATAAAATTTTATCAATTTTAAAAATTGCGATATGAAAAACGAAGAACAAAAAAATCAAAATGGTCAGCAGGATCAACCGGTAAATAAAAGTGCGATTCCCACAGAAGGTGAACAGCAACAGAAAAAAGACGATTGGACCAATAAGTCTACAGGTAAACCTCAAGCAGTGTCGAATATGGATCAGGCTTCATCTGCACAATCGCAGGAAAACAACGGCAATGAAAGAAGCAACATCAGCGTAGGTAATGATGGTAAAATTGCCAGTGCAGACCAGTGGCAGGGAGATCCCAACCGCAGGTCAAATGACCAAACAGAAAACGGAGAACAATATGACCAGCAAATCAGGAATGATCGTTCAGTAACAGAACCTGGAAAAGATGGGCCTGCAGCTGAGCCAGGAAAGACGGATAAAAAATTTCCTCCAATGGGTCAAAATCAAAGCAACGAAAAAAAATAAGGAAAATAAAAACGGAGCAGCGTTTTCACCGCTTAATTTGAAAAGGTTTTAAGAAGCCCGGGCTATATGTCCGGGCTTCATTGTTTGTAGCGGTATCTTATGGTATTAATATTTTACTAACGGAGTAACATAACCGAACCCTTCATAACAAACATGCCACCCGATGGACACTGCATTTCGGCAAAATAAACATACGTTCCAACCGTGGCGGGATTTCCTTTATACATACCGTCCCAGCAAGATGAATAATCACCGGCAATAAAATTGCTCCGCTCAAATACCTTTGCTCCCCACCTGTCGAAAATAACGAGGTGTTTTACGAGTGATATTCCCTTTATCATAAAGACGTCATTGCTATTATCATGATTGGGTGTAAAGGCATTTGGTATCCGTACCTTGTCCTGGTCGCATAGCAGTTTAATTAAGATGGTATCACCCGCCAGGCAACCGTTTTTGTCTTTAACGGTGACTGTATAAGCCGTTTGCGCCAGTGGGGTACTGATAGGATTGGAACAATTAGCGCAATTCAGGTAGGTAGCAGGCGACCAGTTCCATTGCACAATATCATTGTTAGATACCGCCGCCAGTTGAACAGGTGCGGCACCCAGCACTTCCACATCCTCACCTGCATAAACGCTCGGCAATGCTAGCACGCTAACGGTCATGTGTGCAGTATCTGCAAAACAGTTGTATTTATCTTTCCCGGTAACGGTATAAGTTGTTGCTACCAACGGGGCGGCAAATGGGGCAGGCGATTGCGCATTACTTAATCCGCTTATATTATTGATCCATAAATAGCTGTCAGCCCCGCTGACAGGTAACGGAACCGACCGGCCCAGGCAAACACTGGTATCGGGCGGTGCACGAAGGGTAAATGGCGGCGCAACCGTAACCTGTATTGCAGCGCTGGCCGAACAACCAATATTATCTTTCACCGTAACCGTATAATTGGTATTGGCAGCTGGTGAAATATAAGGTGCTGCAATCGCTGGATCGCTCAGGCCGGTTGCCGGCGACCAGTTGTATACATTGCCACCCGTGGCTTTCACCTGCGTACTGCTTCCTTTGCAAACTACGGGTTGGGCGGGCGAAAAATTGATGTGTGGGCTGGGGTGCACATTAATTTTTTCGTTCAATTCAGTAAGCGCGGTGCAGCCTTTTTCATCTGTAACCATAACTGCCGTTTTATATAATCCCGGTATATTATAAACATGTGCGGCTGTAGTAGCTCCAGTGGCCACCACATTTCCATCGCCAAAATCCCAGAGGTAAGCAGCGCTGTTCTTTGAAGTGGTGATAAAATTTACGCTGCCACCTTTGCAAATTTCTGTGGTGTCCGTATGCAAGACAGCCATCGGAATGTTTATCAATATAGAATCCGTATAAGTTGCTTTCAATCCACTTACGCCATAAACATAAAGCGTAACAATGTATTTGCCGGGTTTTTCATATACATGGCTCGGGTAAGTAAGGTTATCGGCGGTAACGCCGTCACCAAAATCCCATTTAACGCTGGTATAGTTCACGGAATTATTGCTGAACATTACCAGCACTGGCGGACAGCTGCCGGTAACCAGGGAACTATTGAAAGAAAATGCCGGTTTAAAATTCTGCACTTTGATGACCTGGTAAGCCGTATCCCTGCAACCGCTATCCGGTCCGGTGGCCACCAGTCTTACTGAGTAGTCGCCGGCGCTGTTATAAGTATGGGCCGGCGAAAAAGTTGTTGACGTAGTGCCATCACCAAAATCCCACTGGTACTGTGTATTGTAACTGTTGTAATTGCTGGTATTGTTATAAAAATAAACCGGCAGGGTGATGGTAGTGGTAGCGGAAGATGCATTGAATGCGGCCTTTGGCCCGTTTACTTCTACATATTGAGTAGCAAGAATGGAATTATTACAACCACTCAGATCCCGCACTTGCAGGCTTACCTGGTACCGGCCCGGATTGTTATAACGGTGACTAACGGTACCGCCCACGGTAAAACGCTGGGTGGTTCCGTCACCAAAATTCCAATCTCTGCTGATTAGCTGGTTGCTCCCCACCGCCTTACTGGTGTCGCTGAAAACCACCGGCTGCTGCCAGCATTGTTTATCTGCCAGCACTTCAAAACCAGCAAGGGCATTCTTGAAGGTGAGCGTTATATAGTTGGTAGTGTCATTGCAACCGAACCCTGCAGACTGGAAGATGGCCCTTACCATCGTTGCATCCGGGCTGTAAGACGAAGCGGTACCCGATACGTTAGACGTCCAGTACAAGCCAGAAAAACTTGTGTTGTAATAACCCTGGAAATTGCTACCGTCCTCATTTTGCCATTTTACAAAATTATATGAACCCCAGTAGATATTTGGGTAAGGATTGGTTTCAATATTTTTGATGTCGAAGGGAAATGGCTGATTCAAACACAGGGCAGTTTCGGGCGCACTGAATACCGGCTTTTGTTTCAGCAATACAGGAGCAGTTATTGCATCTGTGACCGTACATTGGCCGTTGGTAGTTGAAAGTACAACGTTGTAGTTGCCTGTTCTGGCATAGGTGTGCGTTATAGCAGGCTGTTCTGCAGTTAGCGCGGTAATTGTTCCATCGCCAAAATCCCATGTCCATGTTTCCGCCTTTTTGGATGCCTGTGTAAAAGTGACCAGACCGCGTGTACCATCGCAGGTATAGGTGGCACCCGTTATTTTAGGAAACGGCGGCAATACTTTTATGTAATCTTTTTTCGTCATGGTGTCGCGGCAATTACCGTCGTTAGCTACAATCAACATAACGGTATACAGGCTGTCTTTACTGTATTGGTGGGTGATTACCGGAGAATTAAAAGCCTGTAACGGGTAGGTATTGTCGCCTAAATACCAGTAATAGCTTAAATAATCATTACCCTGATCGTTGGCTTTAAAAGTAAGCGGCTGGTTGCCGCAGGTAGTATTGGAAGATACTACGAAATCAGCTACCGGGGTACCATAAACGCGTATGTTGCCGTAGCTCACACTTCCGGTGCAGCCAGATTTGGTGGTATAGTTTAGGATAACGTTGTACATCCCTGCTGTACTAAAAAGATGCGTTGGCTTCGTTTCCGTTGAAACACTGCCATCGCTGAATTTCCAATAATAAGCAGCTATTTCCTCACTGGCGTTTGCGGTAAAAGTTAACGTAACAGGGCCACAGGAAATGCCATTTCCATCTGTTGTAATACTTACCGCGGGTGATCTTACCGAAATAGCTTTGCTGGTGTAAGCAGAACAGCCGTCCGCATTGATGACCTTCAATAAAACGTTATAACCCCCGTCATGACTATACGTATAAGACGATCCCCTTGTTACCGCGTCGATGGCATTGTAATAATAATTTGGATCAAAACTCCATTCCCATTTTACCACGTTCGCGGTGGTATCGGTGAAGTTAACGGTAACGGGCGCCCCGCAATTAGTAAGAATATTGCTTATGAAACCGTTCGGGTAAGGTATTTCTTTTACCGACAGCGTCTTAATAACAGAATCCTGGCAGACACCAATGGTGTTTTTTAATTTGATGGTATGGTTTCCAGGCGTGTTAAAGGTATAGTACAGGCTATTGTAGTAATAGCTTGCTGGAGTTCCATCCACCTCCCAGGTAAAGTTGCTGGCACCCGGCGTGCTGGCACTATTAAAAGTAAGGGTACTGCCTTTACATAACAACGATGGCCCTGTAAAATCAGTAGTAAAACTGGCTACATTTATATACCCCGCCTGCGTGTTGCTGATAACGCATCCTTCGGTACTGCTAACCGTAAGTTTAACGGTATAAATGCCCTTTTTGTTAAAGGAATGTGCCGGGGCTTTTACCGTACTGCTGGTGCCATCACCAAAATCCCACACGTAACTGAGTATACCCGGCCCATAACTGTTATTCGTAAATTGTACGGCGTCTGTCTCCCGGCATAGTATTGTTTGGCTGGCGCCGAACACTGCACCAATGGAGGGCAGGACTTCCACCATGTCGTTTTTCTGAAAAGTGCTGCTGCAACCAAAGTTGTTGGTAACGGTAACGCTGGCGCTCGCTTTTTGCGGAACGGTATAAGTATGTGATTGCGAACCAGCATAACTTTGTTGCGTATTACCGTCTCCAAAATCCCATAAATAACTGCCGATATTTCCGCTGCCTGCTGCCGCCGTTGCGGTAAACACCGTATTCAGTGGAAGGCAACCTTTAGCAGTACTAACTGCTATATCAGTAACTACCGGTTTTGCATAAACGCTGATAACTTGTGTTGTAGCGGTTGTTTGCGCCCCATCCTGCACGGTCAGGGTTACCGTATAATTTCTTTCGTCTTTGTACAATGCGCCTGCATTGGCCGTAGTGGCGGTATTGCCATTACCAAAATCCCAGGTATACACGGCATTTGCAGTAACGCCGGTACTTGTATTGGTGAACAGAACGGCAACCGGACTGCAGCCACCGGTTTTGCTGGCTGTAAAATTTACGCGCAGCTGTGCCACAGCAATATCAGTTATCAGCAGTAGTGCGACTATAAATAAACCAGGGGTCTTATTCAATTTCAAAGGATAGGTTTCAGGGTCTGCAATGAGGGATCAGGCGGGGGTTTATCCGGCTGATTCTGGCAACAATATAAAAAAGGTAATTTGTAGTTACAATAGGGGAAAACCCGAAAAACAGGGAGCAGGTGCAATGCATTTATTGCCTTGCGACAATTAAAAACGCATTAATTTGTTGTGCCGCAAAAGGTAGGATAGTAGCAGTAAGATCGCAGTAGTGCAGTATTTGAATCAAGGAAACGTGCGGGAAGAAAAGAATGACCTGTGCCAGCAATGGTTTCAGCCGTTCTAGCAACGACTAATTATTTTTTACCGGTAAACCTTTTTACGCAGTTGCAGCCATTCCCTGGCCAGTAAAATGAAATTTGACACCGGCAGGCTTTCGATGTCGTTTTCAGAAAAGGAATCTGCTTTGAGCCGTTCGCTGAGATCGGTTAAAAATTTATTGTAGTCTTCCCAGATTAGGGTAGGACTTGGCTGATGATTGTTCAATACCGCAGCAAACCAGTTGCGCAGTTTTCTGACCAGTTCTTCGGGATTGTCATTGTGGTTTTCGATGTCCTGCCCGCCTATATCTGAAATCACTTTGAGGTAGTGGTATTTCTTTTTTTCAAATACCAGGCATTTCTTGTAAGCCCGCTTTCCTTTGCCGAAGGCCTGGCAGCCGAAATCCAGTCCCATTTCAAAGGGCATGTTAAACCTGGGCAAATCGTTTTTCCCCAGCGCTTCGCTCCTGGAAATATCGTGGATAGAATATTGTGCGTTGAAAATATGTTTCTTAATTTGATCTACCCTTACCTGGCCGGAAGATTTTGTTTCTGAGATTAGTGGGTTCAAACGAAAATAAAGAACCGAAAACAGCATTGGCTGCAGGAGGGGAATATAAAATTTATCGAATGGGCAATTGATAAAAACGTTGGATTCAAACGGCATTAAACAATTTTTTGAGCAGGCCGCCCCATCAGGTCATGCACAATGGCATCATCTGTTTTACCGGCTTTTACCCTGGCGGTGGCAATTTCTATTGCTTGGCTTTGTGTAGGATATATTCCTACCACCCTTTTGGCACCTTCTTTCTTTACTACCCACCTGCCATTCCGCGAAATAACATGCAGGCGGTTTTTGGGATTCCGGGCGGTTTCCGCTACGCTTGAAATGAGACTTCTGGATAATTTCTTCTCTGCCATGGTCTAAAGATAAATAAATTTTTGCAAACGAAAAACCAGCCAAATGGCCTTCGGTGCCGCTTTACGGTGCAGGATAAGCTAGAAACCCGTGTTGAGCCCTTCAGCACGCTGCCAGGGACTAAAACCGATAAGATTGGCAGCGCCTACCGGCACCCGCAAGCATTATCGGTTGTACGCCGCAAACGCGTCTATCGCCGTTACGTGCTGCTCCTGCCAGGAATGATTTTTAATTTTTAAAACTTCCTTTAAATTCCTTTTTGAATTCCATAAAATCTGGGATGGAAACATTTCGTACGTACCCATTACCGGGATTATGATAAATATACTCCTGGTGATAGTCTTCTGCCGGGTAAAACTTTGAAAACGGAACTACTTGCGTTACAATTTTATTGCTGTATTTTTTGGCGTCTGTCAATTGTTTAATCGTCTTTTCAATAACTTGTTTTTCTGCATCGTTCCTGTAGAAAGCAATGGAGCGATATTCGGTGCCTTCGTCGTTCCCCTGCCTGTTGAGCGTAGTTGGATCCTGGCTTGCAAAAAAAGCAGCTACCAGCGTTTCATAAGAAATTTTTGTCGGGTCATAATACACCTGCACCGTTTCTGCATGCCCCGTTCCACCACTGGCCACTTTTTCATACGAAGGATGTCCATCGGTGCCGCCCGCATAACCTGATACAGCATCCCGCACCCCATTTAAACTTTGAAAAACAATTTCTGCATGCCAAAAACAACCTTCTGCAAAGTCTGCTACGGCTTCATTGGAGGATGCTCCTTTTGGACTACCCAATTTTATAATATCCCCTGCTGATTTTGGCTGACTGCAGGCTACCAGGGAAAAAGCAAAGAATAAACAGGAAATAAATATTTTCATAATTGTAAAATTTAATTTTCTTTAAAAGACGCTGCAACATCTCCCTACTACTCTTTCGCACTAACCGGTGGCTTGCCGCCTTCCGGTACAAAAATCAATGCAGCAGAATTCAGGCAATAGCGTTTGCCGGTTGGCGAAGGGCCGTCATCGAACACATGCCCCAGGTGCGATCCGCTTTTGCTGTCTACCACTGCTATTCGCTCCATGCCATCGCTGTTATCTACTACTAATTTTACTGCATCTGGCGTAATAGGCGCAAAAAAACTCGGCCAGCCCGTGCCGGAATCAAATTTGGCATTGGAACTAAAAACTGGCTGCAGGGTAGCTGCAGAATAATAGGTGCCCTTTTTAGTAAAATGGTCATACTTTCCGGTGAATGCCCTTTCGGTACCTTCCTGGCGCAGGATGTAATACTGGTCGGCAGTTAACCTGCTTTTCCATTCTTTCTCCTTCATTTGCGTTGGGTAGACGGCCGTTTTTTTCACCGTCTGAGGGTTGGGATATTGTTTACTCTGAGAAAAGCCACAGCTGGCAAAAAGCAGGCCTGCTGACAAGGCTATCGTAACAAGGTGGTGTCGCATAAAAATTGATTTAATGATATAACATATACGGAAGAATGGTTGTTTGGATTTTCCGGTAATTGTAAAATTATTATGCTTTGGCGCAGAAAATTGACAGGTAGCCGACAGTTTCAGCAGTGGCGCGTGGTATTAACAAATAATTCGCTAAAGCCCATGCCTGGGCTGTGATTTATTGGGCGGATGATGTTGGGATACACCAGCATCCGCCAGTGTGCCGTATGCGATCAAATCACACAGTTATTGAGGGTTATAATCATTTACCAGCAGGCAAAAAACGCCGCTTGCTTTTGTCGGCCAGCGCTGCTACGCTGTTTCGTGTTGGCTTGGTTTAGTGGCTTTCCCGGTAATGTTGCAGCAGTAGATCGCCACCAAAATCGTTGTTCAGGTCGCGGATGACCGTGTGTATATGATTGGCATTGTTCTGCGAATTATCATATTCGATAATGATGGAGGGGCCCTGTATGCGGTAATAATATGGCTTCCCCAATACTGGTTCGGTATAACCCGCCCAGCTAAACCATAAATTGTCCAGCCCGGCAGTTTGGATCTCCTTTAACATATTATCAGCAAATAGCTTGGTATACCGGTGTACGTACATGGTCAGCAACTGCAGCAATAATTGCTTGTTGCCTGCTGACAATTCACTGTAGCGGATACCTGATGGATGTGCTATCATTGCCGTACGACTAGCTGCGGTTACAATTTCTCCCGGCGCAATAGAATCGAAAATGGCTTTTTTTAATTCTGCGGCGGAAAGCGCATGCAGGAACGCAAAGCCCCTATCGGTTTCTTCTTTCAATACCTGTTTATCTTTTTGCGGGCCGCTTAATACAATAGCGGGATTGGCGCCCAGGAAAGACGGCGTGCCTGCTACCAGTTCCTTTTTATTGGCGGAAAAATGAAAAGCGACATGGTGGCCTTCAAAACGCCAGCCCCAGATGGTTTTGTCGGAGGGTATGCCGAAGATGGTAAGAAAATATTTTCCCGGGTCACGAAAATGATCATCCGGTTTGCGGTGCTCCAATTCTTTCAATACATTATCCAACAGCATGATGGACTGCACCTTTTTCACAGTCTCTTCAGTAAGGCTTGTTTTTAATAAGTCCATCACCGCCGTTTGTTGGGTAGCAGTCAGCGCATTCATCGAAATTCCTTTTCTATCCTCCAGTGGAATATACATGAAACGATAGCGTTCGGCCGTATCGAAAGGATACAATGCCGCGGTTTTTTGCGTTTCAGTTAAGGTAGCGATAAATGCATTGGCTTTGCGCGACAGGTTTTGTGCAGCAGTAGACAAAACAAAACATATAAGACAGCTGATCAGTAAAAAGAACCGGTTCATATGGCGTTGGTGTAGGTAACACTAAAGGTAACAGAATTTAGGACTGAACACGCGGGACGGCTCTAATTCGATTGGAGGTCCCGCTCGGAGTCGTTGCGCAGTTTGACGGCCGGGGGATGTGGTGGCTATAACACCGTGGTCTGTATCGCTGTAGCGTTTATCCGCCTTGGCGTCTGTTTGATGCGCTACACGATCTCCTCCATTATAAGGTGAACTATTTTCCCCATTCTTATTCACCGAACAGGGGTATAGTTTCATAAATCAGCCTTTATCAACCATTTAGCATCCGGCATCATTTTCATAGTATTTTATTTAATCATTCAATTATCAAAAACAATCATTTTATGAAAAAAGTCTATGGATTCGTGGTCGCCATTGTTATCAGCGCAGTTACCCTGTCCCCGGTGAATGCCCAGGATAAGAAAGAAGTAAAAAAAGAATTGATAAAAGAAAGAAACAAGAAAGCCGACGTTGCCAGCGATGTTATAAAAGGCGATATGAAAAAAGCCAAAAAAGATCACAAGGCCGCCGTGGTGCACCATAAACGCGCAGTAAAAAAGGCGGAAGCCGTGCGCAGCCGCGATGCACAAAAAATAAAAGACGGCCAATAAAAAGAAAGTAAGGCAACAGTAAATAATTTGCTAGTATGAATAATTGCAATGCACCCCGGTACTTATGGGGTGCATTGTTATGTAATGCCTTCAGCTGTTCCTGGTCTACCCATCAATAAGAAAAATATTTTTACCCTTCAAATATTGGTAGCAGATTTGGTTTCGTGTATCCTACATCCAGCGGAACCAATTCTCCACCCAAATAGCGCAGGGCCGGTGATGCCGTCGTTATTTCCGTACATTTAAGTATGGAAACAAACAAAGACCTGCGCCTGGCGGTGTTGATTGATGCGGACAATATTCCTTACAGCAATGTAAAGGGTATGATGGAAGAAATCGCCAAATATGGTACACCTACGTTTAAGCGTATTTATGGCGATTGGACCAAGCCAACGCTCAGTGGCTGGAAAACAGTCCTGCTTGAAAATGCCATCACCCCGATACAACAGTACAGTTATACCACGGGTAAAAATTCATCCGACTCCGCGATGATCATTGATGCGATGGATATCTTGTATTCCGGCAAGGCCGACGGCTTCTGCATTGTTAGCAGCGACAGCGACTTTACCCGGCTGGCTACGCGGCTGCGCGAAGCAGGCATGCGGGTATTTGGCATCGGGCAGAAAAAAACACCGCATCCTTTCATTGTTGCCTGTGATAAATTTATCTACCTGGAAATTATTGCATCCTTTGCAGCCGAAACCGTAACGATTACCAAGGAGACCGCTGCGCCGGCAAAAGCGACACCCCCGCCGAAAGCGGATAAAGAAGTGATACAACTAATTGCCGCCACCATTGCCGATTTAGCGGATGAAAATGGCTGGGCATTCCTGGGCGAAGTAGGCGCACTGCTGCTTAAGAAAAAGCCCGATTTCGATCCCCGCAACTATGGCTTTGTAAAATTAACGCCCCTCATCAAATCCCTCGGCCGTTTTGACATCGATGAACGCGAAACCGATAAAAAAAGCATTAAGCTGATTTATATAAGGGTAAAGGCCTAAGAAATTATTGTAAAAATTTACTCGGTGTATTCTCACGCATCTCTATTCTCAGTGATTAGCACTTTTTGCAAACAGTTACTGTAGCTACGACGTTCCGCGAGCCGTTCGATAAAATAACACTTGAGCTCGTGCGGAAAAAGTCGGCTTGGATACCAGGCCCGGTCTAATACCTATCGTTGTTGCGTCGCACAATTTTACGGGTAAACATTATTTCGCGTGTAAAAATTACTGAAGGTTGAACGTTACATTTTTAACCATGATATCTACACTTGCATGTTATAAAAGTTAAGATTTAAAAAAATCATTATGAATTTTTAAAAATTCCATTCCAGGTAAAAATCTTGATGGTAATTTTATTTGCGTTCCTTCCAGATTTAAAAAACTTTGTGCTATACTATTAGGTGCATTTTTATTCTTCAATTTTGAAGAGACTTTTATACTATAATTTTCTGCCGAAATGGTTATTAAGCCACAATCGAAAGCTTTGTCATGCAGAGCATTCAAACAGATGCCATTCATTGGATTCAACCGATTTTTTTCATCCTTACTCCAGGGCACTATATGACTTGCTATCAAAAGTTCCGTGTTATTTATGCCAGTGATACAACATGAATTATCATAAGTGGCCAGGATAATCGATCGAAAAACGCATTGATTCACCCGAACGCTTACCAAACGCTCTTTTTCTTTTCCTTCATTCGGCAGATCAGTAAAATCTATTTTATTCAATTGTGCTACACTAGTCCGATTTTCTTTTGCCAACAGTTCTTCACTATCAATTAATGCCGCGTCCCAATTATTATAAAACTCGGCCCATACTTTCTTATCGAGGCTGCTGGTATTTCCCATTCCTTTAATTCCTCTTGCCTTCAATGAGGGGTCAAGGCTTGAAAAATTTACCAATTTTAAAGCCACGGCATTGGGTGTTCTTCCAATTAAACGCGCCAACCCTTTTACCTCTTTTGTATTCCTGTCAAGCTTTCCAAAAGGAAGTTTACAATAAAGATTTATTGCGAGCACAAGTTCATTTCGAGTCCAAAGTTTTTGGCCATCTTTCATGCATTCATTGTAATTGATTCTAAAGATACTTAAAGGGTAAAGAAGTGGGTGTGCCGATGCAACTGCTAAATTCAGCGCTAACGCAGCGTTGGCCAGCCATCGTTCAGCATCCACCAAAGTAGTAACTAAACGGAAACATCCCGGCCAGAAGTCTTAAATGGTAATCTACGTTTACTAAAGTTCGTTAGTTCCGCGAATAACTTTTATTTCTTGATGAGGTTGAGTAACAAGTACAGGAAATACTTATTGATAGCGGCTAACAGCTTATTGCTAATACCTAAAGGCTTCTTTCAGTAAGGCTAAAAATAAAAAAGGGACCAGGATAAAAATCCAGTCCCGTTTATAATCCAATATCCTATGAAAAACCATATTGTTGTTTCCAAATGCTGTGCCAATAAATTTTACGCGTAAAGTGGTATTGCTAGTACGCTTATATTCCATATAGCGGAATAAGCTTTACCATTTCGAGACACAAAGCACCAAGTTTGATCTTTTTACAATGCAACTGTTAATGGTTTCAGCTTACTTAAATGTAAAAACTGTTGGAAAATAGCATTGAATCCAGGGTTGTAAAAAAATAATCATTCTAACCTATACCAATAGTTGTTCAAACAATCGTTTCAACATCGTTGTAAAAAGATAGCTGCTGTTTTTAATAATTCAACTGGTACCGGAGCGTAGTTTGTTACTACTTTTTTTTTGCATGCCGTCCATGCTATTTATTTATTTGTTTGTTTATTTTTTCAGAAACGAAAAAAGACGACAATAAAATCGAATCATTTGTTATTACTTGAGAACTGTTATGCAGGCGCTTAGTTATTAACGAACAAAACCAACGGCTTCGTCCGTTCACCATTTATGCTGCCTGCATTATTAGCACGTAGTGGTACAATACTCAATCATCGTTCACCTTTGCAAAAGGATAAGCGGGTTGCGTGAACCAGCCACTAAACGCGCCGAAACTTTTTATCCCCTAATTTGTTAAACCCGTATGCAGTTACAATTAAGTGTGCTA
>JBDSEV010000068.1:0-101343 GCA_039919885.1 Chitinophagaceae bacterium
TGATGGCAATTGTAAATTTTATCAATATTACCATCAGTAGTTCGGGCAACCGGACAAAAGAGATTGGTGTAAGAAAAGTCCTGGGCGGCCGCCGCGCTCAATTGATTGCACAGTTCCTTGCCGAGTCACTAATACTTGTTTCCGTGGCTACACTAATTGCAATTGCTGTTTATCCTGTCGCTCAAACTGGGTTTGCCAGTTTAGTTGGAAAAGCCATCCCCGCTATCAATGATTTTCCCGTTTATTTTATATTGATTCCCTTCCTGCTCATTGTAGTGGTGGCAGTATTGGCTGGCTTATACCCGGCATTTGTATTATCCTCCTTAAAAGCGGTGGATTCGCTAAAAGGCAAACTTAAAACCGTCGGTGAAAATGTTTTGCTGCGAAAATCACTGGTGGGCTTTCAATTTTGCATCGCTTTGATTGTCCTGATTGCAACCAGTATTATTACGCAACAGGTGACGCATTTTTTTGGACAAGATTTAGGTTACAACAAGGAGTTTGTTGTTTCATCACAAGTGCCCCGCGACTGGTCTAAAAAAGGCGTACTGAAAATGGAAACTGTGCGGAATGAATTTGCAAGGATACCGCAGGTAAGTGAAGTAACACTATCGTATGAAATACCGAATGGCATGAATGGCGGTTCGCCGCCTGTGTATAGAACTGGCGCCGATTCTGCTATGGCTATACCCATGCAAGCCATGGTAACGGATGAACATTATCTCTCGGCCTATGAAATAAAACTTAAAAATGGTTCATTTTTTAACGGCCACGGATTGGATTCCGGCAAAGTTGTGATGAACGAGCAGGCGGTGATGTCCCTCGGTTTTTCGAATGCGGCCGCTGCCATCGGGCAACAAATAAGGATTCCCGGAGACCCCACGCTGTTTACAATTAAAGGCGTTACCAGCAACTTTCATTTTGGCTCCATGCAGGCAAAAATACCCGCTATTATCTTTTTCAATGTTCAATTTGCAACCACTTACCGGTATCTTTCTTTTAAAATAAAACCAGGTAATATAACCAATGCCATAGAATCAATACAAAAGAAATGGTCAGCGCTGCTACCCGCCAGTTCATTTGAATATCGGTTTATGGATGATGCCCTTGCCGAATTGTATGCCACCGAAATACAATTAAAAAAGGCAGCCTACGCAGCTACGGTTTTATCGCTCATAATTATGCTGCTGGGCGTTTTGGGTTTAACCTCCCTAAACATTCACAAGAGGATAAAAGAAATTGGTATTCGCCGGGTATTGGGCGCCACTGTACCCAACATTATATTGTTGTTTTTAAAAGAGTTTATATTGATCATTGTTCCGGCAGCTGCAATAGCTGTGCCCGTTTCCAGTTTCCTGATGAAGCAATGGCTGAACGATTATGCCTACCGCATCAGTATAACGCCACAGCCTTTTTTAATCGCCATTATTATCCTGGCATTCGCAACCATCTCCCTAATCTGCCTGCAAACAATGAAAGCTGCGCGCGCCAATCCGGTAAAGAGCCTGAGAAACGAGTAGCACTATTACTCCTACGGGTAAAATTTCCCATTTATGGAGAAAAATGCTAATAATTTAAATCGTTGGTACATGAAGTCCGATACCGGACACTTAATGTACGTTTCCGGACACTTTTTTTCCGTGGTCTTTCCCTGGAATACAGTGCCAGTGGCAGTTACAGCGTTGGCATAACTGTTGGAAAACATGTGCGGATGAACCGGCTTTATGAAAGTGGTATCCTTATACATGGCTCAAAACGGGACGGATGGCGCAGTTAATAAGAGCTGGAAAGCCAGGTCTAAACAATACCTTCCGCAGCATTAAAGGGGAGGCCTGTACCCATTTACGAAAGCCGGACAAGCTTTTATTGCACGGCTAACTTGCAGATCGGATACCAGGTGATTTTCCGGCTTGTTAAAAAGAGAACAGACAACAATAGCAACACATAGATCGTCCTGGATATAATCATCACAATACAATCAACAATGATTAAAAATTATTTCAAAATTGCCTGGCGCAATTTAAACCGCAACCGGAGCTACGCTTTTATTAATGTGGTGGGATTGTCACTCGGCGTGGCCTGTGCGATTCTTATATTCACACTCATCAGCTATCATTTAAGTTTTGATACCTACCATGCCAACAAAGACCGTGTGTATCGTTTGGTAACGGAATGGCACGACGAAACCGTAGGCCGTTCCTCCGCGGTGCCGCAACCGCTTGGGAAAGCGTTTCGAACGGATTATTCATTTGCCGAGAAAACTGCCAGGGTCGTGGACTATTCGGATGTCCTGATATCCGTACAGGGCGCAGACAATAAAAAATTCAGCGAGCAAAGCGGTGTTGTATTTGCCGAGCCCGCATTTTTTGATATCCTGGATTTTCCGCTGGTAAAAGGCAATCGCAAAACCGTCCTGGTGGAACCGAATGAAGCACTGGTCACCGAAAAAATAGCAAGGAAATATTTTGGCGAAGAAAATGCCGTTGGGAAGAGTTTCCGGATGAACAATAGCATCAATTTCATCATCACCGGCATCCTGAAAGATTTGCCGCCCAATACCGATAGAAGGCAGGAGATATACCTTTCTTACAGCAACCTGAAAGACCGGAATCCATGGCTGGCCAGCGATAGCAGCTGGGGCGGTGTGTACAGCGGCAGCCAGGCATATACACTGCTGAAGCCAGGTGTTACCATGGCGCAGGTAAACAAAGCATTGCCGCAGACCGTTAAAAAATATTTTAGCGGGCGCGATTTAAAAATATGGCAGTTCAAATTGCAACCCTTGTCCGATATCCATTTCAACCCGGATTTTGATGGATATGCCAACAAAAAATATTTGTGGGCACTTTTTTTCATCGGTTTATTTCTGATTGTAACGGCTTGCGTAAATTTTATCAACCTTGCTACCGCGCAGGCATTAAACCGATCCAAGGAAATTGGGATCCGAAAAGTATTGGGGAGTTTACGGCGGCAGTTGTTCTGGCAGTTTATTGCCGAGACTTTTTTAATTACCCTGGTGGCGATCGTGTTCGGCTATTTGCTGGCAGAATTATCGATGCCCATGCTCAATAATTTGTTTACTTCTGAAATGCGGCTGAACCTGTTCAACAGCTGGCAGTTACCAACGTTCATGACCGCCCTGTTGATTACCGTTGTATTCCTGTCCGGCTCCTACCCTGCCCTGGTGCTGGCCAGGTTTCAACCGATACAGGCGCTCAAAAGCAAATTATCGCAAAAAAATATTGGTGGATTTTCGCTGCGCCGCATTCTGGTGGTAACCCAGTTCGCCATCTCACAAATACTGATCATCGGCACAATTGTTATTGCCAGCCAAATGCACTATTCACAATCGGCAGACCTCGGTTTTAGCAAGCAAGCGATCGTTATGTTGCCCATTCCACAACACGATCTGGTAAAGATGAATACACTAAAAACACGACTGGCTGCCGTAGGCGGAGTAGAAAAAATATCATTGTGTTACCAGGCGCCGGCGGCCGATAATAATAACAATACGAATGTACGTTATAATAGCAGGACTGAAGACGAGCACTGGGCGATCAACATGAAAACAGCAGACGATCAATACCTTGCTACATTCGGTATGAAACTGGCGGCAGGGCGAAATATTTTTCCGGCGGATTCTACGAGAGAGTTTTTAGTAAATGAAACCTTTGTAAAAAAACTCAACATCAAATCCCCGGACGAGGTGATTGGAAAAATGCTGCGCATTAATGGTGGTTCGGATGTAGCACCGATTGTTGGCGTGGTGAAAGATTTTTATAACTATTCGTTTCACAGCGAGATATCGCCCATTTGTATTATGGCCAATTATAAGAATTACTCCAATTGTGCCATCAAAATAAATGCTAATAACATAAAACCAGCCCTCGCTTCGTTTGAAAAAATATGGAATGAAACCTTCCCCGAATATTTATACAAATACCAGTTCCTGGATGACAGGATAAAAGATTTTTATAACATGGATTCCATCATGCTGAAACTGATTGAATCATTTGCACTGATTGCTATTTTAATTGGTTGCCTCGGCTTGTATGGCCTGGTTTCTTTTATGGCAGTTCGCAAAACAAAGGAGATAGGGGTACGAAAAGTACTGGGCGCAAACATGAAAAATATACTGTGGATGTTTGGCAAAGAATTCAGCAGGTTGTTGCTCATTGCTTTTGTGATAGCAGCACCACTGGCCTGGTGGGTGATGCATTTGTACCTGAAAGATTTCACCTATCGCATAACCATAGGACCGGGCATTTTCCTGCTCGCCATCCTGGTAACCTTTGTGATTGCAGCCATTACGGTGGGTTACCGTTCCATTAAAGCGTCTATTATTAACCCGGTAGTAAGTTTGCGATCAGAGTAAATTCAGTAACGGCCAGTTGTGGTTGCATGCAAAATTTCCATTGGCGGCAGTACGCTTTCGGCAATCAGCAAAGCACGCTTCGAACAGTAAAAAAGAAATCAAGATGCTAAACAATTATTTTACCACCGCTATCAGGAATCTATGGCGCAACAAAACATTTTCGCTGATAAATGTGCTGGGCCTTGGCATTGGCATCAGTGCTGCGTTGGTGATATTCCTGATTGTACAGTATGAATTCAGCTTTGACCGGTTTGAAAAAGACGGCGACCGCATGTACCGCGTGGTGATTGATGCCAAATTCAATGGATCGGAAGGTCATTCTGTGGGTGTGCAGGCGCCACTCAGTACTGCTGTGGCCAATGAAATGACGGGTGTGGAAGAAACCGTACCGGTGATGGGCTTCCAGGGAGACGGCAACGCAAAAGTTGCTGTTGCGCGCGACAATGCCAACGCCGTGCTATACAAAAAGCAACCCGAGATTATTTTTACCAACCCTTCTTATTTTGCGATCATTCCATACAAATGGCTGGCCGGCAACCGGCAGGCATCCTTACAGCAATCTTTTTCGGTTGTGCTCACCAAAAAGCGTGCAGCTCAATATTTCCCGAATATGGCTACGGCAGATATAATGGGCAGGCAGATTGTGTATAACGAAAACATACCGGCGGTAGTCACGGGCATAGTAGAAGATTTGTCGCACCCCTCTGATTTAGCGGCATCGGAATTCCTTTCTTTCTCAACCATTGCCAAAACCAACCTGAAAGATAATTTCATGATGGACGTGTGGAACGACTGGATGGCTTATTCCAAGCTTTATATAAAACTAGCTGCACAGGCAGACCCGCAGACAGCGGAAGCGCAGCTGAACGCCATTTTAAAAAAGTACAACAAGGATGCTTTTAAAGATGCCAACAACATGATCCGTTTTCATCTGCAGCCTTTGCATGATATCCATTTCAATGCACGCTACCAGGGTTTCGGACAGCGCACCGCCAGCAAACAACTGCTCTACGGTTTGCTGTCCATTGCATTTTTTCTTTTATTACTCGGCTGTATCAATTTTATTAACCTCACTACGGCACAAGCATCGAGGCGGGCAAAGGAAATTGGTATTCGTAAAACCCTGGGTAGTTCAAAATTGCAACTCGTTGTTCAATTTTTAGGGGAAACTTTTTTTATAACAATTATCGCCACCCTGCTTTCAGTGGCCCTCGCACCTTTACTGCTACGCATGTTCAGGGATTTTACGCCCGCGGGCATGTCACTAAGTTTATCCGGTCAGCCTTATCTCTTTTTATTCCTATTCCTGCTCGCCATTACCATAAGTTTCTTATCGGGCATTTATCCGGCATTGGTCTTATCCGGATACCAGCCAGTTCGGGTGTTAAAAAATCAGTCTTCCCCGGGCCAATCGTCTACCCGTACAGCCGGTATAAGAAAATTGCTGACCGTATCGCAATTTGTAGTGGCGCAATTTTTTGTGATTGTTACTTTAATGGTTGGCAAACAAATAGCTTATTCGCTGAATGCGGACATGGGGTTTAATAAAGACGCTATCATCACTTTTAATGTGCCGCGTGACACGGTAAAAACACATGGCCCTCAATTACTGCAGCAGATCAAAGCGCTTCCTGGTGTGGCCGTTGCCAGCACCGGCTTTTTTGCCCCTGCGGATGACGGTGTGGCGTTCGTTAATATCAGCATGCTGAACGCGGCGGAAGAAATTAAACCCAACGCCAATATCCAGCTAAGATGGGGCGATGCTGACTACCTTCGGCTGTACCAGATTCGCTTGTACGCAGGCAGAAATGTAGCACCCAGTGATACGATAAAGGAATTTCTAATCAATCAAAGTTTAGCGCGGGTTTTGGGTTTCAAACACCCTGAAGATGCGCTGGGCAAGATGCTGAAGTGGAACAAAAAACTTGTACCTGTGGTGGGCATAATGAAAGATTTTCATGATCAGTCGATGCGTGCTGCCATCAGTCCAGTTGTATTTGGTGGCGCCAGCGGAGAGATTTTCCATGTAAAACTCCGGCCCAATACATCGGCGCAGTTGTGGCAAACTACGCTCGCAAAATTGCAGTTCGCCTTCAAACAAATGTACCCGGAAGAGGCATTCAATTACAGTTTCCTTGATGAAACGATCGCCAAATTTTACCAGCAGGAGCAGCACACAGCGAGCCTGCTTACGTGGGCTACCGGTCTGGCTATATTAATTAGTTGTCTGGGCTTACTGGGCCTGGTCATTTATACCACTACCATACGTACAAAAGAAATTGGCATACGCAAAATCCTGGGTGCATCCGTAACAAATATTATTACCATCTTGTCGAAAGACTTTGTGGGCCTGGTATTGCTGGCATTTATTATTGCCGCGCCATTGGCATGGTGGGCCAGCTATCAATGGCTGCAGAATTTTGCCTACAAAACCAATATGAGCTGGTGGATTTTTGCGATTAGCGGTTTTGCGATGCTGCTTGCGGCTGTACTAACATTGAGCCTGCAAACAATAAAAACAGCAACGGCCAATCCGGTAAAGTCACTCCGCACAGAGTAGCGTTCCTGGCTATTGGTTGTAAGCCATTGCCACCTAAAAGTTATTAAACAATACCAGCCGTTAACTTACAACCAGCGGTTACAAATCAAAAAACGGCATATATGTTAAGAAATTATTTCAAAATCGCCTGGCGCAATATTATCAGAAGTAAGGGGTACAGCGCGCTCAATATTTTTGGGCTCGCTACGGGAATGGCCGTGGCGCTTATCATCGGCTTATGGGTGTACAATGAATACTCTTACGATCGCTTTCTGCCTGAATACCAGCGGCTGTACAGGGTACAGCGCAATTTCAACAGCAATGGCGATACACTCACTTTCCGCAGTACTTCATTGCGGCTTGCTGAAGCATTGCGGACAGAAATACCGGAAATTGAATACGTCGCAGAGCACAACGGAATGAATTCCGCTCATGGCCTGATGGTAGGCGATAAAAAATTCTACCTCACCGGCGGGATAGTTGGCGGCGATTTTTTAAAAATGTTTCAATACCCGATGCTCCTGGGCAACGCCCAAAGCGCCATGCAGGAACCGTATTCCATTGTACTAACCGAGTCGACCGCAAAATCGTTGTTTGGCAATGAAAATCCAATGGACAAGATGGTGAGGTTTGAAAATAAAAATAATTTGAAGGTGACCGGCGTACTTAAAGATTTGCCCGGCAACTCATCACTTCAGTTCAATTACCTGGTGCCGTTTAGTTACCTGGATCAAACTGAGCCCGGTATAAAAGAAAAGCGCACCGGCACGTTTGGCAATAACTCGTACAGCATTTTTGTAAGTTTAAAACCCAATCTTACGCTTGCACAGGCGGCGCGGAAAATCAGGGACATCGAACACGTTGAGAAGGAAAATTTCAACGCCATCAATTCCTTTGTAACCCTGCAACCGCTACAGCGCTGGCACCTGTACAGCAATTACATTAATGGCAAAGACACTCCGGGCTTTCTGGAATATGTAAGAATATTCAGCATAGTTGGCATATTGGTGTTGCTGATTGCCTGTATCAATTTTATCAACCTGGCTACCGCCCGTTCAGAAAAAAGGGCAAAGGAAGTGGGCGTGCGTAAAGCTATTGGTTCACAAAAGAAAGATTTGATACTGCAGTTTCTAATAGAGTCCTTTCTAATTACGCTCATTGCTTCGGTATTTGCTATTTTGCTGGTTCGCTTGTCGTTGCCGGCATTCAACGCCCTGACCGGCAGTGACATAAAAATACCTTTTTCAAACCCGGTCTTTTTATTGATAATCCTTGCTTGTGTTTTTATAACCGCACTGCTGGCGGGCAGCCGGCCAGCGTTTTACCTTTCTTCGTTTGAGCCTGTAAAAGTACTCAAAGGCAATATGCACGCGGGCCGTGCCGCAACGCTTCCCAGAAAAATATTGGTGGTGTTGCAGTTTTCCTGCTCCATTGCACTCATCATCAGCACAGTTATTATTTACCAACAGATTAAATATGCAAAAAACCGCCCGGCGGGCTACAATTTAAACCGGCTACTGGTAACCGATATGAACAGTGACCTGGAAAAGAATTATTCTGCCCTGAAAAATGAACTTATTGAGAAAGGCATCGCAGACCAGGTAACTACCGCTACCAGCCCGGCTACCGATGTATGGTGGCATTCGGGTGTTAACGAATGGGTGGGTAAAAACCCGGGTGAAAACATAGAGATGGGGACGATCCTGGTAACGGAAGATTATTTTAAAACGCTTGGCATGCAGATGCGTGAAGGAAATGACTTTAAAGATGCCCATGATACCACCGTTGTAATTTTTAACGAAACCGCCATCAGGATGATGCGGATAAAACAGCCCATCAACCAGCTTATCAGTTGGGGCGACCGCCAGTACAAGATTGCGGGTGTTGTAAAAGACGCGTTGATGGTTACGCCATTTTCTGCTGCAGACCCCACCATGTTTCTCATTGATCAGGGGCCGCGCGGCAACTTGATGTACCGCCTGTCCCCGCGCATAAAAACGCAGGACGCTGTTGCGCAATTAACGGCCATTTTTAATAAATACAATCCCGCTTATCCTTACAAATACACATTTTCAGATGAAAACTATGCAAACAAGTTTAAACAGGAAGTGCTGATTGGAAAGCTGGCGGGCATCTTTGCTACCCTTGCTATTTTCATTTCATGCCTTGGCTTATTTGGGTTGGCTGCCTATATAGCAGAGCAGCGTACCAAAGAGATCGGCATCCGCAAGGTGCTGGGCGCTACTGTATCACAGGTGTGGCTGTTGCTTTCAAAAGATTTTATTGTATTGGTATTGGTTAGCTGCGCGATTGCCGTACCAATCGCGTTGTATTTTTTGCAGGGCTGGCTGCAGCAATACGACTACCGCATCAGCATCGGGCCAGGGGTGTTTATTCTGACAGCTTTTGCTGCCCTGCTGATAACCATTATCACCATCAGTTTTCAGGCCATTAAAGCGGCATTGGCCAACCCGGTCAAATCTTTGAGAAGCGAATAACAAATACGGAGATTTTAAAAGGGGTTAGCGGTGAAAATTGAATGCGTGTACCGGTAATACATTGTGTATACTGCCGGTTCAAGCCTGCATCCATTGCTGCATTGTTATATTTAACGGTACACAAAACATTTAATTTAAAAACATGTAACATTTAGTTAAACAGCACGTCTACCGTTTAACGTACTCACCAGCATTCAAAACATCCGCAATTAAATTGTATAAGATGAAAAAGTATTTGAGCATTTTATTATTTGGAAGCCTTACCGCAGTGGCTTATGCCCAGGAATCTAACAAAGAACCCTATATGGTAAAATCACTGGCAAGTGAAGCCATTCAAAATGTACGCGTAGAAACAACGGGTGGTAATATTGCTGTGGCGGGGGTTGACGAGCAAGCACGCATTGAGGTATATGTATGGGCAGGCAACAGCCGCGACAGAAATATCTCAAAAGAGGAAATCAAAAAACGGCTTGAGGAAGACTATGATCTTACCATCTCAACAGACAACCACGAGCTAACGGCCATTGCCAAAACGAAGCAACATTTCAGCAACTGGAAGCGCGGCCTCAGTATTTCGTTTAAAGTATACGTACCGCACAATGCGTCCACCAATCTTATTACCAGCGGTGGCAATATTAGTTTAACTGCTTTAACCGGCACACAGGACTTTAAGACCAGCGGTGGCAACCTCACTGTTGATCATTTGAAAGGACATATCAAAGGAAAAACCTCTGGAGGAAATATTACCTGCTCATACTTACAGGATAATATTGATCTTTCTACCAGCGGAGGAAATATTAGTGCAGAAAAAACCAATGGCGATATCAGGCTTTCTACTTCCGGGGGATCGCTCACATTGAACCAGCTAACGGGAACCACCCGGGCTACTACCAGCGGCGGCAATGTGGACGCGGATGAGATTGAAGGCGAATTATCAGCGCATACTTCGGGTGGTAATGTTGGCATGACCAATTTATCCTGCAGCCTGGAGACTTCTACCAGTGGCGGCAATATTGACGTACGTATCAAAACATTGGGCAAATATGTAAAAATTACCAATTCAGGCGGTCACATTGATTTGCAGGTTCCGCAAGGCCAGGGCATGGATCTGAATTTATCTGCTGACAAAGTAAATGCCACCGCACTGTCTGGTTTTAAGGGCGATGTAAAAAAAGACCGCATCGAAGGATCATTAAATGGCGGCGGCGTACCGGTAAACGTTCACGGCGGAAGCAGCATCAATTTCAGCACCAAATAAAAATCGAAAGTAAAAAGATACCAGGCAAATAATATACGTGCCCAAACATGATCCGGCGCTGATAAGGTGGCGGAGCACCAATCGTTTGTAAGAAAGGATGCGTCACCACGTCTCATGAATAGTACTTCTTACCGAAGCATTATAATTAGAAATCTTGCACAATAGAGACTTGTCTGAAAAAAATAAAGTATTATTGATCTGAAGAAATCAGACATTCTTTTTATGATTCAAAACTATTTCAAAATAGCATGGCGTAACCTGCTTAAACAAAAAGTATTTTCGTTAATAAATGTATTGGGTTTGGCGACAGGCATTGCCGTTACTTTCTTAATCATGAACTACACCAGTCATGAATTCAGCTATGACAATTTCCACCACCAAAAAGAAAGCATTTACCGCGTAGAAGCGCAGTTTTATGAAGGCAATAACCTTACAGACAGCTGGCCCACCAGTTCTTTTGGCTATGGCAGCGCTATGAAAAATGAAATACCGGGTATTGAAGATTATGTGCGCATAGCGCTGCACAACACCGAACAGGTAGTAAGATATGGCGATACCAAAATAAGGCAAGCCGGCATTGCATATACGGAACCCGCTTTCTTCCGGGTATTTGATTTTACGTTGTTGCAGGGCGATAAAACCACAGCACTGGCAAAAGCCAATAGCGTAGTGATTACCCAATCAGCCGCACGCCAGTTTTTTGGCAATGAAAGCCCCATGGGCAAGATCCTTCGTTTTGCTAAAACCGATCAATTTGTGGATTGCGTAGTGACCGGTTTGCTAGAGGATTCCCCCCCCAATTCTCATATTCATTTTAATTACCTGGTTGCGTACGAAGGGCTGCCCGCCTGGCAAAAAGATTTTTGGTACATCCATGAAGTCTATACTTATGTATTATTGAAACCGGGTGTTGCTCCGCAATCCATTGAAGCAGCTTTTCCGTCACTGGCGGAAAAATATAAAACAGCCGATGCGCTTAAAAATAAAAAATGGGCTGTTTCCCTTGTGCCGCTTTCAAAAATCCACCTGAATCCGCAAAAACAGTATGAGTCAGAAATTAAAGGTAATAAGGTGTCGCTGATTACATTGATTGTAGTTGCGATTGTAATCTTATTAACGGCGTGGATCAATTATATCAATCTTACTACAGCCCGTTCGCTGGAGCGTTCCAAAGAAGTGGGCATCCGTAAAGTAGCAGGTGCTTTGCGCTGGCAACTAATCGGGCAGTTTCTGATAGAATCCTGTATTATTAATATTGCTGCTGTGCTGCTTGCAGCCATTATAATATTATTGGCGCAGCCCTATTTCAACCAGCTTACAGGAACAACCGTCAGCAGTTTTTTTCTTTTAAGCAAGCCGTTGTTCTGGGTTATATTACTGGTACTGGTAATTGCGGGAATATTTCTATCCGGCTTTTACCCGGCATTTGTACTTTCTTCCGTTAAGCCAGCATTGATATTAAAAGGCAAGTATGCAAATACAAATTCCGGTAACAGGGTGCAGCAGGGGCTGGTGATTTTCCAGTTTTCTGCAGCGCTGTTTTTAATGATAGGTATGTTTGTGGTACAACGCCAGATAAGTTTTATGCATGAACAGGATTTGGGTGTTGATATCAACCGCAGTATTGTAATGAAGTATCCGGTAAGCACAAATAATCTGAAAGAAAATGTCCAATTATTTTCTGAAAAATTAAAAACATTTCCCGGCGTTAAAACGGCAACAGTAGCCGGTTCGGTGCCAGGCATGGAAGTGGCGAAATTTGCTTCCAATAGTTTGGCAGGAGGCGCGGTTAACGATGCACGGTTGTATGAAATGCTTACGGTTGACTATGACTATACAGCTATGTTTGGTCTGCAAATGGCCGCAGGACGACCTTTTAAAAAAAGTTTTGGTAATGAGATAAATAATTTACTGGTAAACGAAGCTTCGTTAAAACAATTGGGCATTAATACAGCGGCGGATGCAATCGGCCGTAAAGTAATGCTGGAAGGAGAAAAAGAGCCGGTAACCATTATTGGTGTGGTAAAAAACTGGCACCAGCGTGGATTGGGAAATATTTATACACCCATCATGTTTATTTTAAATGGAAAGATTAGCTGGGTGCCTGCACAGTACATTGCGGTAAAAGTTAGCGGTAATCAGCTGACAGCTTCTATTGAAACCATAAAGGCCGAATGGAAAAATTATTTTCCCGACTCAAGTTTCGATAGTTTTTTCCTGGATAGTTTTTTTGATGAGCAATATAAAACCGATGCACGGTTCAGCAGCGTCATACAATTCTTTACAGCGCTGGCTTTCTTTATCACCATACTTGGGTTGTGGGCATTATCCGCTTACACTGCCAGGAAAAAAGTGAAGGAGATTGGTATCCGGAAAGTATTCGGCGCAGGCAATCACCACATATTATTTTTATTTTCAAAAGGGATTACCGGTATGGTAGCCATTGCATTTATCATAGCCGCGCCCTTGTCTTATATCATCATGCACCGGTGGCTCAACCATTTCGCATTCCGTACGCATATTGGCCCGCAGCTTTATTTCTTCGCCGGCCTTATTGCATTATGCATAGTCTTTGTTACGGTGCTGTGGCAATCTATCCTGGTAAATATTCAAAACCCGGTCAAATCTTTACGGACAGAATAATGTTTGTGATTTGAGCAAGCCTTTCTGGTTCCTGGCTCAACTCAATAGCGTGACGGATGATACCTACGAAACAAATTGGCAATACCACCCGACAAGCCATCCTTAACCAACCTTTGCGTAAAAAGAACGGCTAAAGTTGTATCAAAACCGGACAGTCGCTGTCCGTAAACGAACTAATTCGTAGATGACTTATTTCTTATCAATTTACCATTCAATTAGTTAGAGAAAGGCATGCTATTGGCCTAAAAAAAAAGCATTACTGCCAATATGCAGTTCAATCACCCTTGAAAACAGTTTGCTTCTGCTTCGGGATGTATCGAAAAACAAAATAAAAAAGCACATGTTTAGAAATTATTTCACTGTTGCTTTCAGAAATTTCTGGAGAAATAAAACGTTTTCACTGATCAATATCTCTGGGCTGGCCATCGGCATCAGTGCATCCCTCGTAAAGCCGCAGCGGCTAATCCGCTAGACGCTTTGCGGACCGAATGAACAAGCTACAAGCTTTTAACCACGAACTGTAAGCAAGTAATTCGCTGTACGAAGTTTGGCCCTCATACCACCTATGGCCGTCCAGGCCCTTGGTGAGAACTGTGAATAAAACGCATGTTTCAAAAATATGAAATAGGAAGAAGAATCTGGAAGGAATAGATCTTGAAAAGTGTGGAATAAAAATAGAAGACCGTTTGCAATTGATAATGTTATACAGCGTAAAAAAAAAACATCCACCTCACCATTGGGCATCAGCCATAAAAATTCGCCATGATAAAAAATTATTTCAAAATTGCACTGCGAAATCTCTGGAAGAACAAAGTGTATTCTGCTATTAATATTGCTGGCCTTGCCATTGGTATTGCGGCCTGTATTATGATCATGCTGTTTGTATTGTACGAAAAGAGCTTTGATAATTTTCATACAAAAAATATTTACCGCCTCAATGAAGTGCAGAAATTTCCGGGTATGGTTGCTTCACAAAAGGTGGGACTCTCTATGTTTCCGATGGGGCCCACCATGAAAAATGAATTCCCGGAAATTAAAAACTTTACGCGGGTACGCTGGAATGAAAAATATCAGTTGACTTTTGCGGAAAAGCGTTTGTACCTTCCCTTTATCTATTTTGTAGATTCTACTTTTTTGCAAATTTTTGATTACCCGCTTATAAAAGGCAACCGCGCTACCGTACTGGAGCAACCAAACAGTGCCATTGTTACAGAAACAACCGCCAAAAAACTATTTGGCAATGAAGATCCAATGGGAAAAAGAATCACCCATTACGCCGGCGACACCACCAGCTTTGTGGTAACAGGTGTCATGAAAGATGTACCGCAAAACTCACAACAGCAATTTGATGCGCTGTTTACATTTAGTTCTGTCTATAAGCCCTGGATGTTTAACAACTGGGGCGGCAACTGGCTGGATACTTATTTTGAAATGGCAGCGGGTACCAATACCGCCGTACTGGAAAAGAAGTTTCCCGCCTATCTTAAAAAATACATGACCGCCAACGGAAACCCGGACGCGGCCAGCTTCTACGAACTTTTTTTGCTGCCGTTGAAAGAAGTCCATGCGGGTGCCACGGATATTGGCCTTGACTATCTCAATTACCAGAAATTTGATAAAAAATACACGAATATATTTTTCGCCATCGGTATGATTATTTTGCTGATAGCGTGTATCAATTTTATGAATCTTTCTACGGCCCGATCTGCTGAAAGGGCAAAAGAAGTAGGCATCCGGAAAACAATTGGCGCAAGCCGCTGGCAATTGTCAACGCAGTTTATCAGTGAATCGGTCATTCTTTCCTTGATTGCGATGCTGCTTGCTGTGGGTATGGTAAAATTGTTTTTGCCTTATGTAAACAACCTGAGCCAGCGCCAGCTTGATTTGCCATTTTTTACTAATGGCGCTGTATTTATGACCATTGTTTGCGGAACCATACTGGTAGGTATACTGGCCGGCCTCTACCCGGCGGCTTACCTGTCGTCATTTATTCCGGTAAAAGTATTAAAGGGATCCGCCAGCAGCGGTCATAATAAATCATTGCTCAGAAATGTGTTGGTAGTGGGACAGTTTGCCAGCGCAATCTTTTTAATGATTGCCACCATTTTTGCGGTAAAGCAATTGAACTTTATGCAGTCGCATGATGCTGGTTTTAACCGCGACCAGGTGGTGACCATTCCGCTGGATGGCATCACCAATAAAAAATTTGATCTGGTAAAACAACAATTGCTGGCCAATTCATTGGTGCAGGCGGTGACCGGTGCGCAGGATGTATTGGGCAGTCATCTTGATCAAACCGGTATTGCCTTCTGGGGCGACGGGCCGAAACGGGAACTCACTTCCACCCAATTGATTGTAGACCACGATTACCTGACCATGTATAAAATGAAGGTAATAATGGGCCGCAATTTTTCAACCGACCCTACACAGAATGGAAAAGAATATATTATCAACGAGGCACTGGCAAAAGAATTACTGAAAGACTATCCAAAGGCGCGCACGGAATCTTTGCTGGGCAAACATTTTGGGTACGATTCGCTGGGCAGCATTGTGGGCATCGCCAAAGATTTCAATTTTAATTCGCTGCACTATAAAATTGAAACCATGTTTTTGTACAACCAGAAAGAATGGGGTTTCAGCAACCTCTCTGTGAAGATCAATGGTGCAAAATCCGCCATAGCCCTTCCATTTATTCAATCCGTATGGAAACAAAATTTTCCCGACCATCCGTTTGAATACCAGTTCCTCGATGAACATTTTGCAGACGTTTACCGCGCAGATACACAAGTTAGTAATGTGGTGGCAGTACTTGCCTCGCTGGCAATTATTATTTCCTGTCTTGGTTTGTTTGGGCTCGCCTCCTATTCAGCAGAAAGAAGGATAAAAGAAGTAGGCATCCGGAAAGTGCTAGGGGCAACCGTTCAAAACATCACTGCCATGCTGTCAAAAGATTTTCTGAAGTATGTCTTGATTGCTACGGTGATTGCCTGGCCGCTGGCCTGGTTTGCTGTTTACAAATGGTTGCAGGATTATGCTTACCGCATTACCATCAGCTGGTGGATCTTTGCTATGGCGGGCGTACTTGCATGCCTGATAGCCCTCATCACCATTAGTTTCCAGGCAATCAAAGCAGCCACGGCCAATCCGGTAAAAAGTTTACGGAGTGAGTGAGCTTGGCCAAAGTATATGGCCGGCATTGATTTGCGGATGCTTTCCGTTGATCGCCGGTTTGATATATGCCGTAAGCCGGTGTATGCTAACGTACACCTTACTGTACGTTTCCGGACACTTATGCATCTCCGGCAATGCATAAAACCCAATACCAGTAACGATTGCAGCATTGGCACAACTGTTGGAAAATACTGCCGGGGCGGCATGTTACCGCCCCCTAAAACTACTTTTTTGTTAATTGATTTAAACCAGTTAACACCTGTTGAAAAGCGATTGGAAAAACAAGTACGCAGCCACAGCAGGTTTTTAACGGCACTCCTTTAAAAAATAAACGAAAGCAATCAAGCGGCAGTTGTGTTTTATAAAAACGGAAAAATATGATAGCAAATTACTTTAAAATTGCCTGGCGCAATTTGCTTAAAAACAAAGCCTTCTCGCTCATTAACATACTGGGTTTGTCCATTGGCATAGCTGTCTGCTTTATTATTATGCTGTATGTACAGGATGAATTGAGTTACGATCGGTTCAATAAAAATGCAGATAGGATCGTCCGGATTTATTTTAAAGCCAGCATCAATGGTGGCAAAATAAGCGAGCCCGGTGTAATGCCGCCCGTTGCAAAAGCCCTTAAAAATGATTATCCCGAAGTAGAAGCTGCCACCAGGCTAAAAATGGACGGGCGTCCCAAAATAGAATACCAACACAAAGTTTTTAAAGAGGCAGAAGCCGCATTTGTAGATCCTAATTTTTTCAGTGTCTTCAGCTTCCCGTTTATAAAAGGCGATCCCGCAACAGCGCTGTTGCAACCCAATACCATTGTTATAACGGACGAGATGGCCAACCGTTTTTTTGGTAATGAAGAGCCCATCGGAAAAACGCTTACCTATAATAATGGAGGACAGTTTAAAGTAACCGGTGTAATAGAAAAGATGCCGGCGAACGCGCATTTCCATTTCGATTTACTGGGTTCGTTGGAAACCATCAATTTTGCCAAATCCGAAACCTGGATGGAAGGCACGCTGTTTACGTATGCAGTCTTGAAAAAAGGGGCTGATTATAAAAAACTGGAAGCCAAACTGCCGGGCATGGTGGAAAAATATATGGGTCCGCAGATAGCGCAGTCGATGGGGATGAGCCTTTCACAATTCCGTACCAAGGGCAATGAACTAGGTTTTGGGTTACAGCCGTTGACTTCTATACACCTGCATTCACTAACGAGTTCGGAAATAGAGCCCGGTGGCAATATCAAATATATATACATCTTTGGCGCCATTGCTATCTTCATGCTGCTGATAGCGAGTATTAATTTTATCAACCTGTCTACCGCAAGCGCTTCCAAAAGGGCAAAAGAAGTTGGCGTCCGCAAAGTAATGGGCTCTGGTAAATGGGATCTTATCAAACAATTTCTATTTGAATCTGTCCTGGTAACTTGTATCGCGTTGTTCATCGCCGCGATAATGGTGCAATTGGCATTGCCTGTCTTTGACGACCTTTCCGGAAAGCATTTACAATTTGGTTTTGATATCAGGCCCATTGCTGCACTTGTGGCGCTTGGCCTCACCGTAGGACTACTGGCAGGCATTTACCCTGCCTTCTTTCTTTCCTCTTTTAAACCAATTGCCACATTAAAGGGAAGGCTGAGCGCCAGCACGAAAACATTGGGGCTCAGAAGCAGCCTGGTTGTTTTTCAGTTCTTCATCTCCGTTAGCTTAATTACCGGAACAATCATTGTTTACCAGCAAATGAAATATATCCAAAATATAAAATTGGGGTATAATAAAGAACAATTGCTGGTCATATCAAACTCCTGGGCACTGGGCAAAAATGAAAAAACATTCAAAGACCAGCTATTGAAAGATACGAGGGTAGAAAATGTAACGGTATCTGGTTATAAACCGGCAGGACCCACCAATAACAACAATGCCTTGTCTTACCCCGACGGAAAAAGCAACCAGGCCATGACATCCCTGGAGTATAAAATAGACGAACAATACATTCCAACCCTTGGCATACAGATGGCCGCAGGAAGGAATTTTTCACCTGCTTACGGAACCGACTCTTCTGCCATGATCATCAATGAAGCAGCGGCAAAAGCATATGGCTTTGGCAATGATGCCGTTGGAAAAACAATTGTACGGCAGAATAGTGATCGCGGAAGAGATTACCGGTATACAATCATCGGTATTGTAAAAGATTTTCATTTTAAATCGTTGCATGAAGCCATTACGCCATTGCTGATGGTACTGCAACCCGAATCCGGCATCATTGTTAAAGTGAGAACAAAAGATGTGGCAGGTTTGCTAAGCACCATGAAACAACAATGGGCTTCATACAATGTAGAAGAACCTTTCGGCTATGCCTTTATGGATGAATTGTACAACAAAACCTACGCTGCAGAGCAGCGCACAGGTACGATACTCAACATCTTTGCCGTGTTAACCATTTTTGTTGCCTGCATGGGTTTGTTTGGCCTGGCTACGTATACCGCAGAACAACGTTCTAAAGAAATTGGCATCCGTAAAGTATTGGGCGCCAGCGTAACACAAGTAACCAGCATGCTGTCCAAAGAATTTTTAAAACTGGTATTTATCGGCTGCCTGATTGCATTTCCATTGTCGTGGTGGGCCATGCACAAATGGCTGCAGGATTTTGCTTACCGCGTAGACATCAGCTGGTGGGTATTTGTACTGGCCGCCGGGGTGGCGATGGCGGTTGCATTATTAACTGTAAGCTTTAAAGCCATCAAAGCGGCGCTGGCAAACCCGGTGAGGGCACTAAGAAGCGAGTAAGAAAAGCCCGTAGCTATCTGCTATAAACGACCTAAAATAAATAATGGCCCTCTAAAAAATGAATGCTGAAAACTTAATAGCTGCTTTATGCTAACAAATTATATTAAAACCGCCTGGAGAAGTATTTGGAAAAACAGGACCGCCAGCTTTATAAACGTTGCTGGCTTATCTGTTGGCATGACGGCTGCGGTGCTGATACTATTGTGGGTGCAGAATGAAACAAGCTTTGATAACTACAAAGACAAAAAAGACATCTACCGCCTTACTACCCGCATACCCGGGTGGGTGTGGGAATCAACGCCTTTGTTACTGGCAGACGCCATCAAAAAAGAGGTACCTGAAATTGAAAAAACCGCCAGGTTGTATACCAGCAATTGGCCGGTCTTCAATGTAAACGGTAACTTATTCTATGCAAAGGACTGCGCCTACGTAGACGAAGCTTGGTTTAATCTCTTTCACTACAATTTTATTGAAGGCAATGCTGCTTCATTCAATGAACATCCGTTCAGCATTATACTAACGCAGTCGGAAGCCAGGAAGTATTTTCCAAAAAATGATCAGCAACCACAGGATGCCGGCCAGCGCAACCAGCATGTAGTTGGGCAAATAATCCATATAGACACATTGGACTACCAGGTGCGCGGCGTTGTGGCAGATGCGGCAGTCAATTCCAGTTTTCAGTATAAGTCATTTATACCAATCGCAGCATTGCTTACCAATAAGCAAATCAAAGAAAATGATGAGCAATGGAACAATGCCAACTACATTACATTTATCAAAACCACCGCTGGCAGTAATCCCGCTGTGGTCGCTAAAAAAATAACAGCTGTTGTAAGAAGTAAAAGCAATGAAGATGGAGCCACCATTGGACTTACCGCTTTGGCGGATATGCATTTTGAAACCGAAATTGAGAATTCATCCTTTATTCATGGCAATCGCAATACCGTTCTTATCTTCTCTTTCCTGGCATTTTTATTATTGCTGATTGCCTGCATCAATTACGTAAATCTTACCACGGCAAAAGCGAGCCTGCGGGCAAAAGACGTCAGCATCCGCAAAATTACCGGGGCCAGCCGCTCCAATTTATTTTTCCAGTTTGTAACAGAATCTGTGCTGATTAGCTTGCTTGCGTTAATTGCGACGCTGGTTTTAATACGCATTTGTTTACCTGCGTTCAATCAACTAACGGGAAAAACCTTTGAGCTGCCGCTTACCGCTGTTGGCTTATGGAAAGTGCTGGGTATTACCTTAGTCACTTCACTCCTGCTGAATAGCATTTATCCGTCGTTACTACTGTCTTCGTTTAAACCACTCCATGTATTTCGGGGCAACTCCATGCTGAAAGTAAAAGACAGCGCTTTCAGAAAAGGATTGGTGGTGATGCAGTTTACGATTTCAGTAATGCTGATCGCAGGTACGCTGATCATATACAAGCAAATGAATTTCGTACAAAAAGATGATCCGGGCTATAACCGGTCGCAGGTATTGTCTTTTGTAATGCCACCAACGGGCAACCGGTCGAACACGCAACTATTAATGCAAGCCATTAAGCGTGACCTACTCGCGCAACATACCATTGAAAGCGTTTCCACCTCCAATCAACCCATTGTAAATATTGGAAGTACCTGCAGTGAATGCGCAGACTGGCCAGGGCATGACACCAGTTACAAACCAAGGATTGCGCAATTGTCGGCCGACGCAGATTTTCAAAAAACCATGCAGCTGCAATTAAAAGAGGGGCACTGGTTCACGGACGACAACGGAGGCGATAAAAAGAATTTTATACTCAATGAAACGGCGGTAAGAAATTTCAACCTGCCATCACCGTCAGTGGGCCTGTCATTTATTTTTAAAGGCGATACTGGTCATATCATCGGCGTAGTAAAAGATTTTTCGTATAAAAGCATGCATGAGAAAATAGGCCCGCTGGTTGCATTCAATAACCCGGTATGGCGTAATCATTTTGTGGTAAGAACGGCTGGTAAAAATGCATCATTGTCAATTAGCAGCATTGAAAAAGTATGGAGAAAATACATACCGCAAAGCCCGCTTGAATACACTTTCCTGGATGATACCTTTAATAACCTGTACAAACAGGACCAGCTGGCATCTCTGCTGATACTGGTATTTTCCATCATAGCCATTGCTATTTCTGTTGCTGGTTTATTTAGCCTGGCGGCTTTTGCAGCCGAACAGCGCACTAAAGAGATTGGCATCCGAAAAGTATTGGGCGCAACGGTTGCAGGCATCACCGCACTCCTATCGAAAGATTTTATAAAACTTGTTTGCATCGCCATATTAATTGCCACACCGGTAAGCTGGTGGGCCATGACGAAATGGTTGCAGGATTTTGCCTACCGCATTACCATTAGCTGGTGGATGTTTGCCGCGGCAGGTTTGCTGGCAATCATCATTGCTTTGCTAACCATCAGTTTCCAGGCCATTAAAGCGGCATTGACGAACCCGGTGAAGAGTCTTAGAAGCGAATAAGCCAACCGCTATTCGCTTTAGAAACATTTATTAAACAGCACCTTTTTTAATAGCTGCTTTTATGATAAAAAATTATTTTAAAATTGCCTGGCGAAACCTGCAGAAAAATAAAACCTTTTCTGCTATTAATATTACTGGTCTCGGGCTGGGCCTCGCCTGTAGCATTTTTATTTTTCTTTGGGTGAAGGATGAATACAGCGTGGATGCATTTCACAAAAACGGCTCCCGCATTTATACGGTGGTTAGCCGCGAGTATGCGGATAATAAAGTAACCGGCAGTTATGACACGCCGGGTATGCTGGGAGAAGAGCTAAAAAGAGTAATGCCTGAAGTTGAACTGGCTTGCAACTACGCCTACAACAGTTATTACACTTTTTCTGCACACGAAAAGAAAATGAAGATGAACGGTAATTTTGCCGGGCAGGACTTCTTCAACATTTTCTCTTACCCCTTGCTGGAAGGTACAGTAGCGGGCTCTTTGAAGCAGTTGGAAAGCATTGCCATTTCCAGGACAATGGCAAACAATTTCTTTGGAAGTCCTGCTGCGGCCATCAACCAAACACTGCGTTTTGAAAACTACCGGGATTTGAAAGTTACCGCCGTGTTTGAGAATCTGCCCGCCAATGTTTCAGAACGGTTTGACTATTTGCTGAGTTGGGCTTTATTTACGGAACGCGAGGACTGGGTGAAAGACTGGCACAACAGTGGCCCCACCACCGTTCTACAATTAAGGGCCGATGCCAATCAAGCAACAGTAAATGCCAAACTCCAGCATTTTATAAAAAAATACGATAAAGGTTATACCGATTTGGACAGGCTTGAGCTGGGACTGCAACGCTATGATGAAAAATACCTGCATTCAAATTTTAAGAACGGCTTTGTGTCCGGCGGGCGAATTGAATATGTAAAATTATTCAGCGTTGTTGCTATTTTTATTCTATTGATCGCCTGTATCAATTTTATGAACCTTAGTACGGCCCGTTCGCTAAAGCGTTCAAAAGAAATTGGTGTACGCAAAGTAATTGGCGCGCTACGGTCATCGCTAATTTTACAATTTTTAGGGGAGGCTCTACTATTTACAGCACTTGCGGTAGTTTGTTCATTGATGATCGTAGCATTGCTGTTGCCTGCGTTTAATAACCTTAGCGGTAAAAACATTGCCTATCCGGGTAACGACTATCGTTTTTGGCTTTCGATGGGCGCATTAACCATTGTCACGGGCTGTTTCGCCGGCAGTTATCCGGCATTACTGCTTTCATCATTTAAACCCATTGCCGTTTTAAAAAACAAAATCAGCCTGTCAGTTTCATCCACCTGGTTTCGTAAAGGGCTGGTGGTATTCCAGTTTACCTTGTCTATCATTTTTATTATTGGAATGATTATTATTTCCCGCCAGGTTGATTACATACAAACAAAAAACCTGGGCTACCAAAGAAACAACCTTATCTATTTACCAATAACCGGTGAGCTTGCGCCTCAATTTGATTTGTTTAAAAATGAGGCATTAAAAATTCCCGGGATTACTGGCGTCACAAAAATGTCGAACAGGCCTGTCCAGATTGAAAACACTACCGGGGGCGTTCAATGGGATGGCAAGGCGCCAAATTCAAATCCCAATTTTACACAGGTAGCCGCCGGTTATGATTTTATAAAAACCATGCAGGCCGCAATGGTTGCAGGCCGCGATTTTTCTCCGGACTATGCCGATTCATCCAACTATATTATTAATGAGGCAGCACTACTGCGTATTGGCTACAAAGACCCCATTGGCAAAGCGCTTACTTTTTGGGGTACCAGGGGAACGATAATAGGCGTAGTAAAAGATTTTCATTTTAATTCGCTGCACGTGCCGATAGCGCCCCTGATAATAAGATTGTCTAAAAAAACAAGCTGGGGCTATGCGCTCATCCGCGTTGCACCTGGCAAAACACCAGCAGCGTTAGCCGGCTTGGAAAAATTGCACCAGCAATTGAATCCAGATTTCCCTTTTAGTCACCAGTTTGCAGACGAAGAATACGCATTTTTATACCAAAGTGAGCTGGTGGTGCAAACACTATCCGGTTATTTTGCGTTCCTGGCCATATTGATTTCATGTATGGGCTTGCTCGGTCTTGTGTTGTTTACAGCAGAACAACGTACGCGCGAAATTGGAATAAGAAAAGTGCTGGGTGCAAGTGTACTATCCTTATTCCGTTTACTATCAAAAGATTTTTTGCTGCTGGTGCTGGTAGCGTTTGTGATTGCCACGCCGGTTGCATGGCTGGCCATGAACAGCTGGCTGCAAAATTTTGAATACAAGGTTCCTGTTGGCTGGACGGTATTTGCTATTGCTGGATTGGCGGCCATGCTGATTGCATTGGCCACCATCAGCTTCCAGGCCGTGAAAGCATCGCTGGCCAACCCGGTGAGGAGCCTGAGAAGTGAGTAACCCATTCGCTATTGGTATAGAAACATTTATTAAAGAAAGCCCTGGCCAGTAGCCAATGGTTAAAAGCTGGTTTATGATCAAAAACTATCTTCTCCTTGCCTTCAAAAATTTCAGGAAGCAAAAAATGTTTTCCCTGATAAACATCCTGGGGCTAACTGTAGGCATTACCTGCTGCCTGATGATCTTCCTGTTTATATTGAATGAAGTCAGTTATGACAAATTTCATAAAAATGGAAAAGACATCTACCGCGTTATGCGCGTTGGAAACCTCAATGGTGTAAAAAGGGAAATACCGTATTTGTCTGCCCCCTACTCTACGGCGCTCCAAAATGATTATCCGGATGCTATCCAAAGCACGGTACGGGTGAGCCCCGACAATGACCTAATCAGTTATAAAAACATTGGTTTCAATGAAAAGAATATTTTCTTAACAGACAGCAATTTCTTCCAGTTTTTTAGTTTTCCATTGCTAAAAGGCAATCCGGCAACGGTATTAAAGGAGCCTACCAGCATTGTCCTGACAGAATCTGCCGCAAAAAAATATTTCAGCAATGAAGACCCGATTGGCAAAGTGCTGGAAATGAACAAAAAAATACAACTTAAAGTAACGGGTATTGCGAAAGACGTACCCGCCAATTCACATATCACATTCGATATGATTGTGCCGATTTCAAATTGGAGAAACGACCAATGGTTTAAACAGTGGCCCAATAACGGCATGTATGTTTATGTGCAATTGAAACCGTCAGTTGACGCCGCAACCTTGCGAAAACAGTTTCCCTCGTTCATGGATAAATACATGGGCAAATACTATGCAGAAAGCGGCTTCCACATGGGGCTTACCATTAATCCCCTCCGGAGTATTTATTTTGAAGGCGAATCACCCGTTGATGCTGGCGTAAAACATGGCAGCAAAAAAATGGTGTACATTTTTATGTCCATCGCTATTTTAATTTTGGTGATAGCCTGTATCAATTTTATGAACCTGGCTACCGCAAGGGCAACGGAACGTTCCAAAGAGGTGGGACTTAGAAAAGTAATGGGTGCACTCCGGAAACAATTGATAGGACAATTTATCCTGGAATCCCTGCTATTTTCATCAATGGCCGCTATTCTGGCCCTTCTTCTACTAAAGCTTACCATGCCGGCATACACGGGTTTACTGGGTTACGAACTACCGCAACTATGGGGCAATCCAATGATGTATGCTTTCCTGCTGGGCGTAGTCATTGTTGTTGGCTTGCTGGCAGGAAGTTATCCTGCATTGCTGCTGTCATCCTTCTCACCGATTGAATCGCTGAAAGGAAAACTGCGCCTCGGAAAAAATGGCGCCATTTTCAGGAAAGTACTGGTTGTTTTCCAGTTTGGCATATCTGTATTGCTTATCATCTGCATCACGATTATTATGAGCCAGATGCACTATATAAAAAATACGGATCTTGGATTTAACAAAGAACAAACGCTGATTCTGCCACTTGACAATGGCGAAATATGGAATAAAAAATTTCAGTTAAAAAATCAATTGCAGCAACATCCTGCGGTAGAAAGCGTATCGCTGATGTCTGGTGAGCCTGGCGGTTTTCACGATGCATACGGTTTTGAAACAGACGCAAAACCAGGTGAAAAAATGATGTTCAGTACCGAGTTTTCGGATTTTGAATACGTAAAAACACTGGGACTTAAAATAACTGCCGGCCGCGATTTCTCCGTACAATTTCCAACCGACTCCACACAGTCAGTGCTGATCAATCACGCCGCTGCCAGTCAAATGGGGTACACGCCGGAAAAAGCGATTGGTCATTGGGTGAAGAACACCAGCGATAGTGTACGGCATACAATAATAGGTGTAGTTGAAGATTTCCATTTTGCTTCTTTAAAACAAACCATTGCCCCGCTGATAATTTCTACTGGTAATGATAAACGGCTTGCACTGGTAAAATTAAAAACAATGAACCTTCCGTCAACGCTTGCCGATTTCAAAAAGATATATACGAACGCCGAGTCGTCCTACCCATTTGAGTATACTTTTTTAGATGAAAAATTCAACCGGTTGTATAAAGCCGAAATAAGGCAGGAATCCGTCTTAACTGTATTTTCTATTATTGCCATCGCCATTGCGTGCCTGGGCCTATTCGGCCTGGCATCTTACACCGCCGTTAAACGAACAAAAGAAATTGGCGTACGAAAAGTCCTGGGCTCATCGGCGCAAAATATTGTGTTGCTGCTGTCGAAAGATTTACTTAAACCTGTGCTGGTAGGAACCTTAATTGCCGTACCGGTCGGTTACTATGCAATGAGCAGGTGGTTGGATAATTTTGCTTACCGGATCAGCATTGAGTGGTGGATGTTTGTCGCCGCAGCCTTAGCTGCCATCGCGATTGCGCTGGCAACGGTAAGTTTGCAGGCAATAAAAGCAGCAATGGGAAACCCGGTAAAGGCGTTGCGTAGCGAGTAGCGCAGGATTGGAAATGAAGAAAAGAGATACCTGCGGTGAGACGGCATAATAAAGCCTGAACGCAATTGCCTTGTTTTTTAACGCCATTGAATAAAGATGGCTTCCATTATTACGATTATAAATTTTATACAATGTTTAGAAACTACCTGAAAATTGCACTACGCAAACTGAAAAAGAACAAATTGTATTCATTCGTGAATATTACCGGTCTTACAATTGGTATTACGAGCTGTATATTAATTGGGCTTTACATAATTCATGAATTAAGTTACGACCGCTTCCATGAGAACGCGCCGCGCATTGTTCGTGTTACAACAGAACAGAATGCTGGCAGCAAAGTAAGAACGTACGCAACCACCGGAACCAAGGTTGGCCCGCAGTTGAAGCGTGCATTTCCTGCAGTTGAAGCATTTACGAGAACGATCAAATACACGCTGGTGGTTGCGGGAAGCCCTGAGAAAACATTTAACGAAAAAAATGTATTATTTGCTGACGCTGATTTCTTTCGCATTTTTTCGTTTAAGCTTATACAGGGAAATGCGGCCACAGTATTGGATCGGCCTGACCGGGTGGTGCTGACGGAAAGTATTGCGAAGAAATATTTTGGCACTGCAGATGCTGTTGGTAAAATACTGCACATTGGTTCACGCGATTACCAAATTTCGGGTATTAGTGCGGACGTTCCGGCTAATTCACAAGTTCAATATAGCATGGTTACATCGTTTCTTTCACTGCCGGTTTCGAAGCAAGAACAATGGAGCGAGGCGAATTATATTACTTATCTGCTCCTTCAGCCCGCATCAAGTATCAGCAAATTTGAGCAACAGGAAATCAACTATATGAAATCTGCCGCCATGCAGGAAGACTATGACGCTGACGCCAATGAGTACATGATTTTTCACATGGAGCCTTTGCTGAGCGTTCACCTGCATTCGTTACTGGACGGCCTTGAACCGAATGCTAATATCATGTATGTGTACGTTCTTGGCATCGTTGCTTTGCTGATTCTTATCATCGCCTGCGTTAACTATACCAACCTCGCCATTGCACAATCTTCTTCAAGAGGTACGGAAATTGGAATTCGTAAAGTATTAGGCGCAAGAAGGAAGCAATTGTTCGGACAGTTTATTGGAGAAGCGGGCCTGCTGGTTTTTTTAGCCATTATTTTATCTGTGGCGGTTTGTACATTACTCTTGCCGGTGTTTAATAACATCTCAGGAAAGTCGTTCACGCCCGCTGTGTTGCTGGCGCCTGTTCCTGTTGCAGTTATGCTATTGGTTGGCCTGCTTATCAGTTTTATTTCCGGCGCTTACCCTGCACTGGTTTTGTCTAATACTAAACTATCCCATATTCTTAAATCAGGTCTTTATTTATCTTCGTCGGGTGGCGGACTTCGCAAAACATTGATTGTATTCCAGTTTGTGGTGTCCATCTTTCTGATCGTTTCTACCATTGTTATACTGCAACAAATTTCGTATATACGAAACAAAGACATTGGCTATGACAAAGACCAGGTAATTGTGCTTCCACTAGACTCAAAAATGCGAAAGCAGTACCAGGCGCTCAAGAATGCGATTGAACAAAACACACAAGTTAAAAGCGTAAGCGGGGCTTATGAAACACCCGTATTTGTACAATGGGGCGATTACGCCAGCGCCGCGGCCAATACCAGCGGGCAAAAAAGAATACCGGTAAATGCAATGCCCGTTCAACTCGATTTCATTAAAACACTTGGATTGCATATTATTTCAGGGGCTGACTTTACCCAAAGTGATATCGCTTTGATGGATACCTCCAACAATTATCAAAACTTCAGGCGATCTTATATTGTGAACGAGAAAGCGGCCCGGGATTTTGGCTGGACACCCGATCAGGCAATCGGTAAAACAATTTATAAAGGAGCCCCCGGTACCATAAAAGCCGTGGTAAAAGATTTTAATTATTTATCACTGCACGAACCGATTGGCAATATGATATTATTCCCTGATACCGCACAGACGCAGGAAATGTATGTAAAAGTGAAAAGTGCAAACCTGGCCGGAAGCATCGGCTTCCTGCAAAATGTCTGGAAGGAAAGAATTAATCACCGCCCGTTTGAGTATCATTTCCTGGATGAAGATTATAACAGCCTTTACATAACAGAGCAGCGTAGTGCAAAATTGTTCAGCACATTTTCTTTTATTGCTATCCTGCTGGCTTGCCTGGGGCTGTTTGCGCTGGCAGCCTACGCAACTGTGCAGCGAACAAAAGAAATCGGCATAAGAAAAGTATTGGGTGCAAACGTGCTCCACATTACATCGCTGGTTTCAAAAGAGTTTTTGAAACTGGTGGCAATTGCAATACTGATTGCTTCTCCCCTTGCATGGTTTGCGTCCAGTAAATGGCTGGAAGATTTTGCATTTCGTATCAATATTCAAGCCTGGATATTTGTAGCTGCCGGATTATCCGCCATGTTGATTGCAATGGGTACTGTTGGTTTTCATGCAATAAAAGCGGCAATGGCAAACCCGGTGAAGAGCTTGCGGAGTGAATAATAATTAATCAACGTTGGAAGTTAACGGAACGCCCGCTTCCGCTATCTTTTCCTGGCAACGGTGTGTCTGCCGGAATTTTCGTAGCAAATGCTTGTGCGCCGTCATTCCGTTGCCCGAGCGACCCGCCAAACACCAGGTGAATCGTAAGGACACGCGTCTACGAGTGGCCAGGTTGTAGCGCAGCCCTTACCATTTTTTATGAACGGCATTATTCTTATTTGAGAACAGGTTTATTTACGAAATAGTTCGTAATATTGAAAAACGTTAACGAATTAATATTTGCAGGTTCTCACGGACAAATAATATATTCAAATTACTATCCCCCTTGACTAACCGCTAATGTCTAAAATTTAAAGCTGTTTTCATGATCAAAAACTATTTCAAAATTGCCTGGAGAAACCTGGTGAAACACAAAGCGTATTCCATCATTAATATCGCCGGCCTTACAACAGGTATTGCTGCTTGTCTATTGATATTTTTAGTGGTCCGCTATGAATTCAGTTATGATAAATTTCAGAAAAATTACGCCCGGACCTACCGAATCGTAACATCCGGTACCAACAGGGATGGCAGCACGGTTTATAATCCCGGTACGCCCACACCGGCGGCAGATGCCATTCGTACGGATTTTCCACAGTTTGAAAAAGTAACAGCCGTTACCGCCAGCTATGGCAGCCAGGTGATTGTACTGGGCAATGATCCAAATGCAACACCCTCATCCAGTAAGAAATTTATTGAAGAAACGGGCGTCATCTTCACACAGCCCGACTATTTTGGAATATTTAATGCCACTTGGCTGCAGGGAGACACTGCATCACTGAGTGAACCGGGCAACGCGGTGCTTGATAAGCAAACCGCCAGCAAATATTTTGGTGACTGGAAAAATGCCAACGGAAAATACATCAAACTGGATAATACCATTTTGTTGAAGATTACCGGTGTGATAGAAGACGCACCGCTAAACTCCGACTTCCCCATCAAATTATTTATTGCGTACGAAACAGTAAAGCGCTATGCAGACAAATACGGTTACAGCAAAGACTGGGGCAGCCTGGGCAGCAATAGTCAGCTGTATGTATTGCTGCCTGCCAATGTAAACGCTGCCGGCATACAATCACAAATGAAAGCTTTTATAAAGAAACACGATGGTGCAGAAAGCCGGCGGGAATTTGTGATGCAACCCTTACAAGACATGCATTTCAATTTCAGGTACCAGACCCTGGGCGATCACGTGAGCAGCAAAACTATTTTATGGACGCTTTCGCTGATTGGTATTCTCATCATTGTTATGGCGTCCATCAATTTCATTAACCTTTCTACCGCACAAGCAGTTGGCCGCAGCCGGGAAGTAGGAATACGCAAAGTCCTGGGCAGTACACGCAGTCAGCTCATTGGCCAGGTGATGGGCGAAACATTCCTGCTGGTATTATTCTCTATTTTATTGTCCATCGTTTTTGCAAAACTGGCGCTCCCCTATCTTTCCCATGTTGCCAATGTGCCCGCCAGCATAAGCCTGTTAACAGCAGGCAGCTTTGTTTTTCTGATCGTCACATTAGTTACCGTAACAGTATTATCGGGCACCTACCCGGCCATGGTCGTATCTGGCTTTACACCCGTACTGGCGTTAAAAAGTAAAATTAATGCCGCCAGTATTGGTGGTATTTCGTTGCGCAGGATATTAGTTGTCACACAGTTTAGTATTTCGCAAGTATTAATTATAGGAACCATTGTAGCTGTTAGCCAGATGAACTATGTGCGCGATGCCGACCTGGGATTTAATAAGGAGGCGGTTTTTGTGGTTCCCGCCTATAGCGACAGCGCCCTCATGGCACGTATGAAACCAATGAAAGAAACCCTGCTGAAAAACCCGGATGTGATAAGCGTTTCCATTGCCAACGATGTTCCCTCTTCTGATAACAACTGGGCCACCAATTTCTATTTTGACAACAGTGGTAAGGACATTGATTTCCCTTCTTTCCTAAAATATGCAGATGAGGATTATTTTAAGACATTTGGTTTGCAGTTTGCAGCCGGCAGGGGCTTCCATGCCAGTGATACCATGCGTGAACTGGTGGTTAATGAAACGATGATGCAGAAACTAGGCATTACCGATCCGCAAAAAATGATTGGCAAAACCATTAGGATGGGTGGTAATGGCACCTGGTTACCCATCGTAGGCGTGGTAAAAGATTTTAAAACCAATTCCCTCCGGGAAGATATTAAACCGCTTACCATTTCCGAATCACAAGCCAGGTATTATACCACCGGCATAAAAATAAGAACCACTAACATTGCGCGTACTACCGCACAAATTCAAAAAATATGGGAATCAACCTACCCCGAATATGCGTATGAAAGCCATTTCATGGATGACAGCATTAATCGTTTCTACCGGCAGGAAATCCAGTTGTCTTTATTGTATAAAATATTTGCCGGCATTGCCATATTCATTTCATGTCTTGGGCTGTATGGACTGGTTTCCTATATGGCGGTACAAAAAACAAAAGAAGTCGGCATCCGGAAAGTATTGGGCGCCAGTGTGAGCAATATCGTGGTGATGTTTTCAAAAGAATTTACGCTGCTGATTACGATTGCATTTGTGATAGCCGGGCCGGTTGCCTGGTATCTCATGAATAGCTGGCTGCAGAATTTTGTTTACCGAATACATATCGGCGCAAGTGTGTTTTTCCTGGCAATTGTGGCATCGTTGTTTATCGCATGGATTACGGTGGGTTACCGCGCGGTTAAAGCGGCGCTTGCTAATCCCGTAAAAAGCCTGCGGAGCGAATAATGGTAAGCTATTAACGGTTAGCTGTTTTCATCAAACAGCGTTTTAAGCGCGATCAGTAAATGACAAATACGGTTTACTATAGTTCTGGTTATGCAGGTAATGACTAAACCCAAAAATCTATTCTCATGCTAAAAAACTATTTTAAAATTGCCTGGCGCAACCTGCAAAGAAACAAATCTTATGCAGCCATTAATATTATTGGTTTGTCGCTGGGTATTGCCTGCGCCATTTTAATCTTTACGATCGTTTCGTTTCATTTCAGTTTCGATAACTTTCATTCAAAAAAGGACAGGATATATAGGGTGGTTACAGAATTGCACAACGAGCAAATCAATTACCAGTCTGGAACGCCCCCGGCTTTTACAAAAGCATTTAAAAGCGACTATACCTTTATTGAAAAAGCAGCGCGCGCTGTTACCTTCCGCCGCCAGGTATCCATCCCTTCAGAAAATAAAAAGTTTGATGAAGATGATGGCATTGTATGTACCGAGCCGGCTTTTTTTGAAATATTCGATTTCCCCTTAAAAGAGGGCGATATCAAAACTGCGCTAAAGGAGCCCAATTCCGCCATTGTTACGCAAAAAATTGCAAAAAAATATTTTGCAACGGAGCATGCGTTGGGAAAAATAATTCGTATCGACAACAAAACAGATTTCAAAATCACCGGCATCTTACAAGACTTGCCACTGAACACAGACCGTAGAAGTGAGATTTATGTGGGCGACCAAAACATGAGAGATTTCAGTACCCGGATGGCCAGTCCCGATGCCTGGGGCAGCATTAACAGCGAAACACATTGTTTTGTATTATTAAAACCGGGTGTAAAAGCTACTGACGTGGAAAAAGTGTTTCCGGCATTTACAAAAAAATACTACGCCGATGATCCCATCAATCAGCATACTAATTTTTTTAAAATGCAGCCGCTGGCCGATATTCATTTCAATCCCAATTACAATGGTTTTGCCGACAAGAAATACCTGTGGGCATTCTCGCTCGTAGGCATTTTTTTAATTATTACTGCGTGCGTAAACTTCATTAACCTGGCTACCGCGCAGGCATTGAACCGATCCAAAGAAGTAGGCATCCGGAAAGTACTGGGCAGCAGGCGGCCGCAATTGTTTTGGCAATTTATTGCAGAAACGGCGTTGATTACTTTTTTCTCCGTGTTGCTGGCCTACGCATGGGCGGCGCTTGGACTGCCTTTTATCAATGGGCTCTTTAAGACTTCGCTCCGTATTAATCCGTTCATCAATATCAGTCTACTGGCATACACGGCTGTCATTGCAGTGGCGGTGGTTTTTTTATCTGGATCCTATCCCGGTCTTGTATTATCCGGTTTTCAACCCATCGCCGCATTAAAAGGAAAACTATCGCAAAAAAATGTTGGCGGGTTTTCGCTGCGCAGAATATTGGTGATTACGCAGTTTGCAATTTCTCAAATGCTTATCATTGGCACCATTGTAATCGCCTCGCAAATGCGTTATTCAAAAACATCCGACCTGGGTTTTCAGAAAGATGGTATCGTGATGCTGCGCATTCCGTCAAATGATTCACTGGCGCTCACCAATATGCATGTGCTGAAACAGAAACTTGCTGGTATTGCAGGCGTTTCCAATATTTCATTGTGTATGCAGGCCCCGGCATCGGCCTCTAATTCCTCCACTGATTTTGTGTATGACAACCGCGCAAAACCAGAACGCTGGGAGATCAACACAAAACCTGGCGACGATCAATACCTGTCTACGTTTAACCTGAAACTGCTTGCAGGCAGAAACCTGTATCCGTCAGACACTACCCGTGAGTTCATCGTCAACGAAACCGTAGTAAAAAAACTTGGCCTCGCATCTCCGCAGGATATCATTAACAAAACGGTGCAGGTAGATAATGAACAGGCTTTGGTAGTGGGCGTGGTAAAAAACTTTAACAACAAATCGTTCCGGACAGAGATATCTCCTGTTGCCATCTTCAGTAATTACCAGCGTTATGGCAATTGCGCGGTTGCTATCAATATCGCCAACATAAAAACAGAAATGGCGGCTATCGAAAAAACATGGAACGGCATCTACCCGGATTTTATTTTTAAGGGTGAGTTTTTAGATGACCGCATTGCGCGCTTTTACCAGATGGATGATACCATGCTGAAAATGATCGAAGCTTTTGCAGGCATCGCCATTCTGATTGGTTGCCTCGGCTTGTTTGGACTGGTTTCTTTTATGGCGCTGCGCAAAACAAAAGAGATTGGTGTAAGAAAAGTATTGGGGGCGAATGTTCGTAATATTATCTGGATGTTCGGAAAAGAATTCCTGGGATTGTTAGTCGTTGCTTTTTTAATTGCCGCACCCCTTGCTTGGTGGGCGATGCATGCATACCTGCAGGATTTTAAATACCGGGTTCCCATCGGGGGCGGCGTATTTGCACTTGCTATCGTTTCTACCGTCCTTATTGCCGCGGTTACCGTTGGCTACCGTGCAGTAAAAGCTGCGCTGGCCAACCCGGTAACAAGTTTGCGGAGCGAATAACCAGCAACGTGGCGCCGGGAATGCGCTTTTTGCTGTCCGTATTCGAACACTTTCCTGTTCAATATCGCACAAACATTCCGCAGGCATTTTGCTAACGCCTGTAATTCAGTAATTTGAGTAATGGCACGGCAGTTGACTTTCCATACGGCAGCCAATTCCAAATACTGATTAACATGATTAAAAACTACTTCATTTTAGCCTACCGCAATCTGAAAAGAAACAAAACCTTTTCCCTGATAAATATCGGCGGCCTGGCGCTTGGCCTGGCCGCTTTTTGGCTGATTACCCTTTATGTAGCCAACGAGATGAGCTACGATAATTATCATACCAAAGCCAACCGGATTTATCGCGTAGCGCAGCATGGCAGCTGGCCAGGCGGTAGTTTTCATCTCGCTGTTACGCCCGCACCGATGGCCCTTGCGCTTCAAAATGATTTTCCGGAGATTGAGCGGACGGTGCGCTTTGATGCAGAAGGCGGCGCAACACTGGTGTATGGCGAACAGCGTTTACAGGTAGGCGATATCTTTTTTGCTGACAGCAGCGTTTTTAAAATATTCAGTTATCATTTTTTATACGGCGATGCCAATACCGCGCTTAGCAGGCCGGCTTCCATTGTGCTTACGCAAACCCTGGCAAAAAAACTGTTTGGCGATGCGTCCATTGCCCTGAACAAAACCATTTCCCTGGGTGATAATTTTAGCAACCTTGTTACAGGCGTTATCGAAGACGTTCCGGCCAATTCACATTTTAGTTTCAGTGCGCTCCGCTCCATGCCCGGCGAAGGCGAGGTTGGTAAATCATGGGATAACTCTTCCCTGTACACGTATATTTTGCTAAAAGATAAAGCAGCTGTTGAACACATGAATGCTGCCATGCCGGCTTTCTTTAATAAATACCTCAAAGCCAGTGTTGGAGAGGCGGAATACAGGATGGAGCTGCAGCCGCTGCAATCTATTCACCTGCATTCCAATCTGGGCTATGAAATGGGTACCAACGGAAACTTCAGCTACATTGCCATTTTTTCCCTGGTGGCCATTCTTATTCTCATCATTGCCTCTATCAATTACATGAATTTATCCACCGCCCGTTCTTCGCTGCGGGTAAAAGAAATCGGCATACGCAAAGTAAGCGGTTCAGGCAGGGGCCAGCTGGTATTGATGTTTTTGGCAGAATCTGTTTTAATAACCCTCATCGCCTGCTTTATTGCGATTGGCATACTGAATCTCTTACTGCCCTGGTTCCAGCATTTTGTAGGAAAAGAACTGGCGGTATGGCATTTTGGAACCTGGCAAACCATTCTTTTTTTAGTCTCTTTTTCGGTATTGGCGGGGTGCCTCAGCGGCATTTATCCGGCACTGTTTTTATCCGGCTTTAAATTAATTCCGTCATTGAAAGGTCAAACCGGTAACCACACGGGCAACCTGCTGTTCCGGCAGTCGCTGGTGGTATTCCAGTTTGTTATCACCATTGCCATGATTGCGGGCTCCGTAGTCATCTGGCGGCAGCTCGATTTTGCAATGAAAAAAGACCTGGGGTTTAACAAGGAACAGGTGCTTACCTTTCACATCAACCAGGCAATGCGTAACCAGCTTCCCGCCATCAAACAACAATTGCTGCAAAACCCATTGATAGAGATGGTGGCAAGCGCCAGCAACCCAATTGGCAACAATAATATCGGCGGCAGCAATTATGAAATTGAATCAACGGGGGCCGCTGCAAAAAAATCAAACAAGGCAAATATTTTCCAGGTAGATGAGGATTTTATTCCTGCCATGCAGATCAAATTAATTAGTGGCAGAAATTTTTCGCCTACGCTGCTTACTGATAAAGATCGGGTAGTTATTGTTAATGAAACGCTGGTGCGCGATGCGGGATGGAAAGAAGCTATTGGCAAACGAATCCTGCTGGGCAAAGATTCGCTGAACAACCCAATCAGTTATGTAATAGCTGGCGTGGTAAAAGATTTTAATATTTATTCACTGCAGCACAAGATTGAGCCGCTGATTCTTCAATTACCGCCCCAGGCGAAGGACAAAGACAACGTCTATGTAAGAATCAGTAAAAAAAACATAGCCGCCGCGCTAAGTTTTATTGGTGCACTGCATAAAAAATATGATCCTGCTAATCCTTTCCAATACAACTTTCTTGATCAGAATTTCGCCAAACAATACGAAGCTGAAAAAATGCAGGGCACGCTGCTACTGATTTTCGCCGTGCTGGCCATTTCCATCGCATGCCTGGGTCTGTTCGGCCTGGTTACTTTTACAGCTGAACAAAGACGCAAAGAAATTGGTGTTCGCAAAGTATTAGGCAGTAGTGTTAGCGGCATCGTGCGCTTACTGGCAAAAGATCTGCTAAAGCTGGTTATGATTGCCATTCTGATTGCCACCCCAATTGCCTGGTTTGCTATGAACACCTGGCTGCAAGGTTTTGCCTACAGGGTCAATATCAGCTGGTGGATATTTGCACTGGCCGGTATGTTGGCTATACTGATTGCATTTGTTACGGTAAGTTTTAAGGCCATTAAAGCAGGATTGGCGAACCCGGTGAAGTCACTGCGTACAGAATAGGCCATAGCTGTTGGCCACGGGTTATTGCCAGCGCCGTGTAAATAAAGATGCGTTAATTACTCTGTACCTTAGCTAAGAAGCGAATGGCTAAAAACTAAAAGCTGTTTTCATGATAAAAAACTATTTCACCGTTGCGCTGCGCAACCTGCTCAGAAATAAAACATTCACCGTAATTAATATTACCGGCCTGGCGGTTGGTATAGCGGTATTTATATTAATTTTTGAATTCGTGGCGGCAGAATGGAGCAGTAATCGCTTCAATAAAAATTTCAATAACCTGTACCGCGTGGGCACCCTTGATAAAACCGGCGAACATGGCTATTACATTCCACCAGGTTTTATGCCCTTGCTTACTGCAAAAGTGGCGGATATTGCATCCTTTACGCGGGTGACGGATGATCTCGCCAGCGGCGTTATTGGATTTACAGATGAAAAAACCGGTCAACTAAAAACATTACGGGAAGAAAATATATGTTTTGCAGACAGCAATTTTTTAAGCGTTTTTTCATTCCCGCTGCTGTCAGGCAGTCCGTCACTTGCTGCTCCAAAAACAATGGCCCTGTCTGAGAAAATGGCCAAAAAGATATTTGGTAACTCCGCTGTCACCGGCAAAACAGTTACCATCAGCAACCAGTTTGGAAATACAGACTACACCATTATCGCGGTGTTTAAAGACATGGCAGCGCAATCTGATATCCGGCCATCCTTATTGCTATCATTAAATACCCTGGAAACAGCTGCGGGCCGCAATGGCAACGACTGGGCCGATCCTGCTACGCTTGACAATGGATTTGTGAATTGCTACGCGGTGCTAAAACCTACCGCAAGTGCCGCTGCAGTTGCAAAGCAAATCAACGGTATTGTGCACGAATTGCAACCTTCCGCTACCGAGCAGGTAATCCTTCAGCCGTTCAGCGAACTGCACCTCGCCCCTGCTTTTAATTACCCGTACCAGACTTTTGGCAGCTTGAAACTGGTTACGATGCTGGTGGGTGTAGGATTGCTTATTTTATTGATAGCCTGGGTAAATTATATCAACCTGTCAACCGTACAGGCATTAAGGCGCGCCAGGGAAACGGGTGTGCGCAAAGTGCTGGGTGCGAGCCGCGGTCAACTTACGCTCCAGTACCTTACCGAAACTTTTTTTATAACTTTTTTTAGTGTGGCCATTTCATTTATACTTGTTCAGTTATTACAACAATTATTCAATTCATTTACGGGAAGAGAACTTTCGTTGCAGGCGCTTAGTAATGGTTGGTTCTGGACAGTTGCATTTTTGGTGATACTGCTGGGTTCTTTGCTCTCCGGCGGATATGTGGCATTTGTATTGAGTTCGTTTTCACCCATCACAGCAGTACGCGGAAAGATTGCCAGCAGCAGTAATGGCATCGTATTACGGAAAGGGCTGGTGGTATTCCAGTTTACCATCTCTATTATTTTTATTATTTCCACCATCGTTATGTACCGGCAATTGCAGTACATGAAAACGACGAATCTTGGACTTAACCTTACCCAGCTGCTGGTAATAAAAGGCCCCACCATTGCTGCTGCGGGCAGTGCCCAACGAAATATAGCTTTCAAAAACGAATTGTCACACTTAGCTTTTATAAAAACCCTGACTGCCTCCAACAATGTTCCGGGCAAGGGATATAATTTTTCAGCAGATCACATCACTAAGCCAAGCGCGCAAAAAGGCGATGAGAAAAAAAGTTACAAGATGTTTATTGCTGACGAACATTTTTTTAACACCTATGGCATTCCGCTGCTGTACGGAAAAATGTTTACAACTGCGGATGCGGACCTCGGCTGGTCGAAAGCAAAAAAAGTAATCCTGAATCAAAAAGCGGTGGCTGCCCTGGGCTACGAAGCAAATGCGCAATTGCCCGGTCAAAAGATAGACTGGGCAGGCGAACAATATGAAATCGCCGGCATCGTAAAAGACTACCATCACCTTTCCCTGCAGAACGCCATCGAACCAATCGTATTTCTGCCCTCCGCCTCTTCCTATTATTTTACCGTGCAAACGGATGTCAACAACATGCCAGGTAAAATTGCTACGCTCAACGCCATTTATAATAAATATTTTTCCGGGAACCCATTTGAATATTTTTTTGCAGACGAAACCTATAATAAACAATATGCCAGTGAGCAACAGCTGGGTAACACTTTCATTGCAGCTGCAGTTATTGCTATTTTAATTGCATGTATGGGCTTGTTCGGACTGGCGGTCTTTACGGCACAGCAGCGAACCAAGGAAATTGGAATACGCAAAGTGATGGGTGCCAGTATAAAAAATATTGCGGGGTTGTTGTCTTTAGATTTTGTAAAACTGGTAGTAGCCGCCATTATTATTGCTACGCCGGTTGCATGGTGGGCAGGCAACCAGTGGCTGCAGCAATTTGCATATCGCACCACGGTTGCCTGGTGGATATTTGCAATGGCTGGTGCCAGCGCGATACTGATCGCGGTGTTAACGGTCAGCTTCCAGGCTGTTAAAGCGGCCAGGGCCAACCCGGTAACGTCGCTTAGGGCGGAATAGTTGTCCTTCAATCGCCCATTCAAATTCACGTTTGCAAAAGTTAACAGGTACCACTGATGGCTAATAGCCGGCCAGCTACGTACGAAATCGTACAAAAAGTGTCCGTTTCCGTACACCCCGCCGGACACATCTGGGCTAAACCCTTTACTGGCAAAGGTTTGATTGTTGGCACAGCAGTTGAAAAACAAGTGCGGCAGCCATCGTTTTAACCACTAGGTTATCAGGTATCAAAAAGAAAAAATAAATGTATGATTGAACTAAAACATATTTCAAAATGGGTACAGGTAGGCGGGGCAAGAACTTTTTTGCTCAAGGACATCAGCCTTACCATTAAAGAAGGCGAATTTGTTTCCATTATGGGACCATCGGGCAGCGGTAAGTCCACCCTGTTGAATGTGATCGGTATGCTGGATGATGCAGATGAGGGTGAATATAATTTTTTGCATGAGGCTGTGCATAAGCTAAAGGAAAAAGCAAGATCGGCCCTGTATAAACAATACATTGGGTTTGTATTCCAGGCTTATCACCTGATTGATGAACTGACCGTGTATGAAAATATTGAGACCCCACTTATCTACCAGGACATAAAAGCGTCTGAACGAAAAGCAATGGTGGCGGATATGCTGGATCGCTTTAACATAGTAGGCAAGAAAGATCTTTTCCCTACACAGTTGTCCGGTGGCCAGCAGCAACTGGTAGGTATTGCCCGCGCTTTAATAGCAAAACCAAAATTATTACTTGCGGATGAACCCACCGGTAACCTTAATTCAAAACAGGGTGAAGAAATAATGGATCTTTTTAAAGAACTGAATAAAGACGGCGTAACCATTATACAAGTAACCCACTCAGAAAAAAACGCGGGTTATGGCACGCATGTTATCAACTTACTGGATGGCAGAATTGATAACTAATGCAAATTGCTTAAACCAGGAGAAGTGCAGCATAATGCCGGATAGCCATTGGCTGAAGGCTTTACTAAAAATTGATTTACAGCTTATGAAGCAGTTATTTTTTTTGAAAGGATGTCTATTGATTTCTTTGTTTGGCGCAGCGCAGGACAGCGTGCTTACCCTGAAGCAAAGTGTTGAAATAGCCATCGCCAATAATGCAACGGTGAAACAGGTGGAGTTTCAGATGGACATTGCAGGTGTTAACCTGAACCAGGCAAAGGGAAACTTTCTTCCGCAGGTAAATGGCACCATCAACCACAACCTTAACCAGGGCCGGAGCATTGACCCCGCAAATAATGGCTATATCAACCAGCAGTTAACAACCGCCAACTATAACCTTTCAGGAAATGTTACCATTTTTAATGGTTTCTACCTGCTCAACAACCTGAAAAGCAATAAATATTATTACGAAGCCAGCAAAATGGACTGGCAGCAGTCGAAAGACAAAATCCTGCTGGATGTGATGCTGGCGTATGTGCAGATGCTCACCAATAACGATTTGCTGGAGCAGGCACGCCGCCAGGCCGATGTAACCAACCAGCAAGTGAGCCGGCTGGAAATTATGAACCGCGAAGGTGCCATTAAACCCTCCGACCTGTTTGATTTAAAGGGTCAGTATGGCAGTGATCAGCTGGCGTATGTAAATGCACAGAATTCGCTTGACCAGGCCCGTTATACACTCGCGCAACTGATGAATGTGCCGTATACCAAAAACCTGACAGCCGCTCAAATTGGCGCAGAGCAGTTTGATATGAACTACGGCAGTTCGCCCGATAGTATCTACCAGGTAGCCATGCAGCAGTTGGCCATCATTAAAGCCGCTGATTTGAAAAGCAAGAGCTATGAAAAACAGGTGCAGGCGCTTAAAGGCAACCTCTACCCCAGCCTGGGTGTAGGCGGTGGTATCAGTACCAATTTTTCCAGCCTCGCACAGGATGCCGCCAATAAAAAAATACCTTACGATAACCAATTGAAAAATAACTACGGTACCTATGTGGGTGCAGGCATTACAATTCCCATACTCAATAACTTCCGGTACCGCAACCAGGTGTCACTTGCTAAAATAGATTACAAAAGTGCACAGTTCATGGCGCAGACCACTAAAATTCAGCTGAAACAAAACATTGAAAAGGATTATTTTAATATGACTGCCTCGCTCGAACGTTACAAAACGCTCAACGACCAGGTGGTTGCGTATTCAGAATCATTTCGCGCGGCCGATACCCGGTTCACACAGGGTGTGGGTACAACGGTGGATTATATTATTGCAAAAAACAACCTCGACCGTGCCAAAACAAACCTGATTGTTGCCCGGTACGATTACTTCCTGAGAACCAAAATACTCGATTACTACCAACAGCGTCCGCTTTGGTAAAGAAGGAATTTAGCGCAGTGAATAGTCACCGCTCCCAATCATCCAAAAGTTGCGCGAGACTATTTTTTTTTGTTTCCTTGTTATTATAAAGTGCTGCCGCGGGCTATTTGACCGCTATGAATTGGATGGACTTGAGGTTAAACCCGCCCTGTTTAAAATACACCCGTAGTACTTGTTTACCTGCAACAGTAATTTTGCCGGCAGAAAAAGTTTTCCAGGTTTTCATACCGCCGCTATTGGGTACCCATATTTTTTGAAGCAGCCACGGGTTGGTGGCAGTTCCAATGGATATCCGCCCGCTGTCGTTATCAGCAGCTACCGTAAGCACCAGTTCGTATTTACCGCTTACTACATTGTCAATACTGTATTGCAACCACTCTCCTGCTTCAATATCGCTTACGTAATAGCTTTCATATAATGCAGAATCTTTGCGGATATCAACGCCATCATTGCGGTATACCCCGCCACGGTTGCCTGCTGTTGTTTTTTGCGTGGCAGAACGATAATTAGCAGTATCCATGTCCAAATAGGCCTGTCCATTGATACCAAGATCATAATCAACTGCGCTCAGCACAACGCCGTTTGAAATATTATTAGGTTTGAACGGGCGGGCAGCGCTGCTAAATGGTTGCCGCATCATAGCATCAATTACATCGCGGTGCACGATGTTGGTTTCAAATTTTGTATAGGTAGCCAATTCCAGCAAACCGCTGTACACATCGCTCTCCTTTGGCGGATTTTCTCTTTTACCATTCCAGTATGCCCGCAATGCCTCATAATTATGATTGGTCTTTATTTGCAACGGATTATTGAAACCCAATTTTTTTAATGGCCACCATGCCCAGCCAATATTGTTTTTCTCCAATAACCGGATGGCATTTGTAAACCAGGTATTGCTGTTTTCGCCTGTCTCGCCCAGCCAGACGGGTATATTATTATCGTTACGGTATTGAAGTAGGTAGGCAATGGATTCCACGTTGTTGTAATTCCAGTATTTGTGAAAACTCATGACCATGTTTTTGTCCCAGGCAGGCAAAATTCCCTTGTAGTTATTACCCCATGCATTGCCTTCGATGATGATGATATGGTTTTTGTCTACCGCGCGTATGGCAGCAGTAATATCCACCATTAATTTTCTTAGTGGTGCGTTGCTGGTTTCTTTCTGACCATGTTTATCATTGACAGTATCAGCAAATCCCCAGTTGGGCTCATTAATGATATCGTATCCGCCAATCCAGGGTTCTTCCGCATACCGGGCAGCAAGTTGTTTCCACAGGGCAATCATCTTCTGCTGGTTGGCTTCGCTGTCCCAGAGCGATGGTTTTGATGGGTCACGGTCCGCAATATTAAGATCATTGCCTTGCCCGCCCGGCGCCGCGTGCAAGTCCAGGATAAGGTACATTTTATTTGCTTTGCACCATACCAGCAGGCTGTCAGTCATGGCAAAGCCCTTTTCCAGCCAGGTTTGCTGGCCGGCAATGGGCTCCTTTTCTATTGGTAAAGTGTATAAGTTATAGTGCATCGGTAAACGCACAGAATTAAAGCCCCAGGCTTTCAGTGAATCGATATCCACCCGGCGGGTATGATTGGCCAGCCAGACATCATAAAATTCCTGCGCGCCTTCCTTACCAATTAATGCCTCTATATGTTTTCGTATTTCATGTTGCTGCTGCCACTTGTTGGTTAGCCCCAGCATGTAGCCTTCCTGCAGCATCCATCCGCCAAGGCCAATGCCACGCAATAGCACATTTTCACCATTGCCATTAACGATTTGCTTGCCACTCGCTTTTAGAAAACCCTGTGCCTTGGCGTTAGTAAGCAAAACAATACCGGCAAGTGTAAATAAAATAAAACATTTAAGTCTTTGCATGGCTGGTGATTTTAATCCCACAAATACGTTGCTACAGATCCGCCGTCTAAGCTAAGGCTGGCGTATTTATTCTTGTACTGCACGTTGAAGGTCTGCGCCTGTTTGCCGGTATTCGCAACAATCAGCACAATTTTGCCTGCAGGTGTTTTAAATGCAACATTGCTGAGATTGGTTGTTTCATTTGATTGAATGCGCACGCTGCCGGGCACCACCAACTTCGACGCATGGGCAATAGAATAATACGCGAGGTTGCGGGTGACCGAATCTTTATCAATGGTAACGGCACCCTGGCACATGTTGCAACCGCCGCGGTCAGTGAAAGGTTTGTACTGTGGGTCGGCCGCGAGGTTCCATTCAATAACATTCCGGCTCCAGTTACGGGTTGCTCCAACAATCAGCCTGCTAACCGGCGACGCAATATTTATTTTTGTAGCATCTGTTACACCAGCATTTCCAAAATCAACCACCATTTGCTCAGTGAAATAAATATTTTTATCGGGGTGGGCATTGTGCACATCCGTGAGCGCAGTTATTTTTCCGCCGTACAGGTGAAAACCCGATCCGTCAATGTATTTTTTTGCTTCGGGATCATCTAAAATTAATATCGGATAATCTGGCCGGTCTGCATTGTGATCATACAAAATAATTTTGGTGTGGATGCCGGCTTTTGCAAATGCCGGGCCTAAATGATTTTTTATAAACGCGCCTTCTTCCGGCGCTGTTAGCAGCAGGCTGGGATTATTACCGGGGTGCAATGGCTCGTTCTGCACGGTAATGGCATCAATGAGAATGCCATCCGCTTTCATGGCCTGTATGTACTTCACAAAATATTTTGCGTAAGCAGTATAATATTCAGGCTTCAGTCTTCCGCCACGTGCGTCGTTGTTGGTTTTCATCCAGGCTGGTGGCGACCACGGCGAGGCAAGTATTTTAATGGCAGGATTGATACGGAGGATTTCTTTCATTACCGGTATAACGTCCGTTTTATCGGGCCCAAGGTCAAACTTTTTCATGCCAGTATCTGTCTGTCCTGCCGGCAGATCATCATAAGAAAAAACATGGTCATTCAAATCCGAAGCGCCGATGCTCAGGCGGAGGTAGCTGATACCAACCTGCGTACCAAATAATTCTTTTAACAAAGCTGCTCTTGCCGAATCGCTCATACGGATAATATGCTGTGCGCTGCCACCGGTTAGTGCAAAACCAAAGCCATCAATGGTTTGAAAAGTTTCGGCAGCATTTACTTCGATAATATTTTTTGTGGTGGATTTGGCAGAAAAATGCACAGCAGCCGGCTGCAGGCTGAATAACTGGGAACGATCTGCGTTCGTTAACCATTGGAGAATACCGGTTTGTGACTGCGCGTAGCTGGCCCGTTCAAATCCTGCCAGCAGCAATAAAAAGAAAACAAACTTTGTGGCGCATTTCATATTGCAAGTTGTTATCGCGTTTCGTGCGGACACGAAGCTCAGAGCTTCGGTCTCGTGCAGACACGAACGGGGTCAAGCGGTATTTCGTTATTTCGTAAAATCGAGCGAATCAGTAATGTCTCCGCATCCTTCCATCGTAGCTTTGTATTTTGGATGCTGGGTGCCCAGGTAAGGATTTACAATTTTATTGCTGTTGCTTATCCACCATGCTTCTTCGTCTTCGTTAAATGCCATGGGGCAATGCTGGTGATACAATTTTTGGCGATCGTATTTTACCGTACGGACCAGGTTGTACAATCCTTCTGAAATCAATTGAAATTCTCTTTTCTTTTTTATGAGCTCCGCCTCGCCAATCAGTCCTTTGGAAGAACCACTGATGGTACTCGCAAAATCCGCCGCCATTTGCTGTATGGTACCCGTGGTATCCCCTTTTATTTCACTTGTTTTAAGGCTGTCAGCAAACACAACCATTTCAGCAGCGGCAGCATTGGCTTTAGCGGTATCGTACACGGTGATGGCATCCTTTAAAGAAAAATAGCTGTTCAGCAGCTTTTCAAAAGATTCATTAAATGCAGCGGAGTTCTTGCTGACGCTCAACGCCACCTGTTTCGACTCATCATTACCATCCCCCGCTTTACGGGAAAAAAACAACTTATTAATGGCAAAGGCGGCCACCAGCACCAGGATGATTGCTACAACAATTTTCTTCATTTCCGGTATGAATTTGGTCAAAATTAAGAGATAAAAATTATACCCCCTCTTTATCATATTTTTGCCGAAATATGCCCCGGGGCAAAACAATTATTTTTCGCTGATTTTAATACTATTTATGCTGGCAGGATTAACAAATGTAACGTTTGAATTTGGGGCACGGGTGATTGTACAGGACGCTACCTGGCATATACAGCCGGGCGAGCGCATCGGCCTGATTGGCTACAACGGAACCGGAAAATCAACTTTATTGAAACTACTGGTGGGCGGCTTTTCGGCCAGCGCGGGCACGGTAGAAAAAGGACGGGATACCAGTATCGGCTACCTGCACCAGGATCTGCTGAGCTTCGACTCAAACGATTCGATTTTAAAAGTAGCGATGGGCGCTTTCGAGCGGGTACTGGCATTGGAAAAAGAAATCGAACGCCTCGGTAAAGCGTTGGAGGCCAACCATGAAGACGAAAAAATACTACATGATTACAGCGACCGTTTACACGAAATGGATGTGCTGGATGGCTATAATATTCACCATAAAACGGAAGAAGTACTACAGGGACTTGGTTTTGCCAATGCCGATCTTGAGCGCCCCTACCGCGAGTACAGCGGTGGCTGGCGGATGCGGGTGTTGCTGGCAAAAATGATTTTGCAACAGCCCGATCTCTTGCTGTTGGATGAACCGACCAATCACCTCGATCTGCCGTCTATTGAATGGCTGGAGAAATACCTGCTGCATTACCAGGGATCCGTGGTGATTGTTAGTCACGATAAGTACTTTCTGAACCGGATGGTTACCAAGATTGTGGAGCTTTACCAGAAAGAACTGCATGTGTACAACGGCAATTATGATTTCTATGAAACAGAAAAAGTAATGCGGGTGGAGTTACAGCAGCGGGCTTTTGAGAACCAGCAGGATTATATCCGGCAGCAGGAGAAGTTTATTGAACGATTTAAGGCAAAAGCCAGCAAAGCGGCCGCAGCGCAGAGTATCGTTAAGCGGCTCGACCGGCTGGAACGGATTGAAGATGTAGAAATTGAGCGTCCCAATATAAAAATTAATTTCAGGGTAGACAAAACGCCCGGCAGGGTTTTGGTGGAGTTAAAACATATCAGTAAAAAATTCCCGGCCATCACCATCGTAGAAGACGCTTCCGCCGAAATTAACCGGGGCGATAAAATAGCCCTCATTGGCGCCAATGGCAAAGGAAAATCTACCCTGCTGCGCATCATAGCCGGCGCTGAACCTTTTGATGGAGAAAGAAAATGGGGTCATAATGTTGATGAAAGTTTCTACGCGCAGCACCAACTGGAAGCGCTGAACGTAAACAATACCATCCTGGATGAAATGAAGGAATGTGGGAGCCAGCAAACAGAGCAGGAGCTGCGCAATTTGCTGGGTTGCTTTTTATTTGGTGGCGATGATGTAGACAAGAAAATTAAAATATTAAGCGGCGGCGAAAAAGCGCGTGTGGCATTGGCTAAAACAATTACCAGCAAAGCCAATTTTCTATTGCTGGATGAACCTACCAATCACCTGGACATTCACTCCGTGGAATTGCTGATTGATGCATTAAAAAAATATGAAGGCACCCTGATACTGGTGAGTCATGACCGTTATTTTGTTTCCAAAACGGTTAATACGATATGGGAAATTGACGAAAATAAAATCAGGGAATTTAAGGGCAGTTACGATGAATGGGCTGACTGGAAAGAAAGAAACGTTGCCAGCAGCAAAAAATCAGCAGCTGAGAACAAACAGACCGGCACTACACAAAAGCAACCTGCCGCAGCGGATACCAAAAAAACGCAGGCCGTCTCTAAACAAGCAAATGCGCAGCCGTCAGCAATTGGCACGGCTTCTGCACCAATAAACAAGGAAGCAAAAAAAGAATTACAAAAACAACAGCGGATATTTCAGGAACTGGAAGCCGCTATAAGCACAATCACCGACAGGAAGACGCGTTTGCAGGCTTCTATGAGTTCGCCGGAAACATATTCAGATAAAACCAAGTTTATGGTAACGGAAAACGATTACAAGGCGGCCATGGCGGAACTGGAAAAACTAAACAAGCAATATGAACAGGTATTTGAAAAGATCATGGACCTGGAAGCCGGCGGATCGGCTTAAAGTTTGTATTGTTACCACATAATAAGCATTGCCGTGTTAAAAGCAATTTGATTCATTTATTGATTGTATCAATTTTATTCACCAATAAAAATACCAATTATGCGTACATCCATTCAAAGGTTTGCTTTTCTATTATCAGCCGCTGCAATAGTAGTGCTGTCTTCCTGCAAAGGAGGCGTGAAAGACGCTGATCTTGAAAAAACAGTGAACGATAAAATTTCGGCCGTTTCTGCTGATGTTACAAACGCCAGTTCTACCGTAAAAGATGGGGTGGTTACCCTAAATGGCGAGTTCAGGGATGAGTCTTCCAAATCAGCTTTTGAAACCACCGTTAAAGCAATCCCAGGCGTAAAGTCAGTAGTAAATAATACCACCGTTGTACCGCCACCACCACCGGCGCCAGTTGTTATTGCAGCAGACGATCCATTGATGCAGGGTGTTACGGATGCCACTAAAGATTTTCCAGGCGTTAAAGCAGACGTAAAAGACGGCGTCATTACGCTTACCGGCGATATAAAAAGGAGCAGCTTGACTACGCTAATGAAAAGTCTGAATACATTAAAGCCTAAGAAAATCGAAAACAAATTAACCATTAATTAAAACGGAGGAACCAAATTATGGCATTACAGGATAAATATAGAGAACTGCTGGATGCAGCCAGTACCGCCGGCGTTTCAAATCTGCAGGTGCGTGAGCAAGACAGTGTTTTATACATCGACGGAGATGCACCAACCGGAGACGCAAAAGATAAGCTATGGGCAATATACAATAAGATCGATCCAGATTTCAGGGCAGGCGATGTAGTAATGAATGTAAATGTTGCTGCAGGTGTTGCAGGTACAAAAGCAAAAGTTACTACCGACAGTTCTAACCTGAATATTCGCAAAGGGCCGGGTACCGATCAGCCAATTGTGGGCAAGGCTGCGCATGCTTCCGAAGTAACCTTGATCAGCAAAGCAAACGACCAATGGTGGTTGGTGAAAACGGAGAAGGGCGAAGAAGGATATGCCTATGCGCAATACCTGACACCGCAGTAAAAAAAAGCTATCATAATTTTAAGTAAGGCTGCTGTAGAAGGCAGCTTTATTTTTTTAAAACCAGTCTTATCTGTGTAAATTTGAGGCTCCTCATTTATGAACAGATTTTCATTTATAGCTGTACTGGCTGTACTGGTAATTGGCTGTTGCGGTACCGCCGCTGGCCAGCAATTGGGCGAACGGCCTAAAATAGGACTTACGTTAAGCGGTGGCGGTGCAAAAGGCCTGGCGCATATTGGAATACTCAAGGCCATTGATTCTGCCGGATTAAAAATAGACTACATTACCGGCACCAGCATGGGCAGCATCATAGGTGCGTTATATGCGGTTGGCTACCCGGCAGATTCAATAGAAAAAATGGCCCGCACTATCAACTGGGACCTGCTGCTGAGCAACCAGGCGTCACTGCGGACGCTTTTTATGGAAGAAAAAGATGAGTACAGCAAGTATACGGTTGAACTGCCATGGGTGAACCATGGCTTCCAGTTACCGACGGGTGTGTTGCAGGGTCAGGAGTTGTGGCTGAAGCTGTCTGAGATGTTGTTTCCCGTGTATAATCAGAAAGATTTTTCAAAGTTTAATATTCCTTTCAAATGCATCGGCACTGATGTTGGCAATGGCGAAGCGGTTGTAATGAGTCATGGTGAAATAACCTCCGCCATCCGTGCCAGCATGGCCATTCCATCGTTTTTTACGGCGGTAGATTTTGATAATAAACGACTGGTAGATGGCGGCATTGTAAGAAATTTTCCGGTACGCGATGTTAAAGAAATGGGCGCAGGATTTGTAATTGGCAGCAATGTGGCCGGTGGATTGTTGTCTTCTGATAAAGTAAGAAATGTAATACAGGTTTTACTGCAGGTGGCTTTTTTTCGTGAGGCACAGGATCATAAAGAAGAAGTAGGATTGTGCGATATCTATGTGCCTTTCGACATGCCGCAATACAATATGGGCAGCTTTGCGCAATCAGCCGAAATCCTTAACCTTGGCATAAAAGAAGGGCGGGCATTATATCCCCGTTTTAAAAAAATAGCGGATTCCTTAAACGCCATCTATGGTGTGCAAAACGTGGTCATCAACCGACTACCCAGGCCAGGACCGGTAAAGATTTCTTCCTACGAAATAAGAGGACTGCGCAATACAGATCCAGATTTTTTTGTTCATACGATGGACCTGGTTACTAACCAGCTATATACCCCGCAGCACTTGTCCAGGATGGTGCGTGCCGCATTTGGCACCCGGTATTACAGTCGCGTTACCTATGCGCTGGAAATACAACCAGACAGTTCCAGCAAAATAATATTTGATGTAACAGAGAACCCGCTCTCGTTTGCAAAACTTAGCCTGCATTACAACAAATTCAGCGGCATAGCGGCCATCGTTAACTTCACTACGCGCAACCTGATCATTACCAATTCGAGAGATTTAGTAACGTTCAATATCGGTGAGACGTTCCGCGTACGGGCAGAACACCTGCAATACCTGGGACGTCGTAAAAACTTTTCGCTCAGCCTTGCCGGGCAGTATGATCGTTTTGACGTAAACACCTACAATACTTACAAACAAAGTGGTATCTATAAACAAGCTTTTTTTAAATTCGATTCAAAATTCCAGTACTCCACCCAACGCAATCTTTCATTGGGTGTAGGAGAAAAGTTTGAAACCATTTCCTATAAACCGGCCATTCTTTCCGGCTTCCAGTTTAGCGGAAATAATAACTTTTTTACCACCTACTTTTTTGTAACACACAACAGCCTGGATAAAGTGGTGTACCCGCGCAGGGGCATTAAGCTGCACACCGAATTTGGTTTTACGGGCAGCCAATCGCCCGGCGTTGATTTTTTCACGAACGGGCAACGCATAATGCCCGATTCCCTAAAAGTGTCGGACAAGCCCTATCCGCGGCTGATTTTTAATTTTGATGGATATACGCCATTGAGCAGGCGCAGCACGCTTGAACTGCTGGTGCAGAGCGGCGTAAATTTTAATTACAGTAATAACCTGATGAACGAATTTTCCGTTGGTGGATTAACCGCGCTTTTCCGCAACCAGGTAGTATTTGCCGGCCTGCAGGAAGGCTCTTTTTATACACCGGCAATGGCAGCTTTCCAGGGTGCTTACCGGTATGAATTATTAAACAATACCTACCTCACGGCAAGGGCCAATGTACTGTTCAATAATTTTATAAGCAAGAGTAAATTTTTTCAAAACCCCAATGTGATGTCAGGATATGCACTCACCTTTGGATACAACTTTGCTCTAGGTCCGCTTGAGTTTAGCCTCATGTACAGCGATCAGTCGAAAAACCTCAGCAGCTATGTAAATATTGGAATACCGTTTTAAAAAAACGCGCCGGTTTCACGTTCGCCCAGGCCCTCAGGCATTCTTTCCATAGCTGTTTGCCTTTACAAAATCGCTTACCAGGTAACCAATCAGTTTACCTGTAGTATCATCCCTATTGCCATCGTGCAATTGCGTAGCACCTTCGCAAATATGCAGGTAGGCCGGCTTGCTATCCATTCCGGCAAAATTTATAAACTGCCTTGCGTGCACTGAACTGATACCGGCGGGCGTGGCAGCGCTGGACAACACAGCTTCGATGCAATCCAGGTCTAATTCGATACCAGTATAATTATCGTCTGTAAAACCAGTAGCATGCGCAACGGCCTGAATAAAATTTCTTTTCTCATGAATAAATATGTCTTCATAAGTAATGAAGTCGATAAAAGGATTGTTCACAATGTCCAGCCAAACGTTTTGCGGCAGGTAATTTTCGTGCACGCCCACTGCGCAGTATTTAAGCAGGAACCCATCTTCCTCGGCATAACGAAATCCGTTGCCACTGTGTCTTCCTTCCGCAGGCCGAAAATCAGTATGTGCATCCAGGTTAATAGCGTTTATCTGCGCAAGGGGTAACAAACCTGCTTTATACAATCCTTTTGCGCTGCCTTTTATCAGCGGGTACGCATTGTTGTGGCCGCCACCAATCGCCACCGGTATCTTATTGTGCGCAGTAATGTGTTTCACGAGGCTTTCCACTTCTTCATCTATCAGGTTAACGGCATGCCTGTAGGCGTCAATTCTTTCTTCCTGCCCGTGCGCATGCTGTTCTATCAGGTATTTGATATCTCCAAAATCAAAATGACCCAGCAACAACAACTCCTCCCCGCTTAAAAAATCATTGCTCTGTATATTCAGGAAAGCACTAAGGAAGGGTGTCCATACGGAATCTGTACCACCAATGCCGTAATTGCCTTTAACCCCGATGTCTTCCGGTATACCGAATAATACATACCTGGCCGAAGACTGCCGCAGCGATTGCTCCAGGTGATTGTTATCATTGATGACCTGGATGCGTTCGCCCAGTTTGGTTTCGAACCTGCGTATGCGCGTGAGCGATAGTACATCGTCTTTGTCGTAATATTTAAAGTGATGGGTTTGTGCGCCGGCAGCGTGCACGGCGGGTTGCGTGGCTTGCATATGACTTAATTTGAATTAAAAGGTAGTATTTTTTTTAAAAACCCGCGCGCAGATATTTTTTACGCGTTGTCAGCACTGCTGCAGCGTTCCTTAGACCAATTCGTCATTTATCATAGCCGGCTCATCCACTTTGCCGCCAAAAGCAGGGGGTTGGCTTGAGAACGATAAAATTTGCTTTCTTGCAGGAGTAGCTGCTGGCTGCTTCCTGTTCACGCCATCCCAAAAGGAGCATTTGGTGGCAGCGATTTCGGTTGTTTGATTAAAATAACGTGACCGACCAGGTGCGTTCAAAATTTTTGGCCGGCTGTAAAACATGTATCCCTTCTTTATTGACCAGTTGCTGATCCGTTTGCACGCTGTCGGCGATGCCGCACCAGGGTTCTATACAGACAAAATCTGCATTTTTTGCCGCCCAGATACCCAGGTAAGGAAAACCTGTAAAATCAAAGAGCAAACCGTGCGTATGCTTATCAGTTTTCAATGTTACACTATTGGAAGAAAGCCCCTTGAATACCAATGCATCTTTTTGAAACAGCTGTTTGCTGAGCGGCAATTTGTTACTTTGATTAAATACTTCTTCCGTTGTATTTTCTATCAGCCCGTCCTTTGAAATCGGCCAGCGGCCCGCGTGTTCGGGATTATTGAATTCGAGGTAATAATCGGTGTAACTACTGTCTGCTGAGAGCGGCAATTTGAATGCCGGGTGGCCACCCACCGAAAAATACATAGCCGATTTATCCTTGTTGCTGATACTGTAAGTTGTTTTTACACTGTTTTCATTCAGTTCATACTGTACATCGAACCGGAAAACGAACGGATACCGGGCAAGGGTTGCTGCATTGCTTTCCAGCGTACAGGTAACACTGCTGGCAGTTTGCGCGGTAACCGAAAATTCCATCTCCCTGGCAAAACAATGGCGACCCAGCTGGTAGGTTTTATCTTTGAAATAATAAGTATCGTTTTTAAGCGTGCCCACAATTGGAAAAAGCACGGGCGACTTTTTACCCCAGAAAGCCGGATCACCGCTCCACAGGTATTCCATCTGCAACACTTTGTTATAAATCTGCTGTAATTCTGCTCCTTTTGTATCAACTATCACACGGAGGTGCGTATTTTCTATCGTAATCATGCTTGCGGGTTAAAAAATGAATCTGACTGTGTGCATTCCACCCTCAAATATAATAACGCTGGCATGAAAACAGTTTATTTTCAATGCAATTCACCTATATGAATGCAGTTACCACGCCCTTTAATTGAGATCATCCGTCACAGGTAAGTTTCGTATTTTTGCCGCCATGCAAAAGAAAACCTGGTCTACGGCTGCCATCCTGGCAAGTTTAGAAATTGACGCACTGAACGAGATGCAACTTGCTTCTATTGAAGCTAATAAAAGCAACAACAATGTAATATTATTATCAGCTACCGGCTCCGGAAAAACAATTGGCTTCCTGTTGCCGATCTTATCCGGACTTGATACGACAAATACAAAAACGCAGGCGATGATCATTGTCCCTTCCCGGGAACTGGCGCTGCAGATAGAGCAGGTATTCAAGAAAATGGGAACCCCTTTCAAAGTGACCTGCTGTTACGGTGGGCATTTACGCGAGACGGAAGAAAATAACCTGGTAGAACCGCCGGCTTTGCTGATAGGGACGCCAGGCCGTCTTGCCGACCATATCAGGAGGGGTAATATTAGTACAGATACCATTGAAACCCTGGTATTGGATGAATTTGATAAATCACTGGAACTGGGCTTTAAAGAAGAAATTTCGTTTATCCTGGGAAAGCTGGTAAACGTTAAAAAAAGAATACTCACTTCTGCTACCGAAGCCGTTGAAATACCCGCTTTTATTAACATGGAGGCACCCGCGCGGCTAAATTTTACGGGCCCGGGTACCGCAGATGCGGAAAAACTATGGGTAAAAACCGTTCTGAGCAACGATAAAGATAAATCTGATACGCTTTTCAGACTGATTTGTATGCTGGGTAACCGGTCTGCCATCGTTTTTTGCAACCACCGTGAATCTGTAGACCGCACCAGTGCACTGCTTAAAGAAAAAGGAATTGTAAACGTGTTTTACCACGGCGCATTGGAACAACAGGAACGCGACAGCGCCCTTTGCAAATTCAGGAATGGCACCGCCAATGTACTGGTAACTACCGACCTGGCGTCAAGGGGGCTTGACATACCCAATATCCGGTATATTATTCATTACCATTTGCCTGCCACAGAAGACGTGTACACCCATCGCAACGGCAGAACGGCGCGTATGGATGCAAGTGGAACGGTAATAATGATTTTGTCGCCCGATGAAAAGCTTCCAGCATACGTACCCGCGGACGCGGAACAGCTGGAGTTACCGGAAACGGCTGAACTGCCGGAAAAGCCAAAATGGTCTACCCTGTTTATCAGTGCGGGCAAAAAAGACAAAGTAAACAAAATTGATATTGTGGGATTTCTATCGCACAAAGGGCAATTAAAAAAAGAAGACATCGGGCTGATTGAAGTAAAAGATTTTTTCTCTTTTGTTGCCATCCGTAAATCCAAAGCAAGCGCAACGTTGCAACTCATAAAAACGGAGAAGATAAAAAATAAAAAGGTACGGATTGATGTGGCTAAATAGCCTGGTTGCATGGCACGGGCACATGCATGCTTTCAGCGCGCTGTGTGTTTTTATTTATCGTTGCTTACAAAAAAGGGATGCATTGTCTCCAACACAGAACGGTGTATGCAAAGCAGCATAACTTTTACTGTACCGGTGGCGGGCAATCTGTGCGACCATTGTCCGTGCCATGAAAACCTTTTCTTTTTCCTATACCAACGCTGATGGTTAGGCCAGAAAAATAATACCAGTCTTTAAAACGGGGGCCACCCCTGATGGTTCCATCGGCGGGATAGCTGGTTCCATTTTTCAATTCGTCGCCACGCCATGCCATTTCAACCGCTTTCGGACCTTTTGCTGCAGCAAGTAATGACGCGTCAACATAATTTTTACTGACATCATCAAGGTAATCGGTGAATGTTTTTCTAAGTCCAACTTCATAACTAAGTGTTATTGTTTCGGTAAACTTCCAGCGGATGCCAGCACCAAAAGGAATCGCAAACTGGGTGAGCGCATATTCTTTTCTATTCGGGTAGGCTGCCAGCCCCTGTCCTTCCGTGCTCAATGGCTTTAAATAAGTCTTATTGCCAAGGCTATCGAAAGCATACGGATTGTAATGAAATACAGCTACACCCGCAAATACATAAGGCGTTAACCGGTGGTAATTCAGGTTAAGCAAATTGTAATCCAGCAGCAGGTTACCCTCTGTAATCTTTGTGTGGAAACTGAGGTTGCGCGCACGCAAATCTGCCTGCCGGTTGTATTTGTCTGCAGCACCCAGTGTTGCATAGGTAAAATTGCTTCGTACTGAAAAGTGATTGCTGAGATCGTACTTTATACCTACTGCCACGGCAGGTTTTGCCTGCCCGGTGGTAAAACGTTTTTCCTGCAAATCTCCCTGGTAATTACTGAATCCGCCAAATAAGTCGACATGGAATTTTTGGGCCTCTGAAAATGAGGGAATCAAAAAACTGAGCAAAATTAATTTTCGCATAGCTACTTTTTAATCAATATAAATAAATGACCAACCAAAAAGGATATGGATTTTAGAGGGGGGCGATCTACGAGAATAAGATTACGTGGGTGAGCAGTAAACGGTTGGAAAGTCGAATTTATGCAAGGATTACGTCAAAGCTTTGTTAAAGCGACTACACTGTTCAGTAAAAGACAATACGGCATTCATGCACGGCTGTGTAATACTGCGGCGGGCATTTGTACCAGCGAGGTGTTGTTTTTCAATTGCTGATCGATTGGCTTGTATAGCACGCGATAGAGTTGTATGGCAGCAGAAACAATAAATACAATTCCAACAATAATATTAATAATGCGCTGGCTGGCATTTAATTTATTGGATAACCACTTGCCCGCAAAAATAAAAAGCGCAAGGCCTGCCAGCGTGCCGATTCCTATCCCCACTGTGTACAGATTGAAATGCAGCGTTGTTGGCAAAAGAATTTTATTGCTGAGGAGGTAGGTACTCCAGATAAACCAGAAAGGAATTTGTATCGGGTTAATGGCACTCATTGTAAATCCCAGCCAGAACCTGTTCATTTTATTATTGAGTAAAATGTTTTTTCCGGTGGAACTTTTTTTCCGGGCTGCCCTAAAACTGCTGATGCCGAGGATAATAAATAAGAATACCGTTACCCATTCCAGGATATTGAATAATTGCCGGTGGGCTACTACCCAATCGATCCCCTCTAAAGAAACCCGCACATATAATATTTCTACCAGCGCAATGCCCAGTGAAAACCAGGTAGCCTTCTTTACATCTTCCGTTATGGCTACCTGCATGGCAGCTACATTGAGGCTTCCGAGCGGCAGCGAACCAAGAAAACTTATCAGCATCCCGGTAAAAAAAATTCCGGTCAGGCTAGACATATAATCGGTTCAGCTTTTGTTCAAAAACCTTGTTGTCTTTCATCATTTGCATACCCTGTTGATGCGTAAGATACGGTATCCCTTTTTTATGATTTATCCGGCTGATGCGCCACAGAATAATCCAGTGACGAACTATTTCTTTCCATGCAAAGAAAATACTGTGCGCGGGGTCATACATGTGGGTAGGTTCAGAACCAGCGCCATTGAGCTCTATTATAGAAAAATTTTCTCCCCTCCGCAGTTCTTCCCAGGTATTGTACCGTATATCCAGCCGTCCATAATGAAATCCGGCTACCTGTTTGCAGATGTGGTCCATCGTCTCCCGGAAAACTTCATCAGCCAGGTGAGAATCATCCAGGAATTTAGCGCCACGTGCATGATTGCCGTATGGTACCAGCTCTTTTACAGCACCTGGCGGCAACACTTCGTTTAATGCTATCCCGTACAGTCTTTGCAGCACGGGCAATTGCAGGATAGAACGCTTTTCTTTTTTCAGCAATTGCAGCATCGTGGAAACGCCATCGCCCGTAACTGATAGCATTTCTTTTCTTACGATACCCGAGACCTGGCCCCGATCTTCATTGGGATAACGGTAATAAAAAACGCCTATTTCATTTGGCTGATGGGCAAATTCCTGCACCAGGTAATCCATTGGGGAGTTGTCTGCGTAGGCTATTAAATCTTTTTCATCCGCCAATTTTTTAACCCCGCGCCCCTGTCCGCCCACATCGGGTTTGGCAATGAGCGGGTACTGGTAATTGAGGGCCGCAATGCGGGCGATAACCGCTTCCGCAGCGGTGCCTTCGGTAATATAGACCGTCCGGGGGTAATAGGCAGCGGGGATAATATCATAGATTTTTTTCTTCGACTCCATTAAAAACCCACCGTACTCAATGGTTGGGTTGGATGCAGAGAAAAAGAAAAATGATTTTGTACGGAGCGCCAGCAAGACCCATATAGGCATTATCCACCCGTACACGGTATTGAACGACCAGTATTCCCAGTTAAAAAGCCTTATAAAAAAAGGACGATGAAGGGTGCGCTGCAGCAGGTTCATTGTGGTATGGCTACGGCTTTGGCAAAATTAAATTCCTGGCGGGCGCGGGTAGCTGACTGCAGATCCAGGTAGTGCATCGTTGATTTCCAATCGCAAATTTCAATGGCCGTGATACTCACCGTTAACAATTTTCCAGCCCTGTTCATACGCAAATCATTGCAAATATCGCCATCGCCTCCCGATAAATGGTACTGGATTATTTCTTCTAAAGTTGGATCAGGATGCTGTTGGTGCCAATCATTAAACCACCACTGTCTTTTTGCAAGGACAGCGTCGTTGTACAGGGTTACAGATGACCACGTGTGCGCAATGCCGGCTGCCGGCCGCGTGATGGTTTTATGCGAACCATCCCATCGGCACTCATACAATACTTCGTTGCTCCATATAATTACCGTAAAGGGCTCAATGCCGCTTAAGTTGGTTGCTTCATAGGCGGCAAACGCATCGGCTTCCGCCATAAAATCTAAAAAAGCCAGGCCCCTGCTTTTCCTGTAGGGTGGCTGGTGAAGGTGCGCCGTAAAAGCACCGTTGAGCAGCACGGCCGCGGCTCCGTTGTCATTTACTGCCGCCCAGGTACCGCCCGCAGCGCTGTCTTTTGGAAATATCAGTTGGTGACCATTGATGCTGTATAAGGCCGGCGCGAGCGCGATGGCGCGGCTGCTTTGTTCATCGCGGTTGTGTGCGAGAAAAATTTTATTATTTGACGGGATAAACGTTACTGTGCACATTCGTTGCGAAACTTGATGGTAGAAGAAGCTACCCCAAAGCCGGCGGGTATTTCAATATCGGCTACTTCGCGGATGCCAACTTTTATAAGCGCCATGTGATGAATTGTATGTTCCAGGTTGTAGGCAATTTCACGGTAGTAATTGGTATCCAGGTCAATAAGTGTGGAGCTATCGTCATTGTAAGCACCGCGCAAAACAAGTGGTTTATTTTCCTTGCCCAGTTGCTCGTAGATTGTCTTGAGCAGGACGATCGCGATTTCTTTTTCTGTTTCAATCCGTATATCCCTTTCCCGGTTTTCATAATTTACCACCGCAGTTTCGTAGCCTGCTTCCAGGCAGGTAAACATTTCAATAATATGGCGGACGTGTTGACCGATGGTGGCGTTGGAAAGTATTTTACTTGCGTATACATACTGGCTATCGTTCAATAACTGCAGGGAAGCAGTTAGTTGGACAAACACATTTTGTATGGCTTTTTGTAGCTGCATGAATAGAGGGCGTTATGTTCTTAATAATACGTAATATACGGTGGATGAGTTTTGCAAACAAGCTGCAAAACGAGTAATAATAGTCAGCTAAGATAAGTGAAAAATACTTCCAGCGGGCACGCGCAGGGCACTATACAACCAGCATTGGCCGTTGCACCAAATGCTATTTCTTTTTGGCGAATACAGCTAATGTTACTGTTACATTGTCGCCCAGTACCGCACTGTTTTTTCCTACGTTGAAATCACGCCGGTTTAGCTGGAAACTGCCTTCAAACAGCATACCGCCATCATTCGCTACTGATTTGAAAGGAATAGAAATTTTTTGTGTTATCCCCTTAATAGTAAGTTTTCCCGAAACAGTAAAGTCGCTTCCCTTACCCGTAATTTTTTCCGATTTAAAGGTAATTTTCGGATGTTTCTCCACGTCAAAATAGGCGGCTTCGCGGAGATGACTGTCCCTGGAATCATTGCCCGTGTTAACAGTAGCAGCATCAATGCTGATGCTAAAATCTGATTTTTCCGGACTGGCTTTATCAAATTCGATCGTTCCTTCCAACCCTTTGAAATTGCCGCTGGTATTAATGCCAAAATTTTTGATAGCAAATTTGACAGTTGATTTTTCGTTTACGGGCAGGTATTGCTGTGCATGCGCAGTAACCAGGAAGCAAAAACCAAGGAACAATGTAAATAATTTGATCATCTAGTTGACTTTTTATTACCAGTTTCAAATAAAACGCCAATGTATGTTAAAGAAAAACAATATCCAATTTATCAGCCGCTTACCGGCGCCTTTTTTAACGCGTTGAGTAATTGATTGCGGTAAATAATCAGCAAAATAAAGCAGCTGATGAAAGCCAGCACTGCCATCGTAAACAGGCCATAATCGCCATCAAATTTCAATCCCAGCTTAGTTAGATGGAAAAAAATTGCGCCGGCCATTAGCCCCGTACCCAATGCAGCGCCCCATCCTGTAGTACGCTTGTCCAGTATCAGCAGCGATGCAATCAGTTCAAAAATACCCGTACCAATGCGTCCCCAGGGTTCCATGCCCAGCATGGTAAACAACCTGATCGACTGCTCATGCCCTGTAAATTTAAAATACAAAGTTTGCAGCATGATATAAGCCGCCAATATCCGCAACAACCAGGTAAAAACAAGTTTGATTTTCATGTAAAGGCATTTAAAAAGAAGGTTTATTTGTCAGTCTTTATCGTCCTGCATGCTTACAATTTCGAATTAATGGTAAGTCCGGGTCCAGTTTGCATCCGCTTTCTTTTTCAAGCTGGGCTCGTCTTTGTTCCAATCCGTAAGTGTGTTGCTAAAAAATCTATTGTAGAAAAGATTAAGTCTGCCATCTACTATTTTAAATGTTGAAGGATTGATTTCCACTTTCTCTCCTTTTGCGCCCATTGCGTACGAACACCATCCGCCATAGGCAGGTTCGTATTTGGCGGGGTTTTGTTTAAACGTTTCTTTATTGGCGGCAGATGAAAAATAATAGACCACCCCCTCATACACAACCGCATATTCTTTACTACCCTTGACAGCTTTGCCGGGCATAAAATAGGCAACCGGGTCATAACCACTGATGCCGATACCGTTTGAAAGATTAAATTGTTTTTTGCGCAATACCGCCGCATCCTGGGCAAGCGTGCTGCCTCCCAATGCGCCGGCAAGAAATAATAAAAAGATAAATTTCATTTCGTTGATATTTTGTGCTGTAAAAATAAACGCCTTTACACAGGTGGATTGTCGCCTATCCGACGTTTAACAGCTTTTCAATTTCTTTAACATCGGGAAAGCATATCTGCCGGTGTTTGTAAGAAAAAAGTTGCGCTGCAGCAAGTTCGTTTATCACCGCGGTAACCGTTTGCCTGCTTGCACCCACGAGGTGGGCAAGGTCTTCATGCGTAAGGTAATCAGGAATACAAAAACCATCAGCAGATCTATCGGTCATGTTCATTTGCAATAATTGCCAGAATAAGCCGAGCAGCCTGGTCTTTACATCTTTGTTCAGCAGGTTCAACATCCGGTTCTGCACCTGCCGCAGTTTATTACCTACCTGCCGGGTATATTTCAACGCTATCTCCGGCTTTCGAACCAGCAGTTTTTCAAAATCTTCTATGTTGAATGCACAGAGGCTTACGTCTGCTTTGTAGGCCCTGGCAAATTCGCCATGGAGATTGTTTTTTTCCAGCGTAAACTGGCCGAACAATTCCCCTTTCTGAATTATTTCCCGGATCACTTCTTTTCCATTTTCATCAATGAAGCCAATGCGTATGTAGCCTTCCTTTAGAAAATAAAGCTTATTGTGATTGAAAGCTTCAAAATATATGTAAGCGCCTTTTTTGGCTTCCACAAAACGATGCACAAAATTGAGTTCCTCATATTCTTCATCAGAAATATGACGCCACAAATCATAATTGCGTATCAGCAACATTTTATTTTCTGCACCCATGCTTATTCATTGTTCAATAAGGTACAATAATAAAACTAAAAGTTCTGACCCGTATCGGTCATTTGGTTTAGATTTACGTAAATTTCTACGACCATGGACGTTCCTGTTATGGCATCCCTATTTGCAAATGGCGAGTCGCCCGAAGTGTTGTTCTGGGTGGGTTGCGCCGGCAGCTTCGACCAACGGGCACAACGGATCACCAAAGCGTTTGCACTCATACTGGCAAAAACAGGTATTAAATATGCCATCCTGGGCAAAGAAGAGCTGTGCACCGGCGATCCCGTACGCCGCGCTGGCAATGAGTTCATGTTCCAGATGATGGCTTACCAGAACATCCAGATACTGAATAATTACGGCATCAAAAAAATAGTAACTGCCTGCCCGCATTGTTTCAACACCATCAAAAATGAATACAAGGAATTGGGCGGTGATTATGAAGTAATACACCACACCGTTTTTTTGCAGCAACTGATTGAAGCCGGAAAAATAAAACTGAAAGAAGGTGGTTCTTTTAAAGGAAAACGCATTACCTACCACGATAGCTGCTACCTCGGACGTGCTAACAATATTTATGAAGCGCCCCGCAAAGTACTGGAGTTGCTGGATGCCGAGCTGGTTGAAATGAAGCGCTGCCGTACTACCGGCCTCTGCTGCGGCGCCGGAGGTGCACAAATGTTTAAAGAAGAAGAAAAAGGCCATACCCGTGTAAATTTTGAAAGGGCCGATGAAGCGGTGAATACCGGCGCGTCGGTGATTGCCGCCGCCTGCCCCTTTTGCAATACCATGCTAACCGATGGTGTTAAAAACAAAGAGAAAGAAAACGAGATACAGGTATTGGACGTAGCCGAGCTGATTGCGGCCAGCATGGAATAAATTTTATATTACCTGCCTGGCCTTTAAACCAACTCCAATGATTACCAGGAAAGCAATATGGACGGTCATTCTTTCGGTTTGTGCTTTTACAGCAGTTTATCTGTATTACGTAAAAAAAGAAAGGACGGAGTCAGTTAAAAACTATTTTTCACAACCCCGCGTGGGCGATATCTATAAACTCAGGAAAGATACCCGTGAAGGGGTTACCGTTTTTTACCTTAAGATTAAAGACGTTGGCGAACAAAGCATTTACTTTTACCCCGGCCGGCTGCAGGCAGGGGCGCTGCACGACAGCTTCCTGAAACATTTTGACACTACTGAAACGGAGGTTTATACCAAAAAAGAACTGGCGGAAATTGTGGGCGGCCAGTGGAAAACCGCCCGTAAAGATGAAACGGAGCTTATCGAAATAGAAAGAAAGTAACCATAACAAAATCTTTACTGTTTCTGCCCTAATTTTGCTTGATGAACAATACCGCTTACCGTCATTTATTGCCAGAAAATTTTGATGCTTCTTCACGCGTTTGGATATACCAGTGCAACCGCCTGTTTTCCCTTGCTGAAGCAATACAAATTGAGGACCTGCTGCAACAATTTACGGCGGGCTGGCAAACGCATGGCACGCCGGTTAAAGGCTATGCCAATTTATTTTTCGGCCAGTTCATTATTTTAATGGCGGACGAATCAGCTGCGGGTGTAAGTGGTTGCAGTACGGACAGTTCGGTGCGACTAATCAAAGACATTGAAAAACTTTTTTCGGTAACCCTGTTCGACCGCCAGCTTCTTGCATTTATCATCAAACAAAACATTCAGTTATTGCCGTTGCCGCAGGTGCAGTACGCCATCAACAATCATTTCATTCAGCCAGATACCGTCTATTTCAATAACCTTGTACAAACCAAAGCGGAACTGGAAGATGCGTGGATGATTCCTGTAAAAGACAGTTGGCTGGGCAAGCGATTTTCTTTTACAGACACCGCCGCGGAGCCGCGCAGTGTCGCTAATTAATTCAGCTGGCAAAGCACTACTTTATCGACAGGTAGCCTGCTACCCGCACATACCGTTTCGGTTGCGTTAGACAGAAGATTTTCTCAACGATGTAACGCGCTTTACCGATTACATTTATTATCTTAATCACCACGTAGCTCAACACGCAGGACTTGTCCTGTACCAACCGCTGCCGAAGCCAACTCCGTATCAAACTTCAAAAAGCCTGCAGGCAGAAACCGCAATTTCTTTCTTTCCCGTCGCTTAATGAGTTATATACACAAGCACCGGCGAGTGCCCCGCACGCAAAAAAAAGCGCCTTTATCAAACTCCAGGCTCGACAAAGACGCTATGTGTACCAGGGTAATTTATTTATTGCTGCGCATCCTGCACACCTTCCATTCCACTTCTCATGTTTTTGCGTTTGAACAATGACGCGTCGATTTTTCCGAAACGGTAATTGAAGTTAAGCCGGAATATCTGTTGATCCCGTATCCTGGAATAATCCTGTGTAACAATGGTTGAATAGGAATAGTAACTGTATTTGCGTGTTTTAAAAATATCATTTACACTCAGTGTTACGGAAGCTGCCTTGCTCTTCAGGAATTCTTTTTTTACAGCAAAATCAAATCCATAGTTCGGGTTTACGTAACCCTGCGCAGAAGGTTGCGGTCCACCACCAAACCCTCCACCACCACCGCCGCGTCCCCCACCATTTCCGGTGCTCTGGGGCAAAACAGATTTACTCTGGTAATCGCCGGACAGCTGGATGCTGAAATTTTTAGGGAGCTTAAAGTTGTTGTTCCACTTTGCAAAATAACTCAGGCGTTGTGTTGAATTGCCTGCATTGGTAATATTTGTTGCATTAATAGTGGCATTGTAAAAGTTGACGTTGGTCGTCATATCCCACCATTTTGTAAGCGGTGTTCTAACGGTTACCTCCAGGCCATAAGAGGTGGCACTGTTGGCGTTTTGATAAGAAGTAAAAGTAGCACTGTCTGCTGCATTGTCTGTTATCTGGTCTTTAAACTGGTAACGGGTAATCAGGTCGGTGGTATGCTTCAGGTAAACAGACGCCAGCAAGCTGTAATTTTTCGGAAAAGTTTTCTGGTAAGACATTTCAAACGAATTGGTAAACTCGGGCTTCAGCCCAGGATTTCCCACGGTAGGATATTGCGGATTGGTAATGTCTTTGAAAGGAATCAGCTGGAAGAAATTTGGCCGGTTGATTCTTCTTGAATAATTGATTTGGAAATCCTGTTTGTGACCCAAATCTTTTGTAATAAACAAACTGGGAAAAAAACTCAACGGATAGCTGGTTTTAAAAGTAGAATCTTTCCCGGAAAGGTACTTGGTTCCGGTATAGTTAGAACTTTCCACCCGCAAACCTGCCTGGTAACTAAGTGTTTTTATTTTTTGGGAGAAAGTAAAATAGCCGGCGTACACCTTATCATCAAATTTATAATTGCTGCTCAGTGATTCATTGTAGATGTATTTATTGGAACTAGAATCAAAAATAGAATTATTGGAGATGCTTGTGTTGCTGCGAATGGCAGCACGTGCACCCATTTCAATCTTTATAAACTCCGTCAGGGGGTTTGCAAAATCGAGCTGTCCGGTAAAAAACTTATTCCTTCCTTCGCCATCTGTTTTACGCAGGTAGCGCCCACCTTTAACCGTAATATTATCGGGCTGGTACAACTGGATATTGTAAGCACCATTGTTTGCGTTCGTACTGCTGTTAAAATTGAAGTCTGATGTTAATTCCTTCCCTGCTTTGGCAAAATTGTGTTTATAGCCAAGAGCACCGCCGTAATTTTTGAAGTTTGCTTTGGAATTAGTAAGCTGGTTGCCTTTTGTAAAAATGGAACCATTGCGAAGCGAGTCAAAATAAAGGTTGTCATCATTGTTGAAGTTACCGCGTACAATAACACCGGATACCGTAATCGTGTTACGGTTGTCGACCAGGAAATCAAATCCCGCCCTGCCAAATGCGAAGCTGCCGTTTGATTCCGTTTTTGAATTCTGAAAAACATCCGTTTGGGGCGAAGTTAAATTCTGGCTGAACACGGTGCCTTCTGCAATTGATTTACGCTGGTTGTAGTTGCCACTCGCAAAAAAGTTAACCTTGCCTTGTTTTAAGTTGATATCTCCTCCCCCATTTATTTTACCACGACTGTCAATACCAGCCCGCAGGTTTCCATTATAGCCTGTTTTCCTGTTCTTCTTTAACACAATATTCAAAATACCAGCGGTACCGCCGGACGCGTCAAACTTTGCGGACGGATTGGTGATGATCTCCACGCTTTCAATAGCGTCTGATGGAATCTGGTCGAGCGTGAGCGTGGTAGGCCGGCCATCCACAAAAATAGTGGGCGCCGCATTGCGCAGGGTTACGTTGCCATCAATGTCTACGTTTACCGAAGGAATGTTTTTCATTAATTCCTGCGCGGTTTGTCCGGTTCCAATCAGGCTTTTATCCACGTTAAAAATCTTCCTATCAACGCCCATCTGGAACAGTGGTTTGGATGCTGTTACTGTTACCGTCTCAAGTAACTTGGCATCCGCCGTCATTTTTATATTGCCCAGGTCTTTATCAACCCCCGCCAGTGCCGCGCTCATGTCGCCTGCCTGTGCATCTTGTGAAGGCATCTTGAGGACAAATGACAGTTTTTGTTCAACAGGCGTATATCCTATTGCAGAAAGTTTAAGTGTATACGCACCAAATACCGCCAGGTTCTCTAAGCTAAACTCGCCATTCGGACGCGTAAGCATACCACCCACCAGCGTATCCCTTCTCTTTTTTGTGGCCGTATCAAATTTTGCAAGAAATAACTGCACGGAAGCCGCGTCAATGCCTTTGTTCGTCTTGGAATCTACCAGCTTACCATAGAAATGGCCAATCGTTGCATTGGCGCCACCAGGACCGCGGCCCCTGCCGCCACCACCTGCACCCGGATACTGCGCTGACAACGATAAAATGCAAATAGAAAAAAGTAAAATCAGGACTGTTCTCATGTAGTTGTATTGATTGAAATTTTTGTAAAGCAATTTTAGTTACCAATGACCCGAAATATCCGGAAGGTAAATTCTTTAGACGCCCGATTTTGTATTTACCTGCGCGTTAACAACTCACTTTAAAACAGGATTGATAAGCGGCAAAATAACAGTATGAAGTGCGGTTAACGAAGTAATAACAACATGCAGAGCTGCAGTAAGCCAATCAGAACCCCGAGCAGTGCGCCCAGGCCCTTTGTCAGGAACAATTGCCTGCGCATAACTTCCAGAAAGGCTTTTTCAATAACAGCGGGGTCGATGCCGGCAATTTTCATTGTCACCATTTCCCTTATATTAAAATCTTCCTCCAGGTTGTGCATATAATTGCTCATTATTTCAGGAAAGAGTTGTTCCAGTTCTGTAACAAAAAGTGCTTTAAGATTATTGATCGTTTTATCGCCCACAAACATGCCTACTACCGGCATCGACTTCACCAATTTTACGCGCAGAAAATGGTCGATGTGCGCTTCCGCCTGCGGCATTATTTTTTTAACGTTTTCAGGATTGGTTATTTTAGCCTGGATTTCTTGCACCGAAAACCACTCCGCGCACAATGTTCCCAATTTAACAGCCATTTCCTGCTGCCGCGCGGGAATAATTCCCTGGAAACGGATGCCCGCAAATTTTCGCGGATAGCGTGGATGAAAGAGAAATTTGAGTGCAAGTGCCACCAACAGCCAGCCCATCGCCGCTGCAATAAACGGTGTGAAATAAAGCGTCCAGGACATGAATGCTTGGTTATTTTTATGAGCTGCAAAGAAACAGTAAATAACACCTAATTGTTTTTTGAATGAATGGCATTTTCCATTATTTTTGCCGCCCACACGGTAGCTGTAGCTCAGTTGGTTAGAGCATCAGATTGTGGTTCTGAGGGTCGTGGGTTCGAAACCCATCAGTTACCCGCAAAAACCCGGAGCAGGCCTGTTCCGGGTTAATTTTTTAACATCCTCCACCGCCCATGTAAATTATTGGTCAATCGCCTGTTAATTGTGCATCTGGCGGGCAACAACGCGGCCTTTTTATCGTTATTTTTGGGTTAATGCAAAAAATAATTCAATTTATGATGAGTAGAAGAAGTTTGCCCATTCTGCTGACAGTTTTGGTAGCAGGTGTATTTATTGCTTTTCGCAGTTTAGGAACCGTTAATGATAATCCCCCCACCCGGTACGAAAAGATCCTTCACAACGTAGGAGAAATGCTCACCGAAATTCACTACAGTCCAAAAGACATCAATGATAAATTTTCCAAGGAGGTATTTAAAAAATACATTGCCCTGGTAGACCAGGATAAGGGTATTTTTCTTCAGTCAGACATCAATGACCTGAAAAAATACGAGACCAAAGTAGATGACGAAATACTTGGTGGGCCAGTAAACTTTGTACCCGCTTCCTCTGAATTATTCAAAAAAAGATTGCCCGAAGTAGAAAAGCTATATAAAGAAATCCTTGCGCAGCCTTTTGATTTTTCAAAAGAAGAAACATTTACGGCGGATCCTGAAAAAAGAGATTTTCCTGCCAACGAAGCGGAGCGAAAAAACTTCTGGCGCCAGCGTTTGAAATACCTGGTGCTTGACCGTTATGTAGATATGCAGGACGCTCAGCAGAAGAACAAAGACAAACAAGGCAACATTATTAAAACCAATGAACAGCTGGAAAAAGATGCGCGCGAAAAAGTGTTGAAGGCGATGGACAGAACTTTTGAGAACTACAAAATAAAACTGACCGAAAGTGAATTGTTTAGCAGGTATGTGAATACGATTACCCAGACGATGGATCCGCATACAGATTATTTTCCACCATTGGAAAAAAGATCATTCGATGAAGAGATGAGTGGCAAGTTTTATGGCATTGGGGCTTCCCTGCAGTACGACGATGGCATTATTAAAGTGGCTTCTATTCTTACCGGTAGCCCTGCGTACAAAAGCGGTGAAATAGCAGTTGGTGATATTGTGGTAAAAGTTGCGCAGGGAGAACAGGAAGCGGTGGAGTTGGCCGGATACTACGTACAGGACGCTGTAAAGATTATACGCGGTAAAAAAGGTACAGAAGTACGGTTAACATTGCGCAAAGTAGATGGCAGCATAAAAGTGGTAAAAATTATACGCGACGAAATTGTGCAGGATGAAACGTTTGCCCGCAGCTCCATTGTAAGCAATGGGAAAGCGAAAATAGGTTTTATTTACCTGCCTGAATTCTATGCAGATTTTGATGACCCCAAAGGCCGCAGGTGTGCAGATGACGTGGCGAAAGAAATTGTGCGTTTAAAGGAGCAGAAAGTAGACGGCATTATACTTGACCTGCGCAATAACGGAGGCGGGTCCCTATATGATGTAGTTAAAATGGTTGGATTGTTTGTAGATGAGGGTCCGGTGGTACAGGTACGGGATCGCGACGGCAAACCAAGCGTGTTGCGCGACCGGGACAAAACGGTATTGTATGATGGGCCCCTGGCCGTTATGGTAAACGAGTTCAGTGCTTCTGCTTCGGAGATTTTTGCAGCAGCTATCCAGGATTACAAGCGCGGTCTTATTATCGGCAGTACTACTACCTATGGAAAAGGAACCGTGCAACGAAATATCGGATTGGATAAGACACAGAATTTTATGTCGGCAAACAGTGACCTTGGTACAATTAAACTGACCCTGCAGAAATTTTATCGCATCAATGGCGGTTCTACGCAGTTAAAAGGTGTTGCCTCGGATATTGTGCTACCGGATTTTTATGAATATTCAAAGCTTCGTGAAAAAGATGATCCGGATGCATTGCCGTGGGACGAAATTCAGAAGGCAGATTATGCGCCATGGAAATACAGCTTTGATGCAAACAATATCCGAACCACCAGCCAGGCAAGGGTTAGCAGCAGCGCTGCATTTAATCTTATCAAAACAAATACGGAGTGGCTGGCCAAAGAAAACGACCGTGTGTACTCTTTGAATATCGATAAGTTTCGCGATGAAAAGAAAAAAGTAAGTGCTACCTACAAACAATTTGAAACGATCAATAAATTGCCAAAGGAATTGACGGTGAGTGCACTTACTGAAGACAGCACCAAATATGCAAACGATAAAGACAAAGACGACCGTTTTAAAGCATGGTTGAAAAACCTGCGCAACGATCTTTACCTCGATGAAACGGTGAACGTAATGAATGACATGGTGAACCAGCACAATATCGCGTTGAACCAGGGTGCAAAAAAATTGCCTTACTGATCAAATTGAAACATAAAAAGCTAACAGCAAAAAGCCGCCCCGATGAAATCACCGGGGCGGCTTTTTTATACCGCGTTATCGATCGAAAAAAAACTTGCCGGCTGAAGCGCCACGAGTTATAATCTCGATTTATTTGCTGCCACACAATTTCACCACCGGGACCGCAAAGCAACCGCTTTTCAATTTTTACTTTTGAATTTTTAATTAACTAAATGTAACACATTCATTTATTTCTTTTTCTGTATACGCCAGTCCGTACTGCTTAAGTACGTCATCCGGAACTCCTTTCCACTGTGTAGGTGTATTGCCAATATATCCCAGGTCCTTAACACCCATTTTAGTTGTATAAAAACCTGTGACAGTAAGATCGCGCATTTTGTTAAAAAATGCCACGCCGGGCGCAAGGCCTGGCTTGCCTTTGGCCTTTTCCGGGTATGCTATTAGATCTACCATTTCTATCTGCTGGGCCTGGCTGCAGTCTTTAAATCCTTTCTCGAACCGTTTCATACACTGCACATCCAACCAGCGAAGGCCGCCACGCATGGGCGTTTGGTGATAGGGCATATCTTTCACAATAAATTCTATAAATGCCGGCACACCTGCTTCAGAAGCATTGCCACTTACTTCGTCTTTAGGTATGATTATATCCGCCAGCACTGTGATGGTTGCCATTTCATCATCCGTAAAAAACTTCTCGTCCATTAGTTTCTTGTAATCTGCAAGTTCCTGCGGGGTACGGTCATAATTGAGCTCGCCCGCGGCAGCTGTTTCCGGTTTCAATGCTATCGTGGTGCTCTTATCATTACAAGCCTCAACCAAAACGCCGGCAGACACCGTGCCCATGATAAGGGCTTTGATGGAATTTCTTCTGTCCATTATTGATTATTTTATTCGGTTTGTCATCCCAGATCCTAAATATTGTTCTTCTTCAATTCTTCAATGATGTATTCGGAAGCACGCATGCTGAGCGCTAGAATGGTCCAGGTAATATTTTTATCGGCCTGGCTTACAAACTGCGCACCATCTACTACGAAAAGATTTTTGCAATCATGGGCCTGGCTCCATTTGTTGAGCGCCGATTTTTTTGCATCGTTGCCCATCCTGGCCGTACCCGCCTCATGTATTATTTTTCCGGGCGTTTCCAGTCCGTAACTATTTTCAGCTGTTCCATCGTCTCCCCAGGTGATCACTGCCCCCATATTGTGCATAATTTCCCGAAACGTCTCTTTCATGTGTTTCGCCTGGTTGATTTCGTAGCTGCTGTATTTTACATTAAACCGCAACACGGGAATACCAAACTTATCCACGGTAGTAGGGTCTATTTCGCAATAATTGCTTTCCAGCGCCATGGCCTCACCCCTGCCCGCCATGCCGATGCCTGCACCATAAAAATACCGGACATCTTCTTTTAAGGAAGCGCCATAGCCCCCGGCATCCTTCTTTTTACCGTTTACTGCATACTTGCCGTTCATTTGCTCGGTGCCCATGCCAATGCCGTAAGCCGGCATGCCCATACCGCCACCATACTCAATATGGTAACCGCGGGGGAAATCCAGTTTTTTATTGTCGAGCCACCAGGGAGAATAGACATGCAACCCACCTACGCCGTCTTCGTTGTACCGTTTACGGCCAAAAAGGTTGGGCAGGTAACCACCCATGCCTGCACCGGTAGAATCATGGAGGTATTTGCCCACCACATTGCTACTGTTGGATAAACCATTCGGATGGCGCTGAGATTTGGAGTTGAGCATCAGCCTGGAGCTCTCGCAGGCGCTGGCAGCAAGGATAACTACCTTGCCCTGCACCTGGTATTCCTGTAAATCATCTTTGTTTATATAAGATACCCCGGTAGCCAGGCCTTCTTTGTTGGTAAGCACTTCCCTGGCCATTGCATTGGTAATAACGTCTACATTGCCGGTCGCCATAGCAGGTTTTACCAATACAGAGGAAGAAGAAAAATCGCCATATACCTGGCAGCCGCGGTTACACTGGCTGCAAAAAAAACAAGCTTTCCTGTCTTTGTTGTCGGGCAGTGCTTTGGTTAAAATTGACAAGCGCGACGGTATCACTTTTACACCTGCTTTTGTAGCGCCATTTTTTATTAATAATTCGTGCAGGCGCGGACGCGGCGGTGGAAGAAAAAAGCCATCGGGATCATTTTCCAGGCCTTCATTGGTACCAAACACGCCAATCATTTTATCCACCCTGTCATAAAAAGGCTTGATATCTTCGTAGCCGATCGGCCAATCATCGCCCAATCCATCTATACTTCTTCTTTTAAAATCTTTCGGCCCGAAGCGCAGTGAAATTCGTCCCCAGTGGTTGGTACGTCCGCCAATCATCCTGGCGCGCCACCAGTCCCATTCGGTGCCGGCGGCCTTGGTATAGGGTTCGCCGTCTATTTGCCAACCGTGGTAGCACGCATCAAAGTCACCGAACGGACGAAACTTGGTGCTGGCGCCACGCCGTGGGCTCTCCCAGGGACCTTTCAACTGTGTTACATTTTTTGCCGGATCATACATCGGACCGGCTTCCACGAGGCAGACTTTCAAACCTGCTTTAGATAAAATATAGGAGGCCATACCACCACCAGCGCCGGAACCAACAATCACTACATCGTATTGTTTGGGTTGCTTTTTAATATTCAATTGTCCCATTAGCAATGTATTTCTTAATAAGTTTTTTGAAAGATTAAATGTAACTAAATAAACCGTTCGTGCTGTATCAAAATTTGTTAACTGCAAGTGCCGGGGCCGTGTAATTCGTTCCGGGCTTTTACAAATAATAATTTTAATCCATATCAAAGCTGCGTAGCTGATCTACAATAAGAACCAGTGATTTGAATGTTGACTTTTCACTTTTGACTTATAGTTCGTATCAAAAGAATACTTAATGGCAGTTGTTGCCACCATTGAATAGACATTTGTGGCATAGATTTTAACCATGTTGTATAAAACATTTATATGGCTACTACTAATATTATCGAATTGCTGCAGGAGGCTTTAAATAGTAAACCATTGCAGAAAGTGAGTCCGAACACGCAGGAAGTAAAAAAATCCGCGGCAGATACCACGAATGCCAGTAAACTGCAGCAGGCGGTTATCTCCGCTGTACTTACCGGCATCTATAAAATTACCCGTACCCACGAAGGCGCGGAAAAGGTGCTTGGGGGAAATTTATCTACGAACTGGGGCGACTTATTATTTGGTGATAGTAAGGATGCTTTAATTGGGCGCATTGCGGAGTACGGTGTCTCCAGTCCGGCCAATATCGGTGGTGAAATTGAAATGGCGGGTAACGAAGCTGTGCAAATCATCAGGACAACAGCGGGCGGCGCAAAAACTGCTACTGCAGACGATGTAATTGTATATGTTAAAGACCAGCGCAATAATATTCTTCAATCGCTGCCGGCGGCCCTGCAACTGGGCAGCTTGCTGGATGATGATACGCTGGACGACCATACGCATAAAATGGACGGTCCGATTTCGGGACTGATGCACAAAATAGAAAAAGCTTTTTCCGGAACGCCCCCTGCGGATGAACCGACCTCGTAATTGAATTGCACGGCGGTGAGCGGTGCGGGGAGGAAATAGTCTGTTATGGAGCGCCCCGAGCAGCCCGATCTATTACGGCCGGGTGCCCGTTCATTTTCGCTAATTTAATTTGGAGCCCGTTCCTGCCTTTTGAAGGCTGGCGGCCCCCAACAGCACGCATTTCGGAGGCTGCAGGTCTGCCTATAATTGTTATCTTTGCGGCCGCATGAAGACAAGGACGTTAAAAAAAGATAAGGTAAATATTATTACACTTGGGTGCAGCAAGAATATGGTTGACAGCGAGGTGTTGAGCGGTCAGCTGGTAGCCAATGACATCAACGTAGTGCATGAAAATAAAAAGCTCGACCACAATATTGTTGTGGTCAATACCTGCGGTTTTATCGACAAGGCGAAAGAAGAAAGCATCAACACCATCCTCGACCAGCTGGAACTGAAAAGACGCGGAAAGCTGGATAAAGTTTATGTCACGGGCTGCCTCAGTCAGCGATACCGGGATGATTTGCAACTTGAAATACCTGACGTGGATGCGTGGTTTGGTACCATGGAACTTCCCTTGATGCTGAAACAGTTTGACGCCGATTATAAAACCGAATTACTCGGCGAACGTCTACTCGCCACCCCGCAGCATTATGCCTACCTCAAAATTTCAGAAGGGTGCAACCGCACGTGTTCGTTCTGCGCGATCCCTTTAATGCGGGGGCAACACATCAGCAGACCAATAGATGATTTGGTAAAAGAAGCCGAAGGGCTCGTGAGAAAGGGCGTGAAAGAAGTAATGCTGATAGCGCAGGAACTTACCTACTACGGGTTGGATATTTATAAAAAAAGAATGCTGGGCGATCTGATGAACCGGCTGGCGGATATACCTGGCCTGCAATGGATCAGGCTGCATTATGCGTACCCGTCTAAGTTTCCACTTGAACTGCTGGATGTGATGCGTGACAGGGACAACATTTGCAATTACCTTGACATGCCTTTACAACATGCCAGCGACAATATGCTGAAGGCGATGCGGCGCAACATTACAAAATCAGAAATGAAAGACTTGCTGGCAGCTGTTCGGGAAAAAGTACCCGGCATCTGCTTGCGCACCACGCTGATTGCCGGCTTCCCCGGGGAAACGCGCGATGACGTAGAAACCGTGAAACAATTCCTGGAAGAGGAACGTTTCGACCGGGTTGGGATTTTTCAATATTCACACGAAGAAAATACTTCGGCCCATGACCTGGCAGATGATATTCCGGCCGCGGAAAAAGAAGCCCGCGCGCAGGAAATAATGGATGTGCAGCAGGAAATATCGCTGGAAAAAAACCAGGAGAAAATAGGAAAAACTTTTAAGGTGCTGATTGATAAAAAGGAAGCAGGTCGCTACCTGGGCCGCACCGAGTTTGATTCTGTGGAAGTGGACAATGAAGTAGTGATACAGGCCACCACCAAACTTCCGGTAGGCGATTTTGTGCAAGTAAAAATCACTAAAGCATTTGACTATGATTTGGAAGGTGAAGTGGTAGCAACGTGATAAATGCGAAAATTTGACAAATGCGAAAATGGGTAAAAGCGAGTATCGCGCTATTTAGGGTTTAGACACCCGGTCATTTTTATATCTCACTTTTACATTTCGATATTGCCGTTTTTTTCTATTCGCTTCTCAACGATTTTACCGGATTGGCAACAGCTGCTTTGATGGCCTGGTAACTAACGGTTAACAATGCAATCAGCAACGCACCCAGGCCAGTGGCTGTAAATATCCACCACGACAAGGCGGTTCGGTAAACATAATCCTGCAACCACTGGCTCATCACATAATAAGCAATAGGCGCGGCTATCAGCATTGAAACTATCACAAGACCCACAAATTCTTTCGACAATAACTGCCATATACTGAATACGGATGCGCCTAAAATTTTTCGTACGCCAATTTCCCTGGTGCGTTGTTCCGCAATGAATGACGCAAGTCCGAACAGGCCCAGGCAGGAAATAAAAATGGCAAATACCGCAAAAAGTGTGACCAGGCTCCCGATCGTTTCTTCCCGCGCAAATTTTAAATTGTACCGGTCATCGGCAAACTGGTATTCAAAAGGCGCGTCTGGCCGGTATTTTTTAAACACCGGTGTTATCCTTGCAATGGCATCATGGACGTTCACTGCCGGATTAATGCGCATCGAAATAATGTGAATGCGCGAATTGGGTGCCAGCATAAAGAATACAGGCATTGCAGGCGTATACGGCGACTGCATCACCATATCCTTCACAACACCTACAATGGGATTTTGCCTTCCATGCCATCGTATGTTTTTTCCCACCGGGTTCTTTAAACCGGTAAAAGCAACTGCTGCTTCATTCAGTATCAGCGCACCGCTGTCTGCTAAGAAATCATTGGAAAAATCGCGGCCTTCCAGGATATGCCAGCCAATTGTTTTTCCGTAAGATTCGTTTACAAACAAGGTTCCGATAATGGGTACCGAATTCGGATCGCGCCCGTCCCAGTCGTAACCCAGCATACTGTTTTGCACATCCGTGGAGGGACTGGAAGAAACCGCCACACTGGTCACCGCAGCGGTGGCCAGCAAATCATTTCGCAGGGCATCAAATTGTTGCTGCAGTTGCTTGTTATTCATGCTAACGGTTACCAACCCCTCCCGGCTATAACCAACGGGACGGGCGCGGGCAAACTGCACCTGCCTATAAATGATGACAGTTGCTATGATTAGCGCAATAGACACCGTAAACTGGGTGATCACAAGTAGTTGACGCGCCCTTACCCCTGCCCTGCCGGCCCTGAACGTGCCCTTCAATACTTTTACCGGCTGAAACCGGGAAAGATAAAATGCCGGGTAACTGCCTGCGGGGAGGCCGGTACCAATTACAAAGCCAAGCAGCATTAACCAGAAAATCGGTTGTGCATAAGGGATAGTAACCTCCTTTTCGGCCAACGTATTAAAATATGGGAGTGATAATTGTGCCACCACCAGTGCCAAGCCCAGGGCCATGAAAGTTAACAACAATGATTCGCCCAGGAACTGTTTAATCAAATCTTGCTTTGCGGCGCCAAGCACTTTACGCACCCCTACTTCCCTGGCCCTTTTTTCGCTGCGGGCCGTGCTTAAATTCATATAGTTGATGCATGCCAGCAGCAACACAAAGGAGCAGATGATACCAAACATCCATACGAAATGCATTCTTCCGGCTACCATCTTTCCATTTTCGAACTTGTCGTACAGCATCCATTTGTCCATCGGGTGTAGCATGATTTCTTCCCAGGCACCTTTCACGTGTGGTTTCGTAATATCCCTGATGCGTGCATTCACTTGTTCAATACGCGTATCCTTGCCAAGCTGCACGAATACTTGAAAATGATGATCGAGCCAGTCGTTGGTAAGCTGCGCACCCGCATTGCTTTCATTATCCCATGCAAGTAAAAATTGTGTACCACTAAAATCCGATTGCCCGGGAATGTCTTCATACACGCCCGCCACTTGCGCGCTGATTGCGTCACCCAGCACAATGGCCTGGCCAATGGGTTCGCTGTTACCGAACAGCGTTTTTGCGGTAGATTCGCTGAGCAAAATGGAGGATGGATCACGCAAAGCATGCTGGCTGCCCTGCAGCATCTTTAGGGTAAACATCACAGGGAAATCCGGCTGCGCCCATAAGCCCGTTTCACTCAGTTTTTTATCACCAACTTTCATCAACTGGGAAGTCTGGGCGACCAGCGAAACTTTCTCAAAGTCTCCGTTCGATGCTTGCCGGAGCGCCTGTGCCAGCGGTACAGATGCATAATTTTCGGCGGTAGTAACACCATTAATGGTCTCAACGGACATGGCCAGGGCAATCTGTTTATAGTTTTTGTGGTAGTGATTAAAAGAAATCTCATCCCAAATCCACAGGCAGATAAGGACAGCAACCGCCATTCCAGCCGCAAGTCCCGCCAGGTTGATGAAGGTGGCAAATTTATTGGTGAGAAGATTTCTCCTGGCAAGTTTTAAGTAGTTGGTAACCATGACAAAGATTTACAAGTAATTTTTAAACACAACCAAAAATACAACTAAGTTCTTAGTTAAAGAATTTAAAATAAAAAAAGGGCCATCCATGGAAATGGACGGCCTCAACGATTGCTTGCCTATATGAAAAAGTTAGAAAATTTATCCCGGCTCCTGCAATGAACAAAGCCAGTTGCAGTTTTTTTAAGATTCAAATAAATTATATATAACTTATTCTCACTTGCACAGCAAAAATAGCAAATTTGGAGATAAATATTTGCATTTTGGATAAACAAATTATAAAAAACATCAAATATTTTTAATACTAATATATAGTGCAAACTATGCATTAGTTGATTATGAATATTGATCTGATAGAAGCAGTTTGCAGGAAACAGGCGGCGCTGCGCAGGACGGTAATTTAGGTGAAGAAACTTCCAGACGCTTTCTTATGCAAAAAAAATGGCGGCAGTGTTAACTGCCGCCAAGTTCATTGCTAAATATTTGTGATAAATCGTTTTCCTAAACTTTTTCCGCAGACGAATCGGAGAAGGCCGTTCGGCTTGTTGAGCGTTCAGGAATTTTAGTCCGATTACAGGCTTAGAAACTATACACAACAGCCACCAGCGCAGAGAATGTTTTTTTAGTGCCGGCACCATCATGCTTGGTAAAATATTCGTCGCTTGAGCCATCCAGCCTAAACTCTGGCATAATCATTAAACCCGGTGTTGGTTTGATGTTCAGCGTGGCAGTTACTTCGTACATATTTGTTCCGAAATAGCCCGTCGCATTTTTCTTGTCCCAGAACTTTTCTCCGCGAACGGTGAAACCGAATTTCTCCGTTGGATCCACATTCAGGTAGATAGCTGCGCCACCCCATTTTTCGCTCTTAACGCCATCAGGCTTTACAAACTTTACAGTACCATTGGCACCAATGCCAAACTTGTCTGTTATTTTGCTCAGGATGGTCAGGTCAAGCTGGTGTTGCGATAATTTACTGGTATCTTTTCCGCCTACATAATTCAGGTAAGCAGTGAATTTGCCATTCGCAGAACCCGCATGAACCTGGGCCAGCACAAATTTCTTTTCAAATGAAGCAGAGAGGTAATCGGTAGGATTGGCAATACCAATCATAAAACCTGCTGTGCTCGACAACGCTACATCCATCTTTAAGCCAGTGTGTGAAAAAGGGCCGTAAGAGAACATGTAACTCATGCTGTAATTACGGTTCAGCTGGGGATCCAGCAGCTCGTACCCTACGTGAGTAGCAAATTTACCTGCTGTAAAGGTCACTTTGCTGGACGGGGCGAAAGTTACATAAGCTTGTTTAACTGCCTGTGTAATGCCATCTTCATTATAAGAGAATTCCCTGGCGCGGGTTCCAAAACCGAGATCAACCACGGCGCCGATTTTTCCAAAAGAATGGGCCAGTTTTACCGATGCCATACCTAGTTCAAACGAATTGTGCGAATTGGTGAAACTGGTGGGGTTATTCAACGCCTCGAACTTACGGGCATTGTTGAAATTAAACCTGTAGTAAACGTCTACCGATCCGGTAATAGTAGTGGTCTTTACAGGGTCTGCGGGCTTGGTGGTATCCTGCGCGCTGGCTTGCATTAGGCATACGAGTGCGATTGCCGAAAAGGAGATTTTTCTTAACATTGCAGTTGATTTTAAGGTTAAATAAAAGGTATGGTTATATGGGCTTGGTCAGAAGCGTAACATGTAACCGTACCTTTTTTTTATTAATGAATTATGTAATAAATTTTTCTACTTAATTCATACTGGCGGCAAAATCGTTTTGGAAAGATGATTAGTCGCTGTTTTTAACCAGCAGTGTTCCCTGTACATAGTTCTCATCATGCTGAGAAGAATCGAGACCCATTTCTTCTTCTTCTACACTTACGCGCAATGGAAGAATGAAGTTGATGAATTTGAATATGATGAATGATACTACGAAGCTATAGGTAACAACAATGGCCATTCCAATAAACTGCGGACCAAACAAATCTCCACCGTAAAGTAAACCCTGGTGGTTAACCGTACCATCGAACGCCACAACACTATTTACAGCATGGTTCGCAAAAACACCGGTTAACAACATACCTACCATTCCACCTACACCATGGCAGGGGAATACATCCAGCGTATCATCCAGTGACGATTTCGCTTTCCATGCACAAACCAGGTTTGATATAATGGCTGCAATAAAACCAACAAATGCACTGTTTGCCACACCAATAAAACCAGAACCGGGTGTAATTGCTACGAGGCCTACCACTGCACCAATACAAAATCCCAGTACAGATGGTTTTTTTCCTCTCATTACATCAAAAAACATCCAGGTAAGGCCAGCCGAAGCAGCTGCTGTATTGGTTGCTGCAAAAGCAGAAACAGCCAAATCATTTGCTGCAAGCGCAGATCCTGCATTGAAACCAAACCAACCGAACCATAGTAAACCGGTACCTATCAAAACATACGGTACATTGGCTGGATGCATTTCAATTTTTTCAATATGCGCTTTTCTCCTCTTTAATACGATGGCGCCGGCAAGTGCTGCGCAACCGGCAGTAATGTGTACAACCGTTCCGCCGGCAAAATCAAGCACACCCATCTTAGCCAGAAAGCCTTCTGGATGCCAAGCCCAATGCGCAACAGGGAAATATATCAACACACAAAAAAGGATAATAAACAAAACATAAGCAGTAAACCTGATACGTTCTGCCACCGCACCCACTACCAGCGCAGGGGTAATGATGGCAAACATAAGTTGGAACAATGCAAACAAGGGCATCGGGATAGAAGGACCACCCGGCCATGGCTGTGAAGAAAAAACGCCTCTGAAAAAAGCAAAGGTGGTTGGGTCTCCGATAATACCGTTGATGGAAGGCCCGAAAGACATGCTAAAGCCGCAAACCAGCCAAAGGATACTTACGATACCGGCAGCAACAAAACTTTTAATCATTGTAGACAGTACATTCTTCCTGTTTACCATTCCACCGTAAAAAAAAGCCAACCCAGGGGTCATCAGGAACACCAGCGCGGTGGCTACTATGATCCAGGCAATGTCGGAGCCACTGTAAACTTTTGAACCATCAAAAACAGCGTCCGGCTTAACAAAAATCGCAACGACGGAAACGATGGTTAAAACGAAAAACGGAAGCACCCTTTTTAAAGTCAGTTTTAGCATTGCATTAGTTTTTAGTTAAAGTAATAAGAGAAATAGTAAACATTTAATAATATTTAGCTAAAATAAATTAAAACGATCGAATAAAAGTAAAATGTTGATATATAATTATTTTTAATACAATTTTTCATTCTACCGCCGTTTAAAAAGTTTTGATCTATCTAATTGATCTTCAAGTTATCCACAAATCACATCGCGTTCAAATAGAAATTTTCATCATTATTTATTTTTCTACAAATATTTTATATTTCCTAATTATATCGCTTTATCAATCATATATTATTAATTTATAATATGATTAGACCTAAAAAAAGCCACTTTTTCAGTGGCTTCAAAATTTGTCTTTTTGGGTGGTCAGAGGCTTATAAGGCCAGAATGAGGTTTTGGTCTTTACTTTCCAGGATTGATACGCCGTCATTCAAAAACTCATCTATTTTCCTGGCACACTCCCGTCCTTCACTGATGGCCCAAACCACCAGGCTCTGCCCCCGCCGCATATCTCCGGCGGTGAATACTTTAGCAATATTGGTTTGATACGCTTTTTCGGTGGCTTTTACATTGCCCCGGTCATCCAGGTCAACGCCCAGTTCTGCCAGTAACCCCTGTTGCAGCGGATGCACGAAACCCATGGCCAGCAAAGTAAGTTCGCAGGGAATCTCCCGCTCACTACCCGGCACTTCCGTAAACTGTGCCGCCCGCCCATCGGGCCCGGTTTTCCACTCCAGGTCCACAATTTTTAATCCCGTCAGGTTGCCCTTTTCATCTCCCACAAAGGCTTTCGTAGCCACCGCCCATCTTCTTTCTGCACCTTCTTCATGCGAACTGGATATTTTCAGGGTCATGGGGTAAGAAGGCCAGGGCATATAGGCTGTCCGGCCGTCCGGCGGTTTTGGAAGCAGTTCAAACTGGGTAACAGAAATTGCCCCGTGCCGGTTAGACGTACCCACACAATCACTGCCGGTATCGCCGCCCCCAATCACCACCACATTTTTGCTGGTGGCCAATAAATCTTCCGGGTAAATATTGCTTTCTATTTCCGGATTGGCAAATGGGTCACGCCCCGCATTTCTTTTATTCTGCTGTTTTAAAAACTGCATCGCATAATATACTCCTTTCAGTTCCCTGCCCGGAATGTTGAGATCGCGTGGCACCGTAGATCCTCCCGACAACACAATGGCGTGGTTTTCCCGCAGCAGGTCATTAATGCTAATATTCACTCCCACGTTTGCATTGCAAACAAAGACAACACCTTCTTCTTCCATCAGTTGTATCCTGCGGTCTACCACCCACTTTTCCAACTTAAAATCGGGTATGCCGTACCGTAATAAACCTCCCGGGGCATCATCCCTTTCATATACCGTTACCGAATGACCCGCATAGTTCAACTGCGCTGCAGCAGCCATTCCTGCGGGTCCGGAACCAATCACCGCTATTTTCTTACCAGTACGGATGTTTGGTTTTTTTGCTTTTACAAAACCCTTGTCAAATGCAATTTCAATAATATGTTTCTCAATTTCTTCAATCGTAATGGCTGGCTGGTTGATGCCAAGTACACAGGCACTCTCGCACGGGGCCGGACAAATACGACCAGTAAACTCCGGGAAGTTATTGGTAGAAGTTAAAATGCCATATGCTTCCTGCCAGTTCTTTTGGTAGACCGCATCGTTGAATTCCGGAATAACATTTCCCAGCGGGCAACCACTGTGACAAAAAGGTATTCCACAATCCATGCAGCGCGCCGCCTGTTGGTTCAGTTTTTCATCTGAATACCGTTCAATAAACTCATTGTAATGCTGCAAGCGCTCCTGCACAGGTTTTTTGCCCGGCAGTTCCCGCGTAAATTCCATAAAGCCCGTTGGTTTACCCATTTCTATACCTTATTAAATATGTTCAAAAACGTAAAAAGTAAAAATAACCCGTGGCCGCAAGGATGGCCAGCGTATCAGCCTTTTCTAATTTTCTCCTGGATAACGCATTAAAAAGCTGTTGGCTTTTAACTTCTTACTTTTGAATTTTAATCGCTGCATTTTGTTTTTTCTTTTCGCTGAGTACTTTCTTATAATCTTTCGGAAATACTTTTACAAAATTCTTTAACTGGTTGTCAAAATCATCCAGTACAAATTTTGCCACCGTGCTGTCGGTATATGCGTAGTGTTTCGTAATCATGTCGTTCAGCAAAGCCGCATCTTCTTCGTCCAGCGGGTCAAGATCCACCATTTCCCGGTTGCAGTTCTCCGCAAATTTTCCTTTCACATCATAGACGAACGCGATACCACCGCTCATACCCGCTGCAAAGTTTCTTCCCGTATCGCCCAGTATGATTACCTGTCCGCCGGTCATGTACTCACAGCCATGGTCGCCTACACCCTCCACCACTACATTGGCGCCCGAGTTACGCACACCAAATCTTTCCCCTGCCTTACCGCGTATAAAAGACTCACCCGAAGTAGCGCCATAAAAAGCTACATTACCGATAATGCTATTGTTTTCAGCAATGAATGTTGCTTCCCTCGAAGGATACGTTATCAGCCGGGCGCCGCTTAACCCTTTACCGAAATAATCGTTTGCGTCTCCCTCCAGTTCCAGCGTAACCCCTTTGGTATTAAATGCACCAAAACTTTGCCCGGCAGTACCTGTAAAATTGAAATGAATGGTATCATCCGGCAGGCCCGCTGCCTTGTATTTTTTTGTAATCTCGTTAGATAAAATGGTACCCGCAGTGCGGTCTATATTGCGGATGGGGAAAGAGGCCACTACACGCTGCTGCTGCTCAATAGCGGGTTTTGCCGCTTCCAGTAGTTTCCAGTCCAGTACGCCATCCAGTCCGTGGTCCTGGGCTTCCTGGTTGTAGATACCCGTATAGGCCGAAGCTGGCTCTTTGTATAAGATAGGCGACAGGTCCAGCTTGCTGTATTTCCAGTGGGTAATACCAGGCCTTACTTCCAGGTCTTCTGCTTGTCCCACCATCTCATTCACCGTTTTGTAACCCAGGTCGGCCATAATTTCCCGGAATTCCTGCACCATAAATTTGAAGAAATTTACTACGTGGTCCGGGTCGCCGGTAAATCTTTTTCTTAATTCCGGATCCTGCGTGGCAACGCCAACAGGACAGGTGTTCATGTGGCATTTCCGCATCATGATGCATCCTTCTACGATCAATGCAGCCGTGGCAACGCCCCATTCCTCCGCACCCAGCAACGTGGCAATGGCAATATCGCGGCCTGTCTTCATCTGCCCGTCTGCCTGTACAATTACCCTGCTGCGCAATTTGTTTTTTACCAGTGTCTGGTGGGTTTCTGCCAATCCGAGCTCCCACGGAAGGCCCGCATGCTTCACCGAACTGATGGGTGAAGCGCCTGTGCCGCCATCGAAACCGGCTATCAGGATTACATCTGCTTTTGCCTTTGCTACGCCGGTGGCAATGGTACCCACCCCGGCTTTGGAAACTAATTTTACATTGATCCGTGCAGCACGATTGGCATTTTTAAGATCGAAAATCAACTGTGCGAGGTCTTCGATTGAATAAATATCGTGGTGCGGGGGCGGCGATATCAGGCCAACACCCGGGGTAGAATGCCTCGTTTTCCCTATCCATTCATCTACCTTATAACCCGGCAGCTGACCGCCTTCACCCGGCTTGGCGCCCTGTGCCATTATTATCTGCAGTTCATCGGCTTCCGTAAGGTATAAACTGGTAACGCCAAACCTGGCGCTGGCCACTTGTTTGATGGAACTGCGCATGGAATCTCCGTTGGGCAGTTTTTCATACCGTCTCTCGTCTTCCCCGCCTTCGCCCGTGTTGCTTTTGCCGCCCAGCCGGTTCATGGCAATGGCCAGCGTAGTATGCGCTTCCCATGAAATGGAACCAAAGCTCATTGCGCCGGTAGCAAAACGTTTGAAAATATTTTCTGCAGGTTCTACCTCATTGATTGAGATAGCAGGACGGTTGCGCTTAAACCGGAACATGCTGCGCAGTGTAACCGCTTTCTCACTCTGATCGTTAACCGCTTTTGTATATTTTTTAAAAGTATTGTAATCATTCATCCGCGTGGAATACTGCAACAGGTGAATGGTTTGCGGATTAAACAAATGAAATTCTCCTTTGCGTTTCCATTGGTAGATACCGCCCGCAGGCAACCTGTCTACCGGTACATTTTTTTTGCTGAAAGCGAAGTAATGTTTGGCCAGGGCTTCTTTGGCAAGTTCGTCCAGCCCTACCCCGGCGATACGCGAAGTTGCACCCGTAAAGTACATGTTCACCACTTCTTTATTGAGACCGAGTATTTCGAAAATTTGGGCGCCCTGGTACGACTGCAAAGTAGATATTCCCATTTTGGAAAACACCTTTAGCAGCCCGTCGTTGATTGCTTTAATATAATTTTTGCGCAGCTCTTCCCATGAAAGCTTTGTATCAATTTCATTGTTCACTTTCATGTTGCGGATAGAGGCCAAAGACAGGTATGGATTGATGGCCGTAACACCGAATGCCAGCAAACAGGCGAAATGATGCACTTCCCAAACGTCCCCGGCTTCCACCACTATACCTACCTGCCCGCGCAGGCCTTTACGTATAAGATAATGATGCACCGCGGAAGTGGCCAGCAGGCTCGGTATGGCCACGTGGTCGGAGTCTACCGCACGATCGCATAAAATCAAAACCTCAAAACCATCGTGTACCGCATCTTCTGCATAGCGACAAAGTCTGTCGAGCCCGGCTTTGAGCGAACCGGGTTTGCCGTCTGCCCGGAAATAAGTCTGCAATGTTTTAGCCTGGAAAATACCGGTATCGATGCTTCTCAATTTTTCAAGTTCGGTACTGGTGAGTATCGGGTGTTTTAGTGCTACCGTATGACAATGCTTTGGATCTTCATCCAGCAGGTTACCATTGTTGCCCACAAATGCCGCAAGGCTCATTACCATGCGTTCGCGTATCGGATCAATTGGCGGATTGGTTACCTGCGCAAACAACTGTTTGAAATAACTGCTGAGGTGTTGCGGCTGATCGCTCAGTACGGCGAGCGGTATGTCCGTGCCCATAGAGCCAATGGGCTCTTTGCCATCCAGCGCCATTGGCTTGATGATGGTTTCGATGTCTTCTGCGCTGTAACCAAATGCTTTCTGGTAACGGGAAATGGAACTGTCCGACAAATGCGTAAACGCAACCCTGGGCTCTTCCAGTTCTTCCAGGCGAATCTTATACTGATTCAGCCAGTCGCCGTATGGCTTCTGTGAACATATTGTTGATTTTAATTCGTCATCACTGATAATACGCCCCTGCTCCATATCCACCACAAACATTTTACCCGGCTGCAAACGGCCTTTTTCTATAACGGTTTTTTGATCTACCGTTAAAACACCGGCTTCGGAAGCCAAGATCACGCGGTCGTCGTTGGTAACACAATAACGGGAGGGCCGTAAACCATTTCTGTCCAGGGTAGCGCCAATCATTTTACCATCTGTAAACGAGATGGAAGCGGGCCCGTCCCACGGCTCCATAATGGAGGCATGGTATTCATAAAAAGCTTTCTTAACAGGATCCATTTGTTCATTGGCATCCCAGGCTTCAGGTATCAGCATCATCATCACATGCGGCAACGAACGACCCGTGAAAGTGAGCAGCTCAATCATGTTATCGAGGCACGCCGAATCTGACTGGTCAGCAGTGATGATCGGTAACAACATTTCCATCTCTTCCTTGGTAAAAAACGGCGATGAAAATGCATGTTCGCTGCTTTTAAGCCAATTCAGGTTGCCCTGGAGCGTATTGATTTCACCGTTGTGCGCAATGTACCGGAATGGCTGTGCCAATTTCCATGAGGGGAACGTGTTGGTGGCAAACCGCGAATGTACCAGCCCAAATGCAGATACCACCCGCTTGTTGTTTAGATCGGGGAAATAGTGGCGAACCTGCATGCTCGTTAGCTGCCCTTTATAAACGACTGTTTTATAGGAGAGGGAGGCCACATAAAAACCAATGCTGTCTTTTCTTACGCAGTTGGTGATGGTATGACTGGCATAGTTACGCAGCACGAATAATTTACGTTCAAAATCATCTGAATTGCTGATGTGATCGGGGCAGGCGATGAAGACCTGTTCCATTTCCGGCTCTACGCTAAGGGCAGTTGGCCCAATGTCTTCACGATTTACCGGCACTTTTCGGTAACCGATGATTTCGAGGCCAAGCTTCTCTGCAGAACGGTTAAAGATATCGCGGCATTCTTCGCGCAAGCGTATCTCCTGCGGGAAAAAAATAACGCCTACGCCATACCTGCCAAATGCAGGCAGGTGCACGCCTAGTTTTATGCATTCATCAAAGAAAAATTCATGGGGTGTCTGGATCATCAAACCTGCACCGTCGCCGGTATTACTTTCGCAGCCACAGGCGCCGCGGTGTTCCATGTTTTCCAGTACGGTCAGTGCATCAGAAACTATTTGGTGGCTCTTGTTTCCTTTGATATTGGCCACGAAGCCAATACCACACGCATCACGCTCAAATTCAGGGGAGTACAAACCGGTATTGCTTGCCATGTAAAGACAGTTTTGTTAGATAAAATTCAATCAGAAGGTGGTTTTTCTACATGGATATTAAGAAGCAAGCAAGCAATCGATTAAAAATACAAAAAAATAGACAAAATATACCCAATTACCGCAACAATTTTCCCACGGATTATTAGCAACGCGGGGCTTATATAACAACCGCAAACCACGATAGTTGTAAGTGATATTTCACCGGCATTGTTGCAACTATTGGTCGCAACTTTAAATTGGGAAAATGCGCAGTTGTGCGGGTTGCAAAACCTGCTTTGCTGCGCCGGGTAAATTTGACTTTGGTACTTTGCATCAGCAAATAACCGCTGTGTAAACCTGAATTATTTCAGCATGATAACAGCTGGAGGCCAACTCAGACCAGGTAACCGAACAGGTTGTCGTTTTTGTTGAGCTCTGTATAATTTATCTGGTAGTGTTGCATGTTCTTAACGAGTATATCGTAGTCCTGCCGTGCTTTTAATTCGATGCCCACCAGCGCCGGCCCCGTCTCCTTGTTGTGCTTTTGCATGTATTCAAAACGTGTAATATCATCATTCGGTCCCAATACATGATTTACAAATTCCTTCAGTGCGCCGGGGCGTTGCGCAAACCGCACCAGGAAATAATGCTTCAAGCCTTCAAACTGCAGGCTGCGTTCTTTTATCTCCTGCATCCGGTCAATATCGTTGTTGCTACCACTTACAATGCAGACAACATTTTTGCCCCTTATTTCTTCGGCATAATCATCCAGCACGGCAATGGATAAAGCCCCTGCTGGTTCCACCACAATGGCTTCTTCATTGTACAACCTTAAAATGGTAGTACATACTTTTCCTTCGGCCACCAGGTGCACATCGTGCAGTACGTCCTTGCAAATAGAAAAAGTGATATCCCCAACTCTTTTCACGGCGGCGCCGTCTACAAAACGATCAATGGTTTCAAGTGTTACCGGTCTGCCTGCCAGTTTGGATTCATACATAGCCGGTGCGCCCGCAGGTTCTACCCCTATTACCCTGGTATTGGGAGAAAAAGTTTTAAAGTAAGACCCTACACCTGCACTCAAGCCACCACCGCCAACAGGTATAAACAAATAATCAATATGGGGCTGGTCTTCCAGTATCTCCACCCCTACCGTTGCCTGGCCTTCAATTATTTTATAATCATCAAATGGCGGAATGAACACCATGCCATGTTCAACGGTGTATTTTTTTGCGGCTACCGCGCAATCGTCGAACGTATCGCCGGTTAATTTTACTTCTACAAAATCTTCTCCAAACATTTTTGTCTGGTGTACTTTCTGGTTGGGGGTAATGATGGGCATAAACACCACACCTTTTACATTCAGTTTTTTACAGCTATACGCAAATCCCTGCGCGTGGTTACCGGCACTGGCGCAAACCACGCCTTTCTGCAACTGATCGGTGGGCAGGCTGCTCATCATATTATAAGCCCCCCGCAATTTATAGGATCTTACAATCTGCAGATCCTCTCTTTTGAGGTAGACGTTGCACCGAAACTGCCGTGAAAGGTTTTGGTTCAGGGTTAAAGGTGTCCGGTTGACTATTTTCTTCAGCCGTTCAGCAGCCTGGGCATAATCTAACTGTACAGGTGCGGGCGTTATCGTGTTCATGTATTATACGGTATTGAAAAATTCAGGGTGCTTCGTCTATTAACAATAAAAAACGCAGGAGACAAGACAAGTAATGGTACTGTTATGCGCCTGCGTTTTTTTTATGTCATGTATGGTTAGTTCACTGCCTGTGCCAGCTTCTTATCTTTGGCTTCAGCAGGTTGCTGATTTTCTGGGCGTAGGCTTCTTACTGTTTTGCCTGCCTGCCACATTTCGCTTTCACGTAATTCTTTCAATTCTGCATCCAGCTTTTCGCGGTAATCGGCCTGGCTGTTGCTGTCTATGCTGCGTTGGCTTTCTTTTCCGGCAGCAACGCTTTCGTACAGCTCTTTGAAAACCGGTGCTGTTGCATCACGGAATTTTTTCCACCAGTCGAGCGCACCGCGCTGTGCAGTAGTAGAACAATTGGCATACATCCAGTCCATGCCGTTCTCTGCTACCAGCGGCATCAGGGACTGCGTCAGTTCTTCTACGGTTTCATTGAATGCTTCTGAAGGAGAATGGCCTTTATCGCGCAGTACCTGGTACTGGGCTGCAAAAATACCCTGGATAGCGCCCATCAGTGTACCGCGTTCGCCGGTAAGGTCACTGTATACCTCTTTGCGGAAGTCGGTTTCAAACAGGTAACCGCTACCAACGGCAATGCCTAAGGCAATTACCCTATCTTTTGCTTTTCCGGTAGCATCCTGGAAAATGGCATAGCTGCTGTTTAAGCCACGGCCCTGTAAAAACATGCGGCGCAATGAGGTACCCGAACCTTTTGGCGCTACTAAAAATACATCTACATCCGGCGGCGGAACGATGCCGGTCTGCTCTTTAAACGTAATACCGAAGCCGTGCGAAAAATACAAGGCTTTTCCGGGGGTGAGGTTTTTCTTTACAGTTGGCCACATGGCTATCTGGGCGGCATCGCTCAGCAAATAACAAATGATAGTGCCTTTCTGCAGCGCTTCCTCAATTTCAAATAAAGTTTCGCCCGGTACAAAACCATCGCGTACGGCTTTATCCCAACTTTTAGAATTCTTACGCTGACCAACAATTACATTAATGCCGTTATCTTTCTGGTTAAGCGCCTGGCCCGGTCCCTGTACGCCATAACCAATCACTGCTACCACTTCATTTTTCAGTACCTGTTGTGCTTTTGCCAGCGGAAACTCATCACGAGTTACTACGTTTTCTTCCGTGCCGCCGAAATTTAGTTTTGCCATCTTGTGTTTTTTGGGCTAAGAGTTTGAAAGAGAAAAAGCGTTTAACGAGTTTGTGCTGTTCTCAGTTCTCAGCATTGTTTAATAAAAGCGTTTCAGTTATATTTTTTAATATGAAATTTACATGGAGAACACTTCTTCCTGCTGGTTAAGGAATTCATTTTTCACGATTTCAGCACCTGGTTTCAATGCTTCAAATTCCTTTAGTTTTTCATGGAAACCATTGGATGCTTTTATAATAGCCACCCGTGCGCTGCGAACAAATTCTATCAGTCCGTAAGGTTCTAACACTTTGATGAGGTTGTTGGTCTCTTCCCGCTGACCGGCCACTTCAAATACCGTATAGTCTTTGCGTATCACCACTGCTTTGGCACCATGCTGGCGGAGCAGGCGTTCCACTTTTACTTCCTCGGCAATTACCTCGGTAGGAACTTTATACAAAGCAAGTTCCTGCCAGATGATCTCTTCATTTGTATTGTAGTAAGCTTTCAATACCTCTACTTGTTTTTCCACCTGGCGCACCAGCTTCTTTACCACTTCTTCGGTTTCATTAATAACGATGGTGAAGCGGTGAATGCCCGGCACTTCAGAAGGCGACGTGTTGAGGCTTTCAATATTAATTTTCCTGCGCGAAAAAATAATCGCAATACGGTTCAGTAACCCAATGTGGTTTTCTGTATAAACTGATATGGTATACTCTTCCTTGTGCATTGTTAGAAATTAAAAAATGTAAATTTTAAATTAGAAATCAAAAGTCAAAATTAAAAAGTCAAAAGTCAAAATTAAAAAGGATTTTCCGCATGGTTCTTTTATTTTTAATTATAATTGCCGCGCTGCTTTTTTACTTTTTACTTTTTACTTTTGATTTTGCGTCCCCGCGTTGCATTTTTACTTTTTACTTTTTACTTTTGATTTTGCGTCCCCGCGTTGCTTTTTACTTTTTACTTTTGAATTTTGATTTTACTACAACTCTTCCTTACTCAAAATAATCTCCGCCACCCCGCGTCCCTGTGGTACCATCGGAAATACATTGTTCTCTTTGCCTACCATCACTTCCAGTAAAAAACTTCCTTCATGCTCCAGCATCTGCTTAAGGGAAGCGACCACTTCTTGCCGCTTCGAAATGCTCTTCCCCGGAATGCCGAACCCTTTGGCTACCTGCACAAAATCGGGACTGGTAATGTCAACAAACGAATACCTTTTCTCATGGAACAACTGCTGCCACTGGCGCACCATTCCTAAAAACTGGTTGTTGAGAATTACGATTTTCACGTGGGGTTTAAACTGCATAATGGTACCCAGTTCCTGCAACGTCATTTGAAAACCGCCATCCCCGATAATGGCCACCGTTGGTCGGGAAGGGTCGCCAAACGCTGCGCCGATGGCAGCTGGCAAAGCAAAACCCATCGTTCCCAAACCACCGCTTGTAATATTGCTGTTGCTCTGGTTAAATTTTGCATACCGGCAGGCCACCATCTGGTGCTGGCCCACATCCGTTACAATGATGGCGTTGCCTTTTGTTAGCGTATTCAATTCTTTTATCACCTCTCCCATGGTAAGTATTTCCGTGGAAGGATTTAATTCTTCATGAATAACCTTGTCCTCTTCTTTTTGCTGGTAATCCCTGAACTGTTGCAACCATTCCGGATACACTTTCTTATCCACCATTTTGGTAAGCATTGGCAATGTTTCTTTGCAGTCGCCCCAAACCGGTACAGTTGATTTCACATTCTTATCTATTTCCGAAGGATCAATATCCAGGTGAATGACTTTGGCCTGTTTAGCATATTTATCCAGCCGGCCTGTTACACGGTCATCGAAACGCATACCAATTGCTATCAGCACATCACACTCATTGGTCAATACATTCGGTCCGTAATTGCCGTGCATACCCAGCATACCAACCCCCAGCGGATGATCGGTGGGTATGGCACTCATGCCCATGATTGTCCAGGCAGCAGGAATGCCGGCCTTTTCTATAAATGCCGCAAATTCTTTTTCGGCTTTGCCCAAAATAACGCCCTGTCCGTAAATAACAAAAGGACGCCTGGCTTCATTGATCAGCTTAGCCGCTTCTTCCACATATTCTTTGCGTACAATTGGACTGGGGCGGTAGCTCCGGATGTAGGAACATTTTTTATAGCCGGCAAAATCAAATTTCTGCAGCTGCGCATTCTTGGTAATATCAATTAGTACCGGGCCGGGCCGGCCGCTGCCGGCAATATAAAACGCTTTGGCCAGTACTTCCGGAATTTCCGTAGCGTCCGTTACCTGGTAGTTCCATTTTGTAATGGGCGTGGTAATATTTATCACATCTGTTTCCTGGAAAGCATCGGTTCCCAGTAAATGCGCAAATACCTGCCCAGTGATACACACTACCGGTGTACTGTCAATCATGGCATCTGCCAGCCCCGTTACCAGGTTGGTTGCACCCGGCCCGCTGGTGGCAAACACCACACCGGTTTTACCGGAACTGCGTGCATAACCCTGCGCCGCGTGGATGGCGCCTTGTTCATGACGCACCAGGATATGCTGTAGTTTTTCGTTGTAATCATACAGAGCATCGTAAATGGGCATAATAGCGCCGCCCGGGTAACCAAAAATAGTTTCCACGCCTTCGGCAATAAAAGCCTCCAGCACCGCCACCGATCCTGTTACACTACCCGTAACCGAAACCGGCGGGGCTTTGGTTACTTCCAGCGACTGCTGTTCCGCCGCCGAATGCGCTGGCTTTATTTTTTTGTTTATTTCGGTTATGCTGCTCATAATAATGTCGTTTTTTGCGTTGCTAAATAATCAGTTTATTATATGGAAACCGGCTCATTCATCCGTTACACATCCCTCACTGGCATCCCTGACCGATTTTGCGTATTTAAACAGCACCCCTTTTGTAACTTTCAGGGCGGGTTGCTTCCAGTTTTGCTTTCTTGCCGCAATAATAGCCTCACTTACTTTGAGGTTAATGGTATTGTTGACGGCATCCAACTCTATAATATCATTGTCTTCTACAAAAGCTATCAGCCCGCCATCAAAGGCCTCCGGTGTAATGTGGCCCACCACAAAGCCATGGGTGCCCCCGCTGAACCTGCCGTCTGTAATTAAAGCAATGGATTTACCCAGGCCTGCGCCGATAATAGCTGACGTTGGCTTGAGCATTTCCGGCATACCCGGTGCGCCCTTCGGACCTTCATTTTTTATTACCACCACATCACCTGCTTTTACTTTGCCAGAGGATATACCTGCTACCAAATCTTTTTCGCCGTCAAATACGCGTGCCGGACCGGTAAATTTTTCTCCTTCCTTACCGGAAATTTTTGCCACACTTCCTTTCTCCGCCAGGTTACCATATAAAATCTGTAAATGGCCGGTTGCTTTTAATGGTCGTTCCAGCGGGTATAAAATATCTTGTGTTTCAAAATTAATGGCAACCACCTCTTTAAGGTTTTCTGCGAGGGTCTTGCCCGTAACCGTTAAACAATCACCATGCAATAAACCTTTATCCAGCAAATATTTCATTACCGCTGGTACACCACCATGCGCATGCAGTTCCTGCATCAGGTATTTTCCGCTTGGCTTAAAGTCGGCCAGTACCGGTGTCTTATTACTGATTGCCTGGAAATCATCCTGCGTAAGTGCCACATCAACACTTTTTGCCATTGCAATTAAATGGAGCACCGCATTGGTGCTGCCACCCAAAATCATGATGACCGTAATGGCATTTTCAAATGCCTTGCGGGTCATAATATCTGAAGGCTTAATATCTTTTTCAAGTAGTATACGGATTGCTTTTCCTGCATGCAGGCACTCATCATGTTTGTCGCCACTCACCGCAGGATTGCTGGAAGAATACGGCAAGCTCATACCCAAAGCCTCAATGGCACTGGCCATAGTATTGGCCGTATACATACCGCCGCAGGCGCCGGCACCCGGACAAGAATTCATTACAATTCCTTTAAAATCCTCATCGTTTAATTTACCGGCTATTTTTTGTCCAAGCGCTTCAAAAGAAGAAATGATATTTAATTCCTGACCTTTATAATGACCGGGTGCAATAGAGCCTCCATAGATCATAATAGAAGGACGGTTTAACCTGCCCATGGCCATAATACAGCCGGGCATGTTTTTATCGCAGCCGGGCAAAGCAATCAGTCCATCGTAATAAAAGCCACCGCAAACGGATTCAATGCTGTCTGCAATCAGGTCGCGGCTCACCAGCGAATACCGCATACCATCGGTGCCATTGCTGATGCCATCGCTGATACCGATTGTATTAAAGATAAGTCCCACCAGGTCATTGTCCCATACACCCTGCTTTACAACTTTCGCAAGATCATTCAGGTGCATGTTACAGGTGTTGCCATCGTAACCCATACTGGCAATGCCCACCTGCGCTTTTTTCAAATCGTCGTCCGTCAAGCCAATTCCATACAACATAGCCTGTGCAGCCGGTTGCGTGGTATCCTGCGTTAAAACTTTCGAATACTTATTTAATTCCGTTCCCATTGTTGTTTTCTTTTTTGTCCTAACATTTAAATGTTGTTCAACATCCTTGCGTCGCACACTTCGGCTGGATATCTTTATTGGGCGCATTCGCTTGCAAATCCACCGCGCTATTATTGCATTGTTAACTGGAAGAACGGCGCCGGCCAACGTTTCATCGTTAACCAGTCATTGCTCATACCAAAACGCCTTTTAAATTTTTTGTCAGGCTATTGGGTGATGCGGTAAACGGTTTTTCAATTACCCTTGCCGCATAGGCCACCTGGATTTGTTTACTCACTGTATTGTTCCATTCTTTTTTAAAGGTGGTATCGTCAAAACTTTCCCATCCTATCACTTCCGCAGCCGTACCACAGAAGAATGCCGCATCTGCACCTTTTACTTCGTCAGTAGTAATTTGTTTCTCTGTAACTGACACACCCAGTTCTTCGCATATTTCAAATACTGTGGCTCTTGTAATACCTGGCAATATATTACCGGTGGAAGGGGTAAATAGTTGGTTGTCCTTTTCATAAAACATGTTGGCGCCAGGTCCTTCCGCTACAAACCCATGCATGTCTGTAAGCAGTGCTTCATCAAAACCATTTGCTTTTGCCTCCTGGCTGGCCAGAATTGAATTAACATAATGTCCAGACGCTTTCGCCGTTATTTTAAATCCTTTTGGATTGGGTCGTTGAAACGAAGACGTCATCACACGCAATAATTTATCACCCAAAAAAGGCGCCATTTCCCAAGCCTGTATAGTAAGGTGTGACAGTGTATTTTTTACAAAACTCATGTTGGCAGGTGCATATACCAAAGGACGTATATAGGCATCCTGCAAATTATTTCTTTCCAGAAGTTCATAGGTTGCAGCAATCAGCGCGGCGGCATCGTACGCATAAGGCAGGTTTAATGCCTCCGCCGAATGTTGTAAACGTGCAAAGTGCTCCTGTTCTTTAAATATCCGCGTGGCCCCGCTCACCGTTTTATAAGACCGGATACCTTCGAATACTGCGTAGCCATAATGCAGCGACTGACTATACAGATCCACTTTTGCTTCACTTGCTTTCACAAATGCACCATCCAGGAATAAAACCGTGTTGTCGTTATAATAGGAAGCCATCATGTTTCATTTTATGCCTCTTGCGGAGACTGTTATCATTGTTTATTTCGTGTATCGCTGCCAGGTAAATTTTACCAATCAATCGTAAAAAAATAAAACCCGCCTCGTTGGAGGCGGGTGGCTGTATTTTTAACGAATTCGTTTTATACGCTGGCTCCTCCTCCATGCAGTGCAGGAATAATAATGACTACCAATATAACCACCAGCGCGGCTATCGGTGAAACATTATATAAACTGCTTTTCAACATAAAGATTGAGTGTACAGTAAAAGTACACTTCCAATCCGAAATAAACAAAGAACTTTTTTAAAAAGTTTTAAGTGGTAAGTGATAAGTTGGCCGGCAGCCTTAATACTTAATACTTACAACTTACAACTTAGATAATCGTCGACTTCCGCAACTCAATATTTCCTTTATTCACCTTATCCGGAATACGATCAGCTACGTAATCACTTATGAGTTCACCAATGGTGGTGGTAAAATAAAAATTAGACGGGTCAATGTCTTTGGTAACAAACCCGTTCATGAGCGTCCAGTCAACCGCTTCCCGTACCAGCTCCGCTTCTTTGTGCATGTTAAAATGATCCAGCATCATTGCGGCAGACAAGATAGACCCCAGCGGGTTAGCGATATCTTTACCGGCAGCCTGCGGGTAAGAACCATGAATGGGTTCAAACAAGGCAACCGCATTGCCTACAGAAGCAGAAGGAAGGAGCCCCAACGAACCGGTAATCACACTTGCTTCATCGCTGATGATATCTCCAAACATATTCTCAGTAAGAATAACATCAAACTGTTTAGGATTAAGAATGATCTGCATGGCAGCATTGTCCACAAATAAGAAATCAACTTTTACATCCGCATACTGCGGCGCAATATCCTGCACAACTTTGCGCCATAGCCGGGATGTTTCCAGTACATTGGCTTTATCTACCAGGGTTAATTTTTTACGCCTTTGCTGCGCATGTTTAAATGCCAGGTGCGCTACCCTTTCAATTTCATTTTTGCTGTAGCTGCATTCGTCACTTGCCCACGATTGATCTTCGTTGGTTTCCTTTTTTCCAAAATAAATACCGCCGGTCAGCTCCCGGAAAATAACGAAATCAACCGCTTCCAGCTGTTTGCTTTTTAGCGGAGATAAATGATGCAATGCGGGATACGTGTTAATGGGACGAATGTTTGCAAACAACTGCAATGATTTACGCAGTTTAAGCAGTCCCTGCTCCGGTCTTACTTTTGCCGTAGGGTCATTGTCGTATTTCGGGTGGCCAATGGCGCCGAATAAAATGGCATCGCTTTCAAGACAAATTTCAATGGTTTCATCCGGCAGCGGGTTGCCGGTAGCATCAATGGCTACGGCCCCCATGAGGCAATGTGAATAATGAAACGCATGGCCGAATTTTTCCGCCACTGCATCCAGTACTGCAATGGACTGGCGGGTTACTTCTGGTCCGATACCGTCTCCGTTAATGACTGCAATGTTTTTTTTCATAACTGGTTTAGGTGGGTGGATTAAGCTATTTGTTGTTCAAACCGGCTGATCTCTTCTTTCATGTTCAGCAGGTAATCAATATCATCATACCCGTTCAGTAAACATGTTTTTTTATAATTATTAATATCAAATGTTTCCTGTGCGCCGGTAGATGGTATGCTAATAGTCTGTTGTTGCAGGTTTACCTCCAGCTGCGCTGCCGCATCCTTTTCTATGGCTGCAAACACCTGCTGCAGAAACCCTTCGCTCACTGTAACCGGCAGCAAAAAATTATTGAGTGAATTGTTCTTAAAAATGTCAGCAAAAAAACTGCTCACCACTACATCAAATCCAGCATCTTTGATTGCCCATGCGGCATGTTCGCGACTCGACCCGCAACCAAAATTTTTCGCTGCTACCAGGATGCTGCCTTTATATTTTGGATCATTCAACGGAAAATCCATTTTTGGTTTCGTGTCATCATTGTTCTCGTAGCGCCAGTCGCGGAAAAGGTTTTTTCCAAATCCGTCCCTGCTGGTGGCTTTTAAAAACCGCGCAGGTATGATCTGATCGGTATCTACGTTTTCCATGTTTAAAGGAACCGCTGATGAATTGATAATATTTATACTTTTTCCCATTGTTTTTTTATTAGTCAGTCATCAATCCCGAAACTTTAAAGTTGCTACCCGCCACACTGCTCATAGAGCGCATAACAAGGGTTACGATAAAGATTCCCGTACATCGCCTACCACACCCGTTATTGCTGCCAGTGCTGCCGTTAAGGGGCTCGCCAGGAAGGTCCGTGCATTTGGCCCTTGTCTTCCTTCAAAATTGCGGTTGCTGGTGGAAATGCAATATTTACCTGCGGGAATTTTGTCTTCGTTCATACCCAGGCAAGCGCTGCATCCCGGTTGGCGCAGCATAAATCCGGCTGCTTCAAAGATTTTATCGATACCTTCTTCAATGGCCTGTTTTTCTACCTGTTTGCTGCCGGGCACTACCCATACTTCTACGTTTGCCGCTTTCTGTTTGCCTTTTACAAAAGAAGCGACCATCCTGAGATCTTCTATTCGTGAATTGGTACAACTTCCTATAAAAACATAATCCACCGCCTTGCCTTTAATGCCGGCACCGGGCAATAAGCCCATGTACGACAGCGATTTTTCAAACGACGGCTTTTCCTTTTCTTCAATTTCATCTAAGGACGGCACATGCCCACTAACGCCAATGCCCATCCCCGGATTGGTGCCATAAGTTATCATCGGCTCAATGTCTTCGGCTTTTATAAAGATTTCTTTATCGAAAGCAGCACCCGCATCACTGTTTAATGTGTGCCAGTAGGCCAGTTTTTTATCCCAGTCGGCACCCTGCGGTGCAAACGGCCTGCCTTTCATATAACTGAAAGTTGTTTCATCAGGCGCAATCATACCGCAACGCGCACCCATTTCTATGCTCATGTTACAAATGGTCATGCGGGCCTCCATGGAAAGCGCACGGATGGCAGAGCCGGCAAACTCAACTGCATATCCGGTGGCGCCGCTGGCCGAAATCCGGGCCAGGATGTATAAAACGATGTCTTTGCTTACTACGCCTTTATTCAGCTGACCGTCTACGCAGATACGCATCAGTTTCGGCTTGCTTTGCATAAGGCACTGGGTGGCCATTACCATTTCCACCTCGCTGGTACCAATTCCAAAGGCAATACTTCCAAAAGCGCCATGGGTTGAGGTATGACTGTCGCCGCAAACAATGGTCATACCCGGTTGGGTAATGCCGAGTTCAGGCCCTATAACATGCACAATGCCCTGGAACGGGTGTCCAAGGCCATACAATTCGATTCCGTGTTCTGCGCAATTCTTTTGTAACGCTTCTACCTGCAAACGTGATAATTCTTCTTTGATGGGGAGGTGCTGGTTGATGGTGGGTACATTGTGGTCCGCTGTAGCCACCACCTGTTTCGGGCGCAACACTTTAATACCTCGTTTATTCAATCCGTTAAAAGCCTGGGGGCTGGTTACTTCATGAATCAGGTGTTTGTCGATATACAAAACGGAGGGGCCGCCTTCAATGGTTTTGACAACATGCGTGTCCCAAATCTTTTCAAATAATGTTTTTGCCATCGCTGTTTTTTAAAAAAATGCATGGCGCAGAAGCGCCACGCCTACCAAAACTATAAGTCATGAGAAAATCACTAAGCTGTTACCGGTTGCGACCCATAAGCCCTGGCCAGTTGGTGCAGGTCCTCCTCATTAATCTCTTTCTTCGTATCTGCCACCTGCAGAAAGCGCTGATATAATTCATCTATGTCGTTCCTGGAATATTCATACCCTAATTTGTGAAAACGGTGTGCCAGTGCGCTGCGGCCACTCCTTGCCGTTAGAACAATCTTGCTACCATCGGCGCCGACTTCTTCCGGGTTAATTATTTCGTACGTCAGGGAATCCTTTAAAAAGCCATCCTGGTGAATACCGGATGAATGAGAAAACGCATTCGCCCCCACAATGGCCTTGTTCACCTGTACAGCGGTACGCATGGTGTCCGCTACCAGCCTGCTGATCGGATTGAGCATTCTTGAATTAACATCCGTATACAACCCAAGTTGCTTGTGTTGTTTTAACACCATTACTACTTCTTCCAATGACGTATTGCCGGCACGTTCGCCCAGGCCATTAATGGTACACTCAATTTGTCTTGCGCCGCTCATCACCCCTGCAATGGAATTGGCGGTAGCCAGCCCCAGGTCGTTGTGGCAGTGGCAGGAAATGATAGCCTTGTCAATGTTTGGAACATGATTCACCAGCCATGCAATCTTTTCGCCGTATTGGTTAGGCAGGCAATAGCCGGTTGTGTCAGGAATGTTAACAGTAGTAGCCCCCGCTGCAATTACCGCCTCCACCACCCTTGCCAGGTAGTCGTTGTCGGTTCTGCCGGCATCTTCCGCGTAAAATTCCACGTCATCTACAAAATTCTTTGCCCATTTTACCGCCTGAACGGCTCTTGAGAGAATTTCATCGCGGGTGGAATTGAATTTTGACTTTATATGAAAATCTGAAGTTCCGATACCGGTGTGAATGCGCGGTCTTTTTGCATCCTTCAATGCGGCTGCTGCAACCTCGATGTCTTTCTGCACAGCGCGGCTGAGACCGCACACAGTGGCATTTTTAATAATTTTGGAAATTTGCACGACTGATTCAAAATCGCCCGGGCTTGATACAGGAAAGCCGGCTTCAATAATATCAACCCCCAGGGCTTCCAGCTCCAGCGCCAGTTCAATTTTTTCCGTGGTATTGAGCTTACAGCCGGGTACCTGCTCACCATCGCGCAGCGTGGTATCAAAAATGAACACTTTGTTGTCGGCCATAAAAAAACGTTGGATGAGGTAAAAGATGCAGAAGGATTAATTTAGTTTGCTTGGTATCTTTACCAGTCAATCAACCTGCCCCCTAAAAATAGGCAAGGTATTTTTGGCCTGAAAACCTAAATTAGGGTCATTTTACACTGTGTAAGGTGGTCAATTTTCGCTGAAATGCAAGCCAGTCAAGGCTTTTACTATTATTTATTACGATGCCCAACAGATCAACAGATGCACTGTTTCAACTTGTTAAATCGCTGGAAAAGAGCGAAAAGCGCAATTTTAAGCTGTACGTGGGCCGAAATACGGGCGGGGAAGACCTGAAAGTGGTGCAATTGTTTGATGCGATCGACAAAATGGATCACTACGACGAAGAATTACTGCTGAAAAAAAATCCTGCTATCAAGAAGCAGCAGCTTTCCAACAGCAAGGCCCATTTATACCGGCAGGTGCTGGCCAGTCTGCGGCTGATAAAACATGAGGACAATATTGATATTCAGCTGCATGAGCAGATGGATTACGCCCGCATATTGTACAATAAGGGACTATACCTGCAGAGCCTCAAGATCCTGGACAAGATGAAAGAGGTGGCGCGCGACAATCACCAGTTCACTTACCTGCAGCAGGTCATCTTCCTGGAGAAAAAAATTGAGGCCCTGCATATTACGCGCAGTATGCAGGACAGGGCCGAACAACTGACGTCCGAGGCCGATGAGGTGACGGATCGGTTGATGCAAATCAGCAAGCTTTCCAACCTCTCGTTGTTACTCTATAGCTGGTATATCAGGAATGGTCATGCGCGCAATAAAAATGACGAAGCCGCCGTACAGAAATTTTTTGATGACCATTATCCCACCCATGCTAAATCGCCGCACGGCTTTTATGAAAAACTCTACCTGTACCAGAGTTATTCCT